>MUNB01000174.1:6270-18102 GCA_002154345.1 Streptomyces griseus
CGACGAAGCGGCGGTAGCCGTGCTCCAGGAAGCCGGAGGCGAAGAGCACGAAGCGCGGGGGCTTGGTGCCTGCCTGGGTGCCGAAGAGGATGCGCGGCTGCTTGCCGCCGCGGATCGGGTGCGGGTGGGAGGCGACGATCTCACCGAGGAAGGCGTTGAGCCGGCCGGTGGGGACACGGGTCTCCCAGCCCTCGATCGCGGTCTCGATGGCCGGGACCAGCTTCTCCATGTGCCGGCCGGTGACGGCCGAGACATTGACGCGGGGCGCCCAGGAGATCTGCGCGAGCTCCGTCTCGATCTCGCGCTCCAGGTAGTAGCGGCGCTCCTCGTCGAGGGTGTCCCACTTGTTGAACGCGACGACCAGCGCGCGCCCGGCCTCCACGGCCATGGTGATGATGCGCTGGTCCTGGACGCTGATGGACTCGCTGGAGTCGATCAGGACGACGGCGACCTCGGCCTTCTCCACGGCGGCGGCCGTACGGAGCGAGGCGTAGTAGTCCGCGCCCTCCTGGAGGTGGACCCGGCGGCGGATACCGGCCGTGTCGATGAACTTCCAGGTGATGCCGCCGAGGTTGATCAGCTCGTCGACCGGGTCACGGGTGGTGCCGGCCAGTTCGTTGACGACGACCCGGTCCTCGCCCGCGACCCTGTTCAGCAGGGAGGACTTGCCGACGTTCGGGCGGCCGATCAGGGCGATCCGGCGGGGGCCGCCGAGCGCGGTGCCGAACTTCTGGGCCGGGGCGTCCGGCAGGGCCTCCAGGACCGCGTCCAGCATGTCGCCGGTGCCGCGGCCGTGCAGCGAGGAGACCGGGTAGGGCTCGCCGAGGCCCAGCGACCACAGGGCGGTGGCGTCGGCCTCGCCGCTCTGGCCGTCGACCTTGTTGGCGCACAGGACGACGGGCTTGCCGGCCCGGCGCAGCAGCTTGACGACGGCCTCGTCGGTGTCGGTGGCGCCGACGGTGGAGTCGACGACGAAGACGACCGCGTCGGCCGTCTCGATGGCGTACTCGGCCTGGGCGGCGACGGAGGCGTCGAGGCCCAGCACGTCCTGCTCCCAGCCGCCGGTGTCGACGACCTTGAAGCGGCGTCCGGCCCATTCGGCCTCGTAGCTGACGCGGTCGCGGGTGACGCCGGGCTTGTCCTGCACGACGGCCTCGCGGCGGCCGATGATCCGGTTCACCAGGGTCGACTTGCCGACATTGGGGCGGCCGACCACGGCGAGCACGGGGAGCGGGCCGTGACCGGCCTCGCCGAGGGCGCCCTCGACCTCCTCGGGGTCGAAGCCCTCCTGCGCGGCGAGCTCCATGAACTCCGCGTACTCGGCATCGCCAAGTTCTCCGTGCTCGTGGCCCGAGCCGTCGGAGTGAATCTGGTCGTTCATGAAGTCCGTTCCTCTTTGCATCATCATCGATGGGCCGCGATCAGCGCGGCCCACTACTCAAGTACTCAAGTCTGGCCTATCGCCCGGTGAGGCGCTTGGCACTTTCCAGGTGGGCGGTGAGCCGCGCCTGGATCCGCAGGGTCGCCTCGTCCAGCGCCTTGCGGGTCCGCCGCCCGTCGCCGGCGCTCGCGTCGAACGCGTCGCCGAAGACGACGTCGACCCGGCTGCGCAGCGGGGGCAGCCCCCGTATCAACCGTCCGCGGCGCTCGGTGCTTCCCAGGACGGCCACGGGGACGATGGGCGCCCCGCCCCGTACCGCGAAATACGCGAGTCCGGCCCGCAGCGAGGCGAAGTCTCCTTCGCCCCGGGTGCCCTCCGGGAAGATCCCGAGGACTCCGCCGTCCTCCAGTACGCCGAGCGCGTGGCTGATGGCGGTGCGGTCGACGGTCGTACGGTCCACCTCGATCTGGCCGATCCCGTGCAGGAACGGGTCGAGGGGGCCGACGAACGCCTCCTTCTTGATCAGGAAGTGCACCGGCCGGGGTGCGGTGCCCATCAGCATCGGTCCGTCGATGTTGTGGGAGTGGTTCACCGCGAGTATGACGGGTCCGGCGGCGGGCACCCGCCAGGCGCCGAGCACCCGGGGCTTGAACAGCCCGTACATCAGGCCGATGCCGATGGACCGCCCGACGGCCGCTCCGCGCAGCGTGGGCGCGCCTGTGGCATCGCTCACGCGGCGACCCGCTTCCCCTCGACGAGGGTGACGACGCACTCGATGACCTGCTGGAGGGTCAGCTCGGTGGTGTCCACCTCGACGGCGTCGTCCGCCTTGGCGAGCGGCGAGGTCTTGCGGCCGGAGTCGGCGGCGTCGCGCTTGATCAGGGCCTCACGGGTGGCGGTCAGGTCCGAGCCCTTCACCTCGCCGCTGCGGCGGGCGGCGCGGGCCTCCGGGGAGGCGGTGAGGAAGATCTTGAGGTCGGCGTCGGGCAGCACGGTGGTGCCGATGTCCCGGCCCTCGACGACGATGCCGCCGGTCGCGGCCGCGGCGATGGAGCGCTGGAGCGCGGTGATGAGGGTGCGCACCTCGGGGACCGCGCTGACGGCGCTGACCTTGGAGGTGACCTCCTGGGTGCGGATCGGTCCGGAGGCGTCCTCGCCGTCGACGGTGATCGTCGGGGCGGCCGGGTCGGTGCCGGAGACGATCACGGGCTTGGCGGCGGCGGTGGCGATCTCCTCCGGGTTGCCCACGTCGATGCCGTTGTTCAGCATCCACCAGGTGATGGCCCGGTACTGCGCGCCCGTGTCCAGGTAGCTCAGGCCGAGCTTGGCGGCGACGGCCTTGGAGGTGCTCGACTTGCCGGTGCCCGAGGGCCCGTCGATGGCGACGATCACGGAGGGGCGTGCGGTTTCCACGGTGGTGGACACCTTCCTGGTACACGGGGCGGGGCGGACGGGCCTGCGGGCGGCCTCGTACCAGGTTACCGAGTACCGGGCGTGCCCTTGTACCCCGTACGGGGGAGGCGGGCCACCCGCGCGGGGGTGGCGCCGCTCCCTTCGTACGTGACCGGGGCCGGCCGTCCGTACGGGACCGGGTCAGCCGCGGATCGACCAGCCGCGTTCCTGGAGGGCCGCGCCGAGGACCGGGGCGGCGCTGGGCTCGACCATGATCTGGACGAGGCCCGCCTGCTGGCCGGTGGCGTGCTCGATGCGGACGTCCTCGATGTTGACCCCGGCCCGGCCGGCGTCGGCGAAGATCGCGGCCAGCTCGCCCGGCTTGTCGCCGATGAGGACGGCGACGGTCTCGTAGGCGGTGGGGGCCGCGCCGTGCTTGCCGGGGACCCGGACGCGGCCGGCGTTGCCGCGCCGCAGGACGCCCTCGATGGCGTCGGTGCCCGCGCGCCGCTTCTCCTCGTCGGCGGAGTGCAGGCCGCGCAGCGCGGTCACGGTCTCCGCCAGGTCGGCGGCGACCCCGGCGAGGACGTCGGCGACCGGGCCGGGGTTGGCGGAGAGGATCTCCACCCACATCCGGGGGTCGGATGCCGCGATCCGGGTGACGTCGCGGATGCCCTGGCCGCACAGGCGTACGGCGGTCTCGTCGGCCTCCTCCAGCCGGGCGGCGACCATCGAGGAGATCAGCTGCGGGGTGTGCGAGACGAGGGCGACGGCCCGGTCGTGGGCGTCGGCGTCCATGACGACGGGGACGGCCCGGCACAGGGCGACCAGCTCCAGCGCGAGGTTGAGCACCTCGGTGTCGGTGTCCCGGGTCGGGGTGAGGACCCAGGGGCGGCCCTCGAAGAGGTCGGCGGTCGCGGCCAGCGGCCCGGAGCGCTCCTTGCCCGCCATCGGGTGCGTACCGATGTACGCGGCGAGGTCGAGGCCGAGCGCCTCCAGCTCGCGGCGCGGGCCGCCCTTGACGCTCGCGACGTCGAGGTAGCCGCGGGCCACGCCGTCGCGCATCGCCCGGGCGAGGACGGCGGCGGTGTGGGCGGGCGGCACGGCGACGATCGCCAGGTCGACGGGGCCCTCGGGCGCCTCGTCCGTACCGGCGCCGAGTGCGGCGGCGGTACGGGCGGACGCGGGGTCGTGGTCGACGAGGTGCACGTGGATCCCGCGGCCCGCCAGCGCGAGGGCGGCGGAGGTGCCGACGAGCCCGGTTCCGATGACGAGGGCGGTTCTCACTGGGCGATGTCCTTGCGCAGGGTGGCGGTGGCGCCGAGGTAGACGTGGCTGATCTCGGCGCGCGAGAGGTAGGTCTCGACGTGCACGAGGATACGGACGACCCGGGGCATGGCCCCGTCGATGTCCAGCTCCTGGGCACAGATCAGGGGTACGTCGACGATGCCGAGGCCGCGCGCGGCGGCGGCCGGGAAGTCGCTGTGCAGATCGGGGGTGGCGGTGAACCAGATGCTGATCAGGTCGTCGGCGACGAGCTCGTTGCGCTCCAGGACGGCGGTCAGCAGCTCACCGACCCGCTCGTCCATGTGCCCGGCCTCGTCCCGGTCCAGCTGGACCGCGCCCCGGACCGCTCGTACCGCCACGTCGTACTCCTCGCTCGTCGCTGCTCCGCCGCGTCTTCGGCCCGGCGCTATTCGGTGCGGGCCGCCGCTCCGCTCAGCCTAGAGCGGCCCGGGCGGCGGCGATCACGGTGTTCCGTCCGTGAGACGGGCGGTGGCGTGCACGGCCAGGAGCATCCGCCAGATCCGGGCGGCGAGAGCGTCGGGGGCGACGGCGGTGTGTCCGTGCACCCAGTCGGCGAGCACTCCGGTGAAGAGTCCGGCGACGGCGCTCGCGGTGAGGTCCTGGCCGGGGTCGCCCGGGCGGCGGGCGCGCAGCTCGTCGAGGCTGCGCCGGCGGAGTTCGGCGTGGAGCAGTTCGCCGAGCGGTCCGCCGCCGCCCTCCCGGAGCAGGCTGCGGTAGACGGGCGTACGGGCGCCGACCTCGGCGAGCAGCTCGCCGAGCGGGGGCGGCGGGTCGTCGGGGCCCGGGGGCGCGCCGTCCCAGGCGTGCAGGGCGTCGACCGCCCGGGTGACGATCTCGGCGCAGGCCTCCACGGCGAGGGCGTGCAGATCGTCGTAGTGGAGGTAGAACGTGGCCCGGCCGACCCCGGCGCCCCGGACCACCTGCGAGACGCTGACCCGGTCGAGCGGCCGCTCCTCGCAGGCGGCGAGCAGGGCGGCGCGGAGCCTGGCCCTGGTGCGCGCGGTCCGCGGGTCGCCGCTGCCGTCCGTCACCGCGGGGCCCATCGGCTTCAGCCGGCCAGGAGGACGAGAGCGAGGGCGAGGGCGGCGGGCCCGGCCTGGACGTAGAGGATCTTCCGGCTGACGGTGGCGGCCCCGTAGACACCGGCGACGACCAGGCAGATGAGGAAGAAGATCTGCGTCTGGTGGGCGACAGGATCGCTCGCGAAGAGGCTCCAGATCAGTCCGGCGGCCATGAAGCCGTTGTAGAGGCCCTGGTTGGCGGCGAGCGTGGCGCTCTCGCGGGAGAAGGCGGCGGTCGTGCCGAAGGCCTTGCGGCCGCGGTCGGTGTCCCAGAGGAACATCTCCAGGACGAGGAAGTAGAGGTGGATGACCGCGACGAGCGCCACCAGAACCTGAGCTGCGACATGCATGACGAAGGGCCTCCTGGTCGATTTCCTGGACAACTGTACAGGAAATCGACCCGGGGGTCGGGCGGAGGACGGCGGACGGACCGTCGGAGAGCTTCCGCCGTCCGGTTCAGAGCTTCTGCTGTTTGATCAGGTCCTCGATCGAGCCGCCCTGCGGGACCTGGCCGCTCGGGGTCAGCTTGTCGACCGTCTCGGGCAGCGCGCGGGCGATCTGCTCGGCCGCCTCCCGGGGCGAGACGCCGGAGTCCTCGGCAACCTTCCGCAGGGTCTCGTCGGGCAGCGCCTCGGCGATCTGGGCTCCGCTGACGGCCTTGTTGTCGCCGGTGCCGACCCAGGACTGCGCCTGGTCGACGAGGCCCGACCTGGTGAGCATGCCGATCAGCCCTTCGAGGGCGTTGCCGCCGCCCGCTCCCCCGGACGTCCCGCCCGTGCCCCCGGCGAGCGCGCCCAGCAGCGAGCCGAGGATGTTCCCGGCCCCGCCGGGCCCCTGTCCGCCGCCCTGACCACTGCCCTGTCCGCCGCCCAGCAGACCGCCGAGAAGGCTGCCGAGATCGTTTCCCGCCATGGGTTCCGCCCTTCGTGAGGCGCGCGCCCTCTCCGATGAGGTGCGCGCACCGGCTCAATGTCGGCCGAAATCACCCCATCTGCCACTCGGGCGGGCGCACGGTCCGCCCGGTTGCTTCACCTGCGGGCCCGCCGCCGCGACGATGACACCACCCCTGCCACCGAAGGAGCCCCCATTGAACGCACGGCGAAGGACGGTGCTGGCCGCGGGTGCGGCCGGCGCCGCGGCCCTGGCCACCGGCTGCGGATCCTCCGACGAGGGCGGCGGCGGTGACACGAGCGGGACGCCCACCGCCTCGGACGGCGCCTCGGACGGGGCGTCGCCGGGCGCTTCGGACGGAGTCGAGCTGGCCGCGACCGGGGACATCCCGGTCGGCGGCGGAACCGTCTTCAAGGAGCGGAAGGTGGTGGTGACCCAGCCGGAGGAGGGTGAGTTCAAGGCGTTCTCCGCCGTCTGCACCCATGCGAGCTGTCTCGTCTCGACGGTCAGTGACGGCACCATCAACTGCCCCTGCCACGGCAGTAGATTCAGCATCACGGACGCGGCGGTCGAGGCCGGCCCGGCGCCCCGGCCGCTGCCCGCCGAGCGGATCAGCGTCTCGGGCGGAACGATCCGGCTGGGCTGAGGGCGGGCCCGGATATCCGGGGGCGCGGCCGCCTGCTCCCCCGTACGCTCGCGGCCATGATCACTCCTGCCGAGGAAGCGCTCGTACGCGACCACACGGTCTACGCGTGCGTCATGGGCTCGCGCGCCTTCGGGCTGGCCACCGAGGACAGCGACACGGACCGGCGCGGTGTGTTCCTCGCGCCGACTCCGCTGTTCTGGCGCTTCGAGAAGCCGCCGACGCATGTCGAGGGCCCCGCGCCGGAACAGTTCTCCTGGGAGCTGGAACGCTTCTGCGAACTCGCGCTGCGGGCCAACCCGAATGTGCTGGAGTGCCTGCACTCGCCACTGGTGGAGTCCGTGGACGACACCGGCCGCGCCCTGCTGGCCCTGCGCGGAGCGTTCCTGTCACGGCTCGCGCACGGCACGTTCGTCCGGTACGCACTGGGTCAGCGCAGGAAGCTGGAGGCGGACGTACGGGTCCACGGGGCGCCGCGCTGGAAGCACGCGATGCATCTGCTGCGGCTGCTGGCGAGCAGCCGTGATCTGCTGCGTACGGGCGAGCTGCGCATCGAGGTCGGCGAGGCGCGCGAGGAGCTGCTGGCGGTGAAGCGCGGCGAGGTGCCGTGGCCGGAGGTGGAGCGCCGGATGAACCGCCTCGGCGAGGAGAACGACGAGGCGGCGGCCCGCTCCCCGCTGCCGCCGGAACCCGACCGGGCGGCCGTGGAGGACTTCCTCGTCCGGACCCGGCGGGCCTCGGCGGCACGGGACTCCGGGTGATCAGGCGTCCCGGAGTGCCGCGAGCCTGGCCCGTACGACGAGGTCGTGCAGGTCCTGAAGGACCGTCACCGCGTCCGGCAGCCGGGAGCGGGTCCGCGCCTCGTCCAGGACGCGGTGCAGCTCCGTCACGTCCCGGGCGAGGGTCTCCTCGTCCGGGCCCGTCGTCGCCGTGCCGTGTTCGGCCTCGGCCTTCGCGGCGATCAGGTCCGGGAGATACGCGGGGGCGTCGGTCCCCTCGATCAGGGTGGGCAGATGGGCCAGCACCTCGCCGGTGCGCATCAGGTGGACGCCGGTGAGCAGGGCCCGGAAGGTGTAGAGCAGCGGCTTCAGTTCGCCGGTGTTCCCGTACAGCCGCCACTGCGTCACCGCGAAGCCCCGGTAGTGGTGGGCGTGGTTGCGGGTGAGGACGCCCGGGGACAGCGCGGCCAGCTCCGTGTGGAGCGGGCCGGTGTGCACCACCAGCGGGGACAGCAGCTGCTCCAGTACGTAGCCGTTGGGCCGGAGCATCAGGCGGACGAACTTGCGCAGGTCGTGGGTGACGAGGTCCAGCTCGACCCCGTCGCGCTCCCACATCCGGGTGCGGGTCTCCTCCGGCTCGTGCAGCCCCAGCAGGTCCTCGGCGGGCAGGACGTGGACCCCCCGCAGGTCCACGTCCGAGTCCCGGGAGGGGAAGCCGTACAGATGGGCGCCGGAGACCGTGGCGAAGGCCAGGGGGCCGGGGGCGTGTTCGAGATCCGGGCGCAGGTCGGTGACCGGGAGGCCGGCCCGCGCGAGGAGGTCGTTGATGGCGGTGGTCATGGCTCAAGCGTCCCAGAGCGCCGCGAGGGAGAGCAGATCGCTGCGGTACTCGATGCGCTCGGACCACTCCTTGGGCCAGGCCGCCGCGCCCAGGTGCGCCCCGGCCAGCGCCCCGGTCAGGCAGGCGATCGAGTCGGAGTCGCCCCGGGTGCAGGCGGCGCGGCGCAGGGCGGTGACGGGCTCCTCGGGGAAGAGCAGGAAGCAGTGCAGGGCGGTGGCGAGGGCCTCCTCGGCGATCCAGCCGTCGCCGGTCCGCTCGCACGGGTCGGTCTCCGGCGACGGGTCGCGCAGGGCGTCCCGTACGGTCTCCAGGGCCGCCAGGCACTCGTCCCAGCCGCGCTGGATGTACGCCTGCGGGGTGGCGTCGCCCGCGTGGCGCCAGAGGTCGCCGAGCCAGCGGGTGTGGTAGCGGCCCCGGTTGTCCACGGCGTAGCTGCGCAACTGCCCGATCAGGCCGAGGGGTTCGGCGCCCTGGGCGAGCAGGAACACCGCGCGGGCCAGCAGGTCGGAGGCGGCCAGCGCGGTGGGGTGGCCGTGGGTGAGGGCGGCCTGGAGCTGGGCGGCGCCGGCCCGCTGCTCCTCGCTGAGGCCGGGGACCAGGCCGACGGGGGCGACCCGCATGTTGGCGCCGCAGCCCTTGGAGTGCGTCTGGCTGGCCTCCTGCCAGACGCGGGTGTGTTCGAGCAGCCGGCAGGCGGTGAGGCAGGTGTTGCCGGGGGCCCGGTTGTTGTCGGGCGAGTGGTACCAGGCGACGAACTCGTCGCGGGCCGGGCCCACCAGCCGTTCGGGGGTGAGCAGTCCGCTGTCCATGGCGGTGCGGATGGCGCGGCCGAGCGCGATCGTCATCTGGGTGTCGTCGGAGACGACGGCGGGCGTCAGCAGGGGCAGCTGCCGCCAGGGGCCGAACTTCGCGAGGATGGCGGGCACGTCGTTGAACTCGGTGGGGAAGCCGAGCGCGTCGCCGAGGGCGAGCCCGGTCAGGACGCCGGTCGCGGCCTGCTTGGTGAGGGGTGGGGTGGCGATGGTCATCCGTCTCGTCCTTCCGGTGCGGAGTGGGGAGCGTCGGGCTGCGCCGGACGCAGGAGCGGCGGGTGCAGGGCGGTGGCGTCGCCCGCCCGGTAGAGGGCGGCCGGTTTGCCCCGTCCGCCGGTGCGGCGCGGCGGGCCCTCGACGGCTTCGACGAAGCCGGGCGCGTTCAGGACCTTGCGCCGGAAGTTGGGGCGGTCCAGCTCGACGCCCCAGACGGTCTCGTAGACCTGCTGGAGCTCGCCGAGGGTGAACTCGGCGGGACAGAACGCGGTGGCCAGACAGCTGTATTCGAGCTTGGCGCCGATCCGGTCGTGGGCGTCGGCGAGGATCGTGTCGTGGTCGAAGGCCAGCGGCCCGGTGGCGCCCGCGTCCCACCACCGGGCGCTCGCCGCGTCGCCGCCGCCGCGCGGTTCGGGCAGGTCCGGCAGGAGTGCGGCGTACGCGACGGAGACGACCCGCATCCTCGGGTCGCGGTCCGGGGCGGTGTACGTGCGCAGCTGTTCGAGGTGGAGGGCGCCGATCGTGCCGGGGCCGAGGCCGGTCTCCTCGGCGAGCTCACGGCGGGCGGCGTCCTCGGCGGACTCGCGGGGCAGCAGGAAACCGCCGGGCAGCGCCCACCGGCCCCGGAAGGGCTCCTGGCCGCGTTCGACGAGCAGGACGTGCAGCCGGGCCTCGCGGACGGTGAAGACCGCGAGATCGACGGTGACCGCGAACGGCGCGAAGGCGTAGGGGTCGTAGCCCTCGGGGGCGGGGGTGCTCATCGTTTCTCCGGGAGGGGTGCGGCGAAGTCCCAGCCGGTGGCGAGGAGTTCGTCGACGGCGGTGACAGCGGTGGCGAGCCGGGTCTCGGGCGGGCCGGTGACCTCGATGAACCGCCGTCCGGTGCGGGTGAGTTCGGCGCGGAAGCGGTCGGTCATCCAGGGGCGCAGCTCCTCGCCGTCGCGCAGCCCGTCGTCCTCGAAGGCGACGCCCTCGTGGTCGGTGAGCAGCCACAGGTGGTGGGCGGCGCGGTCGGCGATCTCCTCGACGAGCGGGTTGCGGCCGCCGACGTACCGCTCGTGCCAGACGGTGGTGGCGAAGGAGTCGGTGTCGCAGACGAGGACCGGGGATCCGGCACGGGCGGCCTCCTCCTCGCGGGCGTTCTGGGTCCTCGCGATGAGCGGGAAGTCGTCGGTGGTGAAGGTGACGTCCTCCCAGGCGGCCCCGGGCCACCGCTCGCGCAGGGCGGCCAGCTTGTGCTCGCTGTACTCGCGGCCGTACTCGGCGACGTATCCGGTGCGCGCCCAGACCCCGCCGCGTGCCCGGTAGTGGGCGGCGAGCGCCCGCGCGAGGGTGGTGGTGCCGGTGGACTCCGCGCCGAGGACGACGACGCGGCGGGCGAGAGCGGCCCGTACGGGCGGCCGGAGGAAGTCCCAGCAGCCGGCCGGGTCCTGGCGCACGGCGGTGCCGGAGACCGGGAAGAGGGTGCGGTCGGGGTCGACGAGGACGGACGCGGCGCCGAAGCGGCGGCCGAGCTCCTCCCCGTACGCCTCCGAGGTGAAGACCGCGTCCACCCGCTCGGGCACGGCGGCGGTGAAGACGGCCATGTGCGCGTCCCAGACCGCGGGATCGTTGACGTCCATGTGCGTGTCGTCGACCGCGCCGACCACCGTGACGTCCGGGTGGATCTCGCGCATCCAGGCGACCCGGTCGGCGAGCGGGACGGACTCCACGGAGGCGGCGCAGACCAGCACGGTCAGCCGTTCGCAGCGGTCCTGGGCGGTCCGGACGAGGTGGTGGTGGCCGGCGTGCGGCGGGTAGAACTTGCCGAGGACCAGGCCGTGTTCGTAGCGCTTCATACGGCGGCCGCCTCCGGGGTCCGTGCGGTGCGTGCGGTCAGGTCGCGGTGCCAGTTGCGCAGGCCGATCAGGCAGAGCGCGAGGAATCCGGCGTACAGCAGCGAGGTCAGGTACAGCCCCTTGTGGGCGTAGAGCGGGATGTAGACCACGTCGGCGGCGATCCACAGCCACCAGGACTCCAGCCGCTTGCGGCACTGCCCGTACGTCGCCATCAGCGACAGGGACGTCGTCAGCGCGTCCCAGAACGGGACGGTGGAGTCGGTGGCCCGGGACAGCAGCAGGGTGATCCCGGCGGTCCCCACCACCCCCGCCGCGAGCAGCCAGGCCCATTCGGTGCGGGTCGTCCTGCGCACCGGCAGGACCGATGTCCCTGGTCCACCCCCGTGGGTCCAGGTCCACCAGCCGTACGCGGCGAGGGTGATGAAGACGATCTGGAGGCCGGCGTCGGCGTACAGACCGGACTGGGCGAACAGCAGGATGAAGAAGAGGTTGTTGGCGATGCCGATCGGCCAGTTGGCGAGGTGCTGGCGGGCCACGAGCCAGACGCAGAGCGCCCCGCTGCCGAAGCCCAGCACCTCGGTCCAGCTGACCGGGGTGTCCAGGATCGTCACCAGGGGCTGTTGCAGGGGATCGAGTACGTCCGCGAGACTCACGCCCGCCTCCTTCTTTATAGTCACTCTGACTATAAAGGGTGGACGGGGAACGCGAAAGGCCCGCGGCCGGTTCTGTTC
>MUNB01000175.1 GCA_002154345.1 Streptomyces griseus
GCCAAGGACTACTCGACCAACGACTCCGCGCTGATCAAGAAGCGGATCCTGGACCAGGCGAGCAAGGACGGCATCATCCTGCTCCACGACATCTACAAGGGCACCGTGCCCGCCGTGCCCGGGATCATCGACGCGCTCCAGAAGGACGGCTACACCTTCGTGACCGTCCCCGAGCTGATGGCCCCGGCCGAGCCGGGGCCATCAGCTCGGGGACGGTCACGAAGGTGTAGCCGTCCTTCTGGAGCGCGTCGATGATCCCGGGCACGGCGGGCACGGTGCCCTTGTAGATGTCGTGGAGCAGGATGATGCCGTCCTTGCTCGCCTGGTCCAGGATCCGCTTCTTGATCAGCGCGGAGTCGTTGGTCGAGTAGTCCTTGGCGGTGGCGCTCCACAGCACCTGGGAGAGCCCCAGGTCCTTGCTGATCTCCGAGACCGTGTCGTCGGTGCGGCCCTGCGGCGGGCGCATCAGCCGGGGCTTCTTGCCGGTGATCTTCTCGATGGCCAGCTGTGTCTTCTCCAGCTCGGCCCGTATCTCGTCCGGCTTGCGGTCGGTCAGGACCTGGTGCGTCCAGGTGTGGTTGGCGACCTCGTGGCCCTCGTCCTCGATGCGCTGCACCACGTCGGGGTGCTTGATGACGTGGTGCTTGCCCAGCAGGAAGAAGGTGGCGTGCACCTTCTTCTCCTCGAGGATGTCCAGCAGCCTCGGTGTGTCCTTGCCCGGGCCCGCGTCGAAGGTCAGGGCGATGCACTTGGCCTTGCGGCAGTCCACCGGACCGAACGAGCCCTTGGCGTCCGAGGCCGCCTCGCCCCGTGCCGAGCCCGGTGCCGTCGTGTCCATCGAGCAGCCGCTCAGCGTCAGTGTGAGCGCCGTCACCAGCGCCGCGGCCAACCCCATCCCCGACAACGGCATCTTTCTGGGCACGACGCATCACTCCTCTGTGCGGAAATCCGCACAGGCGTGCGGTACGTCGAGGACTATACACAGCATGTATACGCTGGGTGCATAGTGGGGCCTCGGACCGCGAAGAGCCCGGTGACCTGGGTGGGGAAGCGGGTTCAGGTGCCGCTGTCGGTCCCCTTCTGCGGAATACTGTCCGGGCTGCGGGGCCGACCGGTCGCGGACGAAACCTTCACCGGCGGGACGCCGTGGGAATCGGCGGTACGCCGCGTGGATCGGCAGGACGCCGCAGGAATCGGCAGGGCACCGTATGAGGGGTACCGACGTGCGCGGGAACGACATCGAGCCGGAGCCGGGCACGCCCGACGAGAGCGGCGTGGACCATGAGTTCCTGGCGCTGGAGCGCGAGCTGGCGGTGTTCCTGCGCCGGGCGCGGGCCAGCTCGGGCGAGATGGCCCGGGAGGTCCACCCCGAACTGGAGCCCGCCGCCTACGGACTGCTCGTCCGCCTGGAGGCGGCGGGCCGGCAGCGGGCCACCGATCTGGCCGCCTACTTCGGCGTCGGCAAGGCCACCATGAGCCGCCAGCTGCACTCCCTGGAGAACCTCGGGCTGGTGGCCCGTGAGCCCGACCCGGCCGACGGGCGCGCCTGGCTCGTCCACCTCACCGACGACGGCCTGGCCCGCTTCCGCAGCGTCCGGGACGCCCGTCGCGGGCGCTATGTGCGCAAGCTGGCCGACTGGGACCGGGCCGAGATCGCCGAGCTGGCCCGGCTGCTGCACCAGCTGAACAGCCGCGCGGAGAGCTGACCCGCCTGCCGCGCGGGCCCGCGGCACCGGCCTCCGACGCGGGCCCGCGGCACTGGCCTCCGACGCGGGCCCGCGGCACTGGCCTCCGGCGCGGGATTCCCGAACCGGCCCGCGGCCGCTAGCCCAACTCCACCAGGAGCGCGGTCGCGTCGTCGTGTGTCTTGCTGCGTCCCAGCCGTACCCGCCCCGCCTCCACGTCGGCGAGCTCCAGCTCCCGCACCCGGTCGATCAGCCCCTGCGGCCCCGCCTTCCGCAGCAGCCCCAGCGCGCCCGCCCAGTCGCCCTCGCCGAACACCTCCGTCCAGCGGCTCGCCCCGTCCGTGAGCGCGGCGAGGGCCCGGACGCCGGCCGCCGGGGTGCTGCCCGTCACCGCCCGCGCGGCCACCGACGGATCCGCGGCGGCCGTGAAGAAGCCGCCCTCCTTGTTGCGGACCGTGGAGTCGGCGATCTCGTGCGACGCGAGCGAGCCCGGCGGCAGCCGGTCCAGCCGGTCGTCGAGAACCGCCCGGACCGTGCCGTCGGAGGACTCCAGCAGCAGGGCCGAGTCGGAGAGCACCAGGTGCTCGATCGCCTGTTCGTTCCAACGCGCCAGGACCACGGTCGCCTGAGGCGTACGCACGTGAGAAAGGTCACAGGTGACCCGATGGGCGTCGGCTGTACGCGAGATGGCCGCCGCCAGAATCTCGGTCAGGGTCAGATCAGGGCGGGAACCGGACAGTTCCACCAGCGCGCCGCCCAGCCGTGCAGTGAACCACGGGACCGAGTGCACACAACCGTCGTCCCCGCGCGGCGGGGTGACGCCGTCGAGCAGGACCAGCACCCCACCCTGGCCGGACGCGGGAAGAGACCCGGACGCCCAGTCCTCGTTGGGGCGTTCGGGACTGCCGGGAACGGTGGCGAGTTCGATGCGCATACAGCCAGTCTGCACGAGCCCTTCACCGTCCCCGCACGCGACCGGATATGGCCTGTACCAGCAGGTCAAAGGGTGCGCACCGGCCGGAAGGGGCGGCTCCGGACCGATTGCGGGCGGGCATCCTGCCAAAGGCGGAGCGGAAGTTCCACCCCATGGTCCACGCATGGTCAGAGACGCACCAGGGCAGACTTGTTCGCCAACTCCGGAGTGATGTTCACTCCTTCGAGTGGCGGAGCGGTTGATGCGCGCCCCCTCTCTCATAAGCGCTGGAATGGTCGGAAGCCGTACCAGGAGCGGGGCGCCCTTCCATGTGACCGTGCGTCACCTCTGCTTCAAGGGTGGACGAGTCAAGATTGCGAGCACCGGTGCAGAAGAAGCGGCCGCGGAGCAAGGGCACGACGCGCGACGGTTCCGGGGCGACGCCTCCGGCACCCGGCGCGGACAAGCGGACCGTGCGGGTACGCAGCCGACTGGTCGCCGGTGTCGCGGTCGTCGGCGTCATCGTCCTGGCGGCGGGCGCCCCTGCCGCGCTCGGGGCTTCCGCCGATCTGACCGAGTCCCAGCGGCTGGTCACCCTCGCCGAGCTGAACCAGCAGGCGGTCACCCTCGCGCACTCCCTCGCCGACGAACGTGACGCCATCACCGCGTACATCGCCGACGGCCGCGACGAGGACGCCGACGACAAGGACGGCGCGAAGAACCGCGCCGCCCGCACCACCCGTGTCGACCAGCAGATCGACGAGATCCACGAGGCGGCCTCCGCGGCCCTGCGCCGGGACCTCTCGACGGTCGCCTCGCTGCGCCGTGACGCGCTGACCGGCAAGGGCTCGGCCCTGGAGGCGCACCAGGCGTACTCCGACGTCATCGCCAAGCTGCACGGCATCGCCGCCGAACTGGCGGAGAAGACCCCGCCGCGCGCCGCCGACGCCACCCGGGCCCCGCTCACCCTCGGCGGCGCGTCCGAACAGGCCTCCGCCACCCGCGGGCTCCTCCTCGCCGCGCTCGCCGTGCCCAGCCCCGAGCCGACGGCCCCGCGGACCGACCCCTTCACCGGGCTGCCCGTGCAGACCCAGGACGAGGACGCCACCCGGGCCGACCGCGAACGCGACGAGCTGAGCGCCGCCGCCCAGCAGGCCCGCGTCCGGGAGCTGGCCGCGCTCGCCGACTTCGACCAGGCGGCGGACCCGGAGGCCCGCGACAAGCTCTCCGCCACCGTCACCGGACCCGAGGTCAACGACGCGGAGAAGTACCTCACCCGCCTCACCGACCGCCCCGAACTCTCGGACGCCGAGCGCAGGGTCAGCCCCAAGAAGCTGGAGGCCGCGCTCTCCGCCCGCGTTGACCGGATGCGCAGCGTCGAGTCCGCCCTGACCACCGGCCAGGTCCGGCATCTGGAGGGCCTGCGCGACGACGACGTCACCGCCCTCGAACTGAGCATCGCCCTGCTCGGCGGCTGCTTCCTGCTCGCCGTCGGCGTCTCCACCGCCGTCGCCCGCACCCTCACCCAGCCGCTCGCCGTCCTGCGTATCGGCGCCGCCCGCCTCGTCGAGGACCCCGAGAACGCCGAACCGGTCCGCTACACCGGCCGCAACGACGAGTTCGCCCAGGTCGTACGGTCGATGAACGCCCTGCACGGCCGGCTCACCACCCTGCACCAGGACCTCGGCGGACGCGTCGAAAGCCTCACCGCCGAACGGTCCGGCCTGATCAAGAGCCGGGAGACCCTGGACCGGCAGCGGACCGAACTCCGGGAGCGGACCGCCGAGCTGACCACCCAGCTGGAGCAGCTGCGGAACACGGTCAACCACACCTTCGTCAACCTCTCCCTGCGCACCCTCGGCCTGGTCGAGCGGCAGCTCGGCGTCATCGAGGGGCTGGAGGAGCGCGAGCAGGATCCGGAGCGCCTGGCCACCCTGTTCAAGCTGGACCACATGGCCACGGTCATGCGCCGCCACAGCGAGAACATGCTCGTCCTCGCGGGCGCCGAGCACGGCCACGGCCACGCCGGTCCGATCCCCCTGGTCGACGTGGCGCGCGCTGCCGTCAGCGAGATCGAGCGGTACGAGCGGGTGACCATCCAGTCCCTGCCGCCGCACGCCCAGATCGCCGGGTTCGCCGCCGACGACCTCAGCCACCTGCTGGCCGAACTCCTGGAGAACGCCACCTCCTTCTCGCCGCCGGACTCCCATGTCGAGCTGTCCGGCTGGCTGCTGGAGAGCGGTGAGGTGATGCTCTCCGTGTCGGACGAGGGCATCGGCATGTCGGCGGTCCGGATGGACGAGCTGAATGCCAGGCTGGCCGACCCGGCCTCGTTCGAGGCCGGTGAACAGAATGCCGACGGCGCCGGACTCGGTCTCCAGGTGACGTCGTTGCTGGCCGCCCGGCACGGCGTACGGGTCCAGCTGCGCGAGCAGAAGGGGAGTGGAGTGACGGCCGTCGTCGTCCTGCCGCAGGCCCTGCTGCCCAAGACCCTGCCCGCCGCCACCCCGCCCGCCGTGCAACTGCCCGGCGACGCGCCCACGCTCAACCTGCCGGGCTCGGTGGCCGAGGCCAACTCCAATGCCCTGCCCCGGCGTTCACCGCTCCCGGCGGCCGCGCCGGAGCCGGGCACGCCGGCCGAGGCCGCGTCGGACCCGCTGGACCCGTCGGACCGCGACGAGGTGACCGCCCCGGAGCCGGCCGCCGAGCCGGAGGCCGAGGCGCTGCCCGCCGTGGACCCGATGATCGCCGCCGCCGAGCGGACGATCCGTGAGAACGCCGCCGAGAACGCCGCAGCCGGGGAGGCAGGGGCCGACGAGACCCCGGAAGCCACCGCCGTACCGCAGGAGCAGGACGCACAGCATCCGTTCACGGAGGCCGAGCCCGAAGCCGAGCCCGCCGCCGCGACCGGCACCGGGCCGGGCACCGACACCGGGCCGGGCACCGAGCCGGACGTCGAGTCGGAGTCCGAGATCACGCTGCAGGTCCGCCTGCCGAAGCCGCCGGCCGACCCGGCCACCCCGGTCGACCCGGCCGGCCAGGAGCCCCTGCCGGACCCCGCCGTCCCGGCGCAGGCCGACCCGTACACCATCGGCCCCGACCGCCACGAGCGCCCGGCCGAGACCGGTCCGGGCGACCAGGAGCCGGACGGGCCCGCGTTCCGCCCCGCGCCGCACGCCGAGGCCGCCGCCGGTCCCGCGCCCGCCGAGACCGTCCCCGGACCCCGCCGCCCCGAGGCCGGAGGGGTCACCGACAAGGGGCTGCCGAAGCGCACCCCCAACGTGGTCCGGCCCGACACCGCTCCCGTCACCGGGCGCACCGGCAGCCTGGACCGGGACGCCCTGCGCCGCCGGCTCGGCAGCTTCCACCAGGCGGCGAAGGAGGGCCGGCGCGACGTCGAGGCGGAGATCGCCGAGACCGGCGGCATCGCCCTCGCCGGCCTCGGAGGCGTACCCGCCGACCGCACGGGGCACCAGAGCACCACCGCACCGACCACGGACACCGCACAGGACGCACGGAACGCAAGGACCGCCCGGGCCGCCGAGACCGGCGGCCGGGCGGACGGCCGGAACGAAGAGACGGGGGACACAGTCGAGGAGGCACGCAGTTGACTGCGCCCAGCACATTCGGGCTGAGTACCGAGGCCCGGAACCTTCACTGGTTGCTGAGCAATCTCGTGGAGGAGGTGCCAGGGGTCCACTCGGTCACCGTCGTCTCGTCCGACGGCCTGATGCTGCTCTCCTCCGACCCCGGCCATCTGACCGCGAAGGCGGCCGGACCGGCCTCCGGAACGTCGGACGGGCCCACCTCGGACGGGCCCAAGGGGTCCAGCGCCGACCTGGCCACGATCGTCTCCGGCATCGGCTCGCTGACCGTCGGCGCGGCGAAGCTGATGGACGGCGGCGGCGTCAAACAGACGATGGTCGCCATGGACGAGGGCAGCGTCTTCGTCATGTCGATCAGCGACGGCTCCCTGCTCGGCGTCCACGCCACCCCGGACTGCGACATGAGCGTCGTCGCGTACCACATGGCGCTCTTCGTCGGCCGGGCGGGACACGTACTCACCCCCGAACTCCGCAGCGAGCTGCGCACATCGTTGGAGAGCGCCCAGTGACCACCGCCGCCGCAGAACCCGCCCCCCGCCTCCCCGTCCGCGGGGCCGACAAGCGCCCCGCCCGGGTCCGCCCGTACTCCCTCACCGGCGGCCGCACGCGATTCGGGCACGTCCTGCTGGTCGAGACGTTCGTCGCCGCCCTCGAAGCACCCGACGAGCGCCGCGAACTCACCAACGGCAACCTCGCGTCGCGCGTCATGCCGGAGCTCCAGGCCATCGTCGAACTCTGCCGCCGGATGCGTACGGTCGCGGAGATCTCGGCTCTGCTGAAGATGCCGCTCGGCGTCGTCCGGGTGCTGCTCAGCGACCTGGCCGACCAAGGAAAGATCCGCGTGTACGGGACCGGTCACGGCACCGGCCAGCCCGACCGCGCACTGCTCGAAAGGGTGCTCAATGGACTCCGCCGTCTCTGAGGCGCCGCTCTTCGCCCCGCGTCAGCCGGGGGCCCGGGACCAGGCGTCAGGGCCCGTGGACCAGGCCGAGGAGTCGCTCCAGGCCTGGCAGCTCGACCACACCCGCGCGCCCACCGCCACCAAGATCGTGGTGGCGGGCGGCTTCGGCGTCGGCAAGACCACGTTCGTCGGCTCGGTCTCCGAGATCACGCCGCTGCAGACCGAAGCGCTGATGACGCAGGCGAGCGAGGAGACCGACGACCTCTCCGCGACACCGGAGAAGACCACCACGACGGTGGCCATGGACTTCGGCCGTCTCACCCTCGACGACGACCTCGTCCTGTACGTCTTCGGCACCCCGGGCCAGCAGCGCTTCTGGTTCATGTGGGACGACCTGGTGCGCGGGGCGATCGGCGCGGTCGTCCTCGCCGACACCCGGCGTCTGGAGGACTGCTTCCCGGCGCTCGACTACTTCGAGAGCTGCGGCCTGCCGTACATCGTGGCGGTCAACCACTTCGAGGGAACACCGGGTTACGAGGCGGAGGACGTCCGCGAGGCCCTGACCGTACCCCCGCAGGTGCCGATAGTGATCATGGACGCGCGTAACAGGATCACGGTCGTCGAGTCGCTGCTGGCCCTCGTGGGCCATGCTCTCGACGTCACCCCCGCCTGACGCCTCGAATCAGATACGACGGAGCACGGAGAGCCGCGATGCGGAAGATACTCATAGTCGGAGCCGGTCAGTCCGGGCTCCAGCTGGCCCTGGGGCTGCAGTCCAGAGGCTACGAAGTCACCCTGATGTCCAACCGCACCGCCGACGAGATCCGCACCGGCCGGGTCATGTCCACGCAGTGCATGTTCCACACCGCGCTCCAGCACGAGCGGGACTACCAGCTGAACTTCTGGGAGTCCCAGGCCCCGAAGATCGAGGGCCTCGGCGTCTCCGTCGCCGCCCCCGACTCCTCCCGTGCCGTCGACTGGGTCGGCAAGCTCGACGGCTACGCCCAGTCCGTCGACCAGCGCGTGAAGATGGCCGGCTGGATGGAGACCTTCGCCCAGCGCGGCGGGCAGCTCGTCATCCACGGCGCCGCCGTCTCCGACCTGGACTACTTCTCCCGCACCTACGACCTGGTGATGGTCTCGGCCGGCAAGGGCGAGCTGGTCTCCATGTTCGGCCGGGACGCGGCCCGTTCCCCGTTCGACGCCCCGCAGCGCGCGCTGGCCGTCGCCTACGTCCACGGCATGGGCCCGCGCCCGGAGCACCCGGAGTTCGACGCGGTCCGGTGCAATCTGGTGCCGGGCGTCGGCGAGCTGTTCGTGATGCCGACGCTCACCACCTCGGGCCGCGCCGACATCCTCTTCTGGGAGGGCGTCCCGGGCGGACCGCTCGACGCCTTCCAGGGCATCAAGGACCCCTCCGAGCACCTGGCGAAGACGCTGGAGCTGATGGAGAAGTTCACGCCGTGGGAGTACGCCCGCGCCACCAGGGTCGAGCTGACCGACGCCAACGGCACCCTCGCCGGCCGCTACGCCCCCACGGTCCGCAAGCCGATCGGCCGGCTGCCCGGCGGCGGCCTGGTCCTCGGCGTCGCGGACGTCGTCGTGGCCAACGACCCGATCACCGGCCAGGGCTCCAACTCGGCCTCCAAGTGCGCCAACTCCTACCTGGACTCGATCGTCGAGCACGGCGAGAAGGAGTTCGACGCGGCGTGGATGCAGTCCACGTTCGACCGTTACTGGGACACCGCGCAGCACGTCACGAAGTGGACCAACGCGATGCTCGGCGTCCCGCCGGAGCACGTGCTGAACCTGATCGGCGCGGCCGGCCAGCTCCAGCCCGCCGCCGACCGCTTCGCCAACGGGTTCAACGACCCGGCGGACTTCGAGAACTTCTTCTACGAGCCCGAGAAGACGAACGCCTACCTGGCCTCGCTCACCGGGGCCTGAGCGCCCCGATCACCGCTTCGGCGGCCGGACCAGCACCGTCGGTCCGGCCGCCGAGCTCTGCCCCGTACGTCTTGGCTCCTTGGTTCCTTGGCTCTTCGGCCCCTCGGCCGTGCCGTTCAGGAGGCGTCCGGCGGCGCCGCGTCCGCGCTGTATCCGGTGTCCGCGCCGTCGCGTGCGCCCTCGGGCAGGTCCGGGAGGGTGTACGTGGACAGCGGGGCGCCGCCGGGGTCCGGGCGGACGGCCCCCAGCAGCGGGTTCGACGCCAGGGGCGAGACCTTGACCTTCGTGCCGGGGCGGGGCGCCTGCACCACCAGGCCGTTGCCGATGTACAGCGCCACATGGGTCGCCTTCGGGAAGTAGATCACCAGGTCGCCGGGGCGCAGCGCGGAGACCGGCACCTTCGGGAGCTGCTTCCACTGCTCCTGCGAAGTGCGCGGGATCGCCCGGCCCGCCGCCGCCCAGGCCTGGGAGGTGAGCCCGGAGCAGTCGAAGGAACCGGGGCCCTCGGCGCCCCATACGTACGGCTTGCCGATCTGCCGGACCGCGTACGCCACGGCGTCGCCGCCCTGCCGGGTCGGCGGCCGGGTGGAGCTGAGCGCCCCGGAGGCCACCAGTTCGCGCTGGGCCTTGTCCACATCCTGCTGTTCGAGGCCGGCGAGCTGGGCGATCTGCTCCTCGGAGAGCGTGGCCAGCAGCCCCTCGACCTCCCTGAGCCTGCCGTTCACGGCATCGCGCTGCTTCATCTGCCGCGCGGCGAGCTTCTTCTGGTCGTCCAGCGCCTTGCGGGAGGCGGCGGCCAGCTGGTCGGCCCGCCGGGCGGTGTCGGTGAGCCGGTCCACCGTCGCCGCCCGGTTCGCGGCCAGCCGCCCCACCACATGGCTCTGGTCCAGGGCCCGCAACGGGTCGCGGGCCAGCAGCAGTTGGAGGTACGCGGAGAATTCGGTACGCCCTTGGTACTGCTCCCGGGCCAGCCGCCCGGCGTCCCCGCGGCTGAGCTCCAGCGCGGCCCGGGCCTTCGCCAGGTCCGCGTTCACCTTCTTCACCTGCGCGGTCCGCTGCTTCAGCTTCTCGGCGGTGGCGTTGTAGGTCTCGGTCGCCTCCTCCGCCGCCTGGTAGCGCGTCCGCAGCTCCCGCAGCAGGGCGACGACGCTCCTGGGCGCCTCGGGTGCGCCGAGGGCGGTCTCGGCATCGACCTCCGGAGCGTCGGTCGCGTCGGTCCCGCCAGGCACGTCGGCCTCGTCGGTTCCGCCCGGAACGTCGGTCGCTTCGGACTCGTCGGTCCCGTCGGTCTCCTCCGGCGTCTCCGATACGTCCGGGGCGTCCGGGGCGTCCGCCTCGTCGGACTCCCGGGAGGGTACGGGGCCGGGCTCGGCCCGTGCGACGGTGGCGGGCGAGACCGTGAGCGCCGTGGTCAGCACGGTCGAGCAGACCGCGCGCAGGAGTCGGCCTGACACGACATCACCTCCGTGACGGAGACGTGGACGGAGACGAAGCCCGGCACCGGGTTCGTCCATACATGGGCGAATCCGATAATCCGGTCACTCGATGTCAGGTGACGCAAGCACCGCGCGGCGCGCCGTCCGGGGGATCCCCCGGACGGCGGTGAAGGTGGGCGAGGCTACGGGCCTCAGGCCACCGGGAAGGCGTAGAAGGACCGGTCCCGCTGGACGACGACGGTCTCGCCGAAGGTCAGCGCCCGGTACGGCGTGCTCACCGTCGCCCCCTTCGGATCGGCCGACCCGATGTCCTGGAACTTCCACAGCCGCTCGCCGTCGGCCGCCGCGAACACCGTGACCTGGATGGCGTCGGCGGCGATCAGGGTCTTCTCGCTGCTGCTCAGGGTGAGCGAGGGGGCGTTGCCGATGCCCGGCACCTCGGTGGAGCGCCGCCACACCAGCCGGCCGCTCTCCCGCTCCACCGCGCCGACCAGCCGGCTGCGTTCGGTGGTGTGGATCAGGGGCCCGGCGATCAGCGGGGTGCCGAACCAGGAGCCGTCGCTGCCCTCGACGCGCCACAGCGGCTTCGTCGTGTCCGCCTCGAAGGCCTGGAGATCCTTGCCGACCGCCGCGTACAGCGCTCCGTCCTCGTCGCCCGTGGTGGCGGCCTCCAGGGAGGCCGCGCCGTACTTCTTGGTCCACAGCAGCTTGCCGGTCTTCTGGTCGAACGAGCGGACCGAACCCTTGCCCTTGGCCGCCTTGACCTCGGCCGCCGTCAGGCTCACCGCGTCCTGCCGTACGAGGACGTCGGCGGAGCGCTCCGCGACCACCCGGTAGGCGGGGGTGCCCGGGGAGCGGCCCGCGGGCACGGCGGTCCGCCACAGCTCCTTGCGCTGCACGATGTCGTACGCGAAGAAGTGGGCCTGGACGACTTCCTTGTCCTTCTCCTTCTTCTTGCCCTTCTTCGGCTTCGGGGCCTTCACGGTGACCGTGTGCGATCCGGTGAACCAGATGACCGGCCCGGAACTTCCGGCCAGCCGCCCGACGGTGAGGTCCGGCAGGTCGGTGAAGGCTTCGGTGTAGCGCACGCGGTGCACGACCTTGCCGTTCTTCGGCGACAGCCACAGGAACTCCGTGGGGCTCGCCACGAAGACCAGATCGTCGCCGGCCGCCAGCGCGGCCTGCCCCTTCGCCCCGTCCGCGCGCTGCCACAGCCGCTTGCCGGTGCGCAGGTCCACGGCGCTGGCCTGGCTCTCGCTGGTCACCACCAGGAGCTTGTCCTGCCATACGGCGGTGGTGAGCGGGGAGGACTCGGAGGCCGGGTGCGCGTAGATCCAGCGCGGCTCGGGGGCCTGCCCCGGGAGCGTACGGCGGGGCTTCGGCGCGGGCTTGTCGTCGGTCGCCGCCGCCGTGTCCCCGGATCCGAGCGCGGCGACCGAACCGCCGCCCACGACCAGCCCGCCGACGGCCGCGGCCGCGATGGTCAGCAGCGTCCGGCGGCTCGCGCCGGGGTCGGGCGCAGGA
>MUNB01000176.1 GCA_002154345.1 Streptomyces griseus
GGCGGTACGGCGGTGGGCACCGCGGCCCTGACCGTGCTCTACCTGGGCAGTACGGTCGGCTCGGTGCTCGGCGGATCCCTGGCCGCCCGGTGGGACCGGGTGGTGGTCGCGCGCTGGGCGTACCTGATCTCGGCCGTGGCCGTCGCGGGCGTGGTGTGGGTGCCGGGACCGGCCTTCTACCTGTTCGTGGCGCTGACCTCGGCGGGCCTGTACGTGCCCTTCTCCCTCCAAGTCACGCTGGGCCAGGACTACTTGCCCTCCCGGGTCGGCACCGCCAGCGGGATCACCCTCGGCCTGACCGTCAGCATCGGCGGCCTGGCCGGCCCGGCAGTCGGCAGCCTCGCCGACGCCACGTCCCTGCGGACCGCGCTGGCGCCTCTGGCGCTGATGCCGTTGCTGAGCTGGCTGTTCTTCCGGAGCCTGCCCGAACCGGGTGTTCCGCGCGCCGAGTTGGCGGAGGGCGCGGCCGCCCCGAGTTCCGGGGGTGGTGCGGTGAAAGCTGGGTGACCATGCACATGAACCGCGTTCGCCACGTAAAAGGTGCGGCCGCCCTCGCCGGGGCGACCGCACCTTTCACGTGGCTCCGCGCCTCAGCGGGCAGCCGGATGTGCGGACATCAGGTCGTGGCGTGCCAGTAGACCGCCAGGCGGGCCTGTTCCACGGGTGAGACGCGCTTGTGGAACTTGGTCCACTTCGTGGAGTACTTGATCCTGCCGTTGTACGAACCGGTGGTCTTGGTGATGAGTTGGCCGTGATTGATCCCGGCCTTGTACTGGACTTCGTGGTTCGCGGTGCCCGCGATGCCGGAGGACTCGGAGACGGTTCCGTCGTTGTACGAGGAGACCGTGGTCCAGTCGGTGCTCATGTTGCCCTTCTTGGTGGTGCTCGGCATCTTGCTCCCGAGCGCCTTGAGGAAGGCGCTGCCCGGCGTCATGTCCTTGCACTGCCGGGCCTTTCCGCAGAGCGTCACCCTGCTCTTGGTGATTCCGGCGTGCGGGGTGCCCAGCGTGACGACGTCCTCGATGTAGAGCTTGTCCGGGAAGCCCTTGGCGCCCTTGTGGGTGTAGTGCAGGGCGGCGCGGACGACGAGACCGCCCATGGAGTGGGCTACGACGTCGACCTTGATGCCCTTCTTCGTGTAGTTCTTGGAGACGTAGTTCGCGAACTTCTTGGCCACGTCCTTGATGGGCGTATTACGGTCACCGCTGACATTCGCCGAGCACTTCTTGTTCTTCGTGTAGTAGCCGAAGGTGAGCAGGTTCCCCTTCCACTTCTTGTTCGTGAAGTGCTTGCGGGCGTCCTTGAACGTCTTCGTGCAGTCGTGCTTGCCGACGGGGGAGTGCCCGTGGACGAAGATGACCCGGGTGCTCGCGCTGTTCGACCGGGACGGCTTGCCCGCCGCGCCGGCCGGTGCGACGGCGAGCATGGTGAGGACGGCTGACAGTGCCGCGGCGAGAAGCAGCGTGAACCGCCTCTGAGTTCTCTGCATGGAATGTTCCCCGTTTCCCCGTATGCGCGTCTCCGCGTGTGGTTCTCGTCGGGCACGTTAGTCCGGCCCGGTCGAGGGGTGTGCCGGTCGTTCGCCCCACATCCGGTGCCGCTCGTTCGCCGGTCAACTAACCTCACCCTCATGCGGCGTGGGGGTCACGTGGGAAACAGCGAGCGCCTGGTGAACCGGACCGTCGAGCGGTACGGGGTGTGGCTCAGGTCAGCCGTGGTCCTTCTCTGCGGTGCGCTGGGCCTCGTCTGGGCGGGCGCGTCGGATGTACCCCGGGCGCTGGCGCTGCTGGCACCGGCCGTCCTCGCCTGCGGTGTACGTCTTCGAGCGCTGCGCCGTCCGCTTCCGCTCGCCCTGATCTGGACGCTGGACGCGGCGGTGGTCGCGCTGTTGGGGCTCGCGCAGCCCGTCCTCGGCGGTGAGGGCGCGAACGCGATGGTGGAGGTGGCCGTCGGCATCAGCGTCATCGCGTTCCAGTTCGAGTGGGCGACGCGTCCGGTGGCCGGGGCCGCCCTGGCAGTGGTGGGGGGCGTCGCCTGTGTACTGGGTGACCTTCTCTCCTCGCCCGCGCACGGTCCCGACGTGGTGCCCCTGGTGCGCATGCTGATCCAGGTGGGCCTGTCGAGGGCGGGCTACCTCATCGTCCGGGCGCGGGCCAGGGCGGCCGACCGGTCGGCCGCGGTGAGGGCCGCCCTGCGCCGGGAGGCCGACGTCGCCGCGGCGCGGCGGGCGACCGAGCGCGAGTACCTGGCGACCTTGCACGACACGGCCAGCGCGACCCTGCTGATGGTCTCCCAGGGCGACAGCCGGGACTGGTCGTGGCTTCCCCCACGTGCCCGGCAGGACCTGGAGGCGCTGTCCGCCATGCCCGGGTTCGAGACGGGGAGCGTCGACCTCGCGGCGCTCCTGAGCTGTGTGCCCGAGGGGGAGGGGCGGGCCAGGGTGCGGCTCACGACGCACATCGAAGGGCCGCTCGCGATTCCCTCCGGCCCGGGTCTCGCGATATTCAACGGCGTCCGCGAAGCCGTCACCAATGTGTCACGCCACTCCGGGGTGCGGGAGGCGGAACTCCGAGCGTGGAGAGAGGAGAGCGACGGCGTCGTCGTTGTCGTCGTCGAACTGTCCGACGCGGGGCGGGGCTTCGACCCTGACTCCGTCCCGATGCATCGCCGGGGCATCTCCGGTTCCATCATCGGCAGGATGCACGCGGTCGAAGGCACCGCCTCCATCGCCTCGCGTCCGGGCGCCGGAACCCGCGTGCGGTGGCGCTGGCCCGACCGGGACCGGGAGCCACGCGCGGGGGACGGAGGGCGAGCCGCGGACGTACCGTGCCCGCCCCGCGCCCAGGCACAGCAGACGGCCGCGGTCCGCTTCATCCGCGGACAGCTTCTCTACGGGGCCCAGCTGGTCGCGCTGCTGATCTGCCTGGTGTGGCAGTTCACCATCTCGCTGCGTCGGCTCCTGGCCCACCAGGACGTCTACCACCCCGCGTGGGCACAGACCGCCGGCTTCGTCTGCCTCGTCGCCGTCGCGGTGACCGGCGGAGCCCATCTGCTGCGCGGCAGACGGATCCCGCCGGGGGTGCGCGGCTGGTGCCTGGGTGCGGTGCTGGCCGTCTCGGCGGTGAGCGCGTACACGCTTCCGCCGGGTCACGCGACGGGCCCGGCGGACTGGGCGTTCGGCGTGGTCGGCTGGCATGCGCTGTTCCTGCTGGCCGACCTGCGGGTCAGGGTGTACGCGGCGTTCCTCGGGGCGCACATAGGGATCAACGCGGCCGCCGTGGTCTGGCACGGGGCGCCGACCGCGGCCGAGGCGGCCATCCTCGGGATCGCCACCGTCGGCAGTTGCGGCCTCCAGCTCGCCATCGGCGTCCTGATGACGCATCTGCTGCGCGACACGGCTCCGGCGGCGGGGTCGGCGGCCGCGCGGGAGGAAGAACTGCGCACCCGGGAACGTATCCACGAGCACCTGCAGAGCGACCACAAGGAGCGCTACCGCGCGCTGACGGCGACGACCGTGCCGCTGCTGGTGGGCCTCGGCCACGGGGTGCTGAGCCCGTACGACGAGGAGGTCAGGCTGCGGTGCGGCGTGGAAGGCGCCCGTATGCGCCGCTTGTTCGCCGAAGGCGATGCCGTCGCCGACCCGCTGCTGAACGAGTTGCGCGCCTGCGTCGAGGTGGCCGAACACCAGGGGGTCAAGGTGAACCTGGCCGTGCGCGGCCGGCCGGGCGAGGTGCCGGTGGCGGTGCGCAGGGAGCTGATCGACCCGGTGGCGGTGACTCTGGGCCGTACCCGCTCGACCGCGCGCGTCACGGTCGTCTGGACCCCCGCCGCCGTCCGGGTGAGCGTCGTGGGCGTCGACTGCGCGGACGATCGCACCGAGGCTGCGGCCGTCCCGTCGCAGAACCGCGCCGCGGACCCGCGCGTGTCCGTGGTAAGAACCAGACGCGGTGAAAGTGTGTGGGCAGAAGCGAGTTGGAGCAGATCGGTGTCATCGGGAGTTGACCTGCCATGAGTAACGACGCACCGGTCAGCGTGGTCGTCATCGACGATCATCCCGCCATCCTCTCGGGTGTGCAGATGTGGTACAGCGCCTCACCACGGCCCATCACCGTGGTCGCGGCGGGAGCCTCCGTACGGGAGGCCTGGACCGCCCCGGGCAGTACGGCCGATGTGGTCGTCCTGGATCTGCAACTGGGCGAGACCGTCCCCGCCTTCAGCAGCCTCCGGAGACTCGTCGACGCCGGGCGGCAGGTGGTCGTCTACTCGATGCGGGACGACGAGAAGACCGCGCTCACCTGCCTGGACCTCGGAGCCGCGACGTTCCTGACCAAGAGCGAGGGCCAGGAGCACCTCGTCGAGGCGACGCTGGCGGCGGCCGACGAGCGGCCCTACATGCCGCCCGCGCTGGCCGGCGCGCTGGGCACGAACGCCCGCGCGGACCGCCCGCAGCTCTCCTCGCGCGAGGAGAACGTGCTGATCGAGTGGTTCCAGTCGGAGTCGAAGGAACTGGTCGCCCAGCGCCTCGGTATCTCCGTACGGACGGTCAACTCGTACCTGGACCGGGTGCGGATCAAGTACGCGAACGTCGGCCGCCCCGCCCGGACCAAGGCGAGCCTGGTGGCCCGGGCGGTCCAGGACGGCCTCGTCGACGTGGACGACCTCTGAGAGGCCGCGAGAGGTCGCGAGAGGCCGCGAGAGGTCGTGAAACCCGGGTGACCCGGGGCAGCGGCCGCTTCTACGCTCGCCCCATGGACATCATGGACATGGGGGAGCAGGGCGACCATCTGCTGAACGTCGTCGATGTCGAGGCGACCTGCTGGGAGGGGCAGCCGCCGCCCGGCCAGGTGAGCGAGAGCATCGAGATCGGTCTCACCGTCGTCGACCTGCGCGCGGGCGAACGGCTCGCCAAGCACCGGCTGTTGGTCCGGCCCGCGCGCTCGAAGGTCAGCCCGTTCTGCACGGAGCTGACCGGGCTGACGCAGACGGAGGTGGACGGCGGCCTGCCGTTCGCCGAGGCCTGCCGGGTGCTGGCCGCCGAGCACCGTACGGGGCGGCTGCCCTGGGCCAGTTGGGGCGACTACGACCGTAACCAGTTCATCCGCCAGTGCCGGGCGACGGGTGCGGAGTACCCCTTCGGGCAGCGGCACACGAACGCCAAGATCGCCTTCACCGCCGCGTA
>MUNB01000177.1 GCA_002154345.1 Streptomyces griseus
GCTGGCGCGCCCACCTCGCCGGACACCGGGTCCTCGTCGCCCCGGACGCCGTCCTGCGGCACGCCGAGGCCTCCGCCCGCGAACGCCGCCCCATCGACTGCGCCGGCCGCTCGGTCGCCAGCCCGCACCGCGTCGACAAGGCGGGCGCGGTCTACACGATGCTCGTCAACGCCCGCGGCAAGGTCCTGCCCTGGGTCCTGCTCCGGCTCGTCGTCGGCACCCTCCTGCGTACCCTCGCCTACCTCGTCGGCAAGGTGCCCGGCCAGGCCCTCGACGAGGTCACCGGCCTGCTCGGCACCCTGCTGCGCCCCGGCCGCATCCTCGCGGCCCGCCGCAACCGCGGAAAGGGCGTCGTCGACGCCCAGGAACTGCGTGCCCTGTTCCCGCCGCCCGGCGCCACCGTCCGGGCCACCGTCGACCAGGTCGCGGGCAACTTCGGCGGCCGTACGGACTCCGAAGCGGGCGGCTCGCGCCACGGGGCCGTCGAATCCGGACCGGGCGGCGACGACGCCGACTTCCTCGAAGTCGACCAGTTCGCCCGCCTCAAGCGCATCGGCCGCAAGCCCGGCCCCGTCCTCTTCCTCCTGCTCCTGGTCGTCTCGCTCATCGCCTGCCGCAACCTGCTCAGCGGCGGAGCCCTGGCGGGCGGCGCGCTGCTGCCCGCCCCGGCCGAGGTCGGCGCGCTCTGGGACCGGTACGCGGACGCCTGGCACACGGTGGGCACCGGCGGCACCCAGACCGCCCCGCCCTACCTCGCCCTGCTCGCCGCGCTGTCGGCCCTGTTCCTCGGCTCGACCGGGCTCGCCGTCAGCGTGCTGCTGGTCTGCTCGATCCCGCTGGCCGGCGCCACCGCCTACTTCGCCTCCCGCCCGCTGCTCCCCTCCCGGCTGCTGCGGGCCTGGGCGAGCGTCGCGTACGCCTTCCTGCCCGCCGCGACCGGCGCCCTGGCCACCGGCCGACTCGGCACCGCCGTCCTCCTCGTCCTGCTTCCGCTGATCGCCCGCGCGGGCGTCGCCGCCCACGGGCTGCGCGCGGACAGCGCGGCGGGGGAGCGCGGCAGCTGGCGCGCCACCTGGGCGTACACGCTGCTGCTGACCGTCACCATGGCGTTCACCCCGATCGTCTGGCCGCTCGCCGTGGTCCTCGGCCTCGGCGTGCTCGTGCTGCGGCGCGGCGACATCACCGCGTACGGTCTCCGCTTCGTCGCCGCCGTCGGCACCCCGGTGCTCGTCCTCGCCCCCTGGTCGCTGAGCCTGCTGACGAACCCGTCCGCGCTCCTGACCGAGGCGGGCCTGGACATCGGTGCGGGCGACGCCTCGGGCCTCGACCTGCTCGGCATCAGCCCCGGCGGCCCCGGTGCGGCGGGCGGCATCCTGCTCCTCGGCATCGTGCTGGCCGCGCTCGCCGCCCTGCTGCGCGAGGACCGGCAGTTCGCCGTCCGCACCGCCTGGGCGGTCGCGCTCGTCGGCTTCCTCTTCGCCGCCGTCGCCAACGGATCCACCTGGGCCGGACCCGCCACCCTCGTCTACGGCACCGCCCTGATCGCCGCCGCCCTGGTGGGCGCGGACGGCGCCCGGATCCGGGTCGCCGAGCAGAGCTTCGGCTGGCGTCAGCCCGTCGCCGCCCTGATCGCGCTGGCCGCCGGGCTGGCCCCGGTCCTGGCCGCCGCCGGCTGGATGATCGGCGGCGCGGACGGCCCGCTGGAGCGACGCGACCCCGTACAGGTGCCCGCCTTCGTGGCGGAGGAGAGCACCACCCGCGACCAGCCCCGCACCCTCGTCCTCGGCGGCACCTCGCCCGACTCCGTGGCGTACAGCCTGGTCCGCGGCTCGGGCGCGCGCCTCGGCGACGGCGAACTCACCGAGGCGGTCGGCGGCAACAGCCACCTCGACAAGGTCGTCGCCAACCTCGTCGCCGGCTCCGGCGCCGACCAGGGCGGCCAGCTCAGCGGCTTCGCGATCCGTTACGTCCTCGTCCGGGACGGCGCGCCGCGCGAGATGAGCCGGGTCCTCGACTCGACCCCCGGCCTCAGCCGCCTCAGCCAGCTCGACGGCAGCGCCCTGTGGCGGGTGGACCGCCAGGTCGCCCGCGTCATGATCACCCCGGCTTCCGGCGAGGGAGAGCACATCGCGGTCGGCTCGGCCGCCGTCGAGGCGCACTCCGAGATCCCGTCCGGGGAGCCGGGCCGCGTGCTGCGGATCGCGGACGCCGCCGACCCGGGCTGGACGGCCACGCTGGACGGCAAGCCGCTGACCCGCAAGACCGTCGACGGCTGGGCCCAGGGCTTTGAACTGCCCGCCAACGGCGGTCGCCTGGACCTCACCCACGACGCCCCGATCACCCACACCGCGTGGATCTGGTCCCAGGCCGCGCTCCTGGTGGTCCTGGTGGTCATGGCCCTGCCGGGCCGCCGCCGGGAGATCGACGACGACCTGCCCGAGGAGGCGCTCGCCGTCGCCGCCGAGCCGGTCGACGGCGAGGGGCGCCGCGCCCGCAGGCTGCGCGCCGCGGCCCAGGCGGAGGCGGCGGCCGCCGCCGAGGAGGACGGGACCGACGACCCGTCGCGCGCCGGGGACTCCGAGGACCACGGCCACCTGCCCGACCCGGGGGAGTACATCCCCGCCCAGCAGTCCGCCGACCCGTACGCCGAGAACCCTCCGGCGTACGACCCGCAGGAGGCCACGGGCGGCTACGCGGCGGTCCCGTCGGCCCCGCAGCAGCAGTACGACGCGTACGCGCAGTGGGACGGGCAGCAGCAGCCGAACGCCGACCACTACGCGACGTACCAGCAGCCGGACCCGTACGCCCAACAGCACCAGCAACAGCAGCCGGGCCATCAGGGCGCCGACTACCAGGGCGGCTACGGAGTCCAGGACCCGTACGCGCAGCAGTACGACGAACAGGGCACGTACAACGGCCAGGGCGCGTACGAGGGCCAGAGCACGTACGAGGGCCAGGGCACGTACGCAGGCCAGAGCGCCGCGTACGACAATCAGGGCACGTGCGACGAGTACGGCCAGTACGTCGGCGGGCAGCAGCACCCCCAGCACCCGTACGGCGAGAACGGCGAACACACCGACCCTCCGGCCCCGGGTCAGGCCCCGTGGCAGACCGGTAACGCATCGCGAGGCGAGTCCGAGTGAAGTCCACCCACCTGTCCCTGATCGCGGGCGCGGCCGTCCTGGCCGCCATCACCGGATTCGCCACGGTCACCGCGCCCGGCGCCCCGGCCGACACCGCGGCGAAGTCCGCCACGCTGCTGCCGGTCGAGCGCTCCAGCCTGGTCTGCCCGGCGCCCAGCAACTCCGACCTGGCGGAGACGCAGTACACCGCGTTCACCCCGGCGGGCCCGGGCGGCGAAGCCAAGGGCACCGCCGAGCTGAAGCCGGCCCTGCCGGTCGCGGACGACGAGGACGAGGAGGCCGAGACCGACCCCAAGAAGGTCAAGAAGGCCGAGGAAGCCGCGAAGAAGGCGAAGGAGAAGGCCGACAAGCCGGTCCTCGCCGTGAAGGAGCCCGGAAAGCCGGTCGTCGCCGACGCGAACGGCTCCGGAGCCCCGGCCCTCGTCGGCACCGCCACCGGCCGGCTGGCCCCCGGCTGGGCCGCCCAGCAGACCACCGAGGTCACCGCGGGCGGCGGCCGGGGGCTCCTCGGGGTCACCTGCACCGCCCCCGACACCGACTTCTGGTTCCCGGGCGCGAGTACCGCCAAGTCCCGCCAGGACTACATCCACCTCACCAACCCCGACGACACCGGCGCCGTGGCCGACATCGAGCTGTACGGCCCCAAGGGCGCGCTCAAGGCCGAGGTCGGCGACGGCATCACCGTGCCGGCCCGCTCCAGCGTCGCCGTCCTGCTGTCCACCCTCACCACCGAGGCCGTCGACCAGCTGACCGCACACGTCACCACCCGCTCGGGGCGGATCGGAGCGGTCGTCATGAGCGCCGAGGACAACGTGGGCAGCGACTGGATCACCGCGTCCGAGGACCCCTCCGGCACGCTCGTGCTGCCCGGCATCCCGGCCGACGCCACCTCCGTACAGCTGGTGGCGTTCGCTCCGGGCGAGGACGACGCGGACGTGAAGGTCCAGCTCATGGGGAAGAACGCGACGTTCTCCCCGGCCGGCAACGCCACCCTGCACATCAAGTCCTCGATGACGGCGACCGTCGACCTCAAGGACGTCACCCGGGAGGAACCGGGCTCCCTGCGTCTGAGCCCGGTGCAGAAGGACCGGGCGACCCCGATCGTGGCGGCGCTGCGCGTGGTCCGCGGCAAGGGCGACCAGCAGGAGGTCGCCTACATCCCGGCCACCGGACCGGTCGGCGCCCGGGCGAGCGTCCCGGACAACCGGGCCAAGGGCTCCACGCTCTCCCTGACCGCGCCGGGCGCCACGGCCAAGGTGAAGGTCACCGCGTCGGCGGGCAGCGGGGGCGGCGAGCCGTCCGTGGAGACGTACACCGTCAAGGCCGGCACGACCCTCGCCGTCACCCCGACGGCGCCGGAGGGCCTCAAGGGCGCCTACGCGCTGACCGTCGAGACGACCTCGGGCGGCCCGGTCCACGCGTCGCGCACCCTCGCGCGCACCGAGGGCGGCGTCCAGATGTTCACCGTGCAGACGCTCCCCGACGACGGCGGCACGGTCGAGGTCCCGTCGGCCGTCCAGGACCTCTCGGTCCTGGACGACTGAGGCCGCGGCCGGCGGCGGGGCCGCGGCGGGCCGCGGAGGTCAGTCCTGCCCGTACCGGGGATCGACCGACTCGGGGGCCAGCCCCAGCAGCTCGGCCACCTGCTCGACGACGACCTCGTGGACGAGCAGGGCGCGCTCGTCGCGGCTCTTGGTACGGATCTCGACGGGCCGCCGGTAGACGACGATCTGGGCGGGCCGCCCCTTGCCCGCAGCCATCGCGTTGCCGAGCGGAACGACCTCCTCCGGCGTGCCGGGCACATCGAGGACGACGAAGTCGACCTCGGCCAGCTGGGGCCAGCGCCTCTCCAGCCGCTCCACCGAGTCCTGGACCAGATCCCGGAAGGTCTGCCCCCGGCTGGCCGACAGCGGCACCTGGGGCGGCGCGACCGGCCCCCGCATACCGCGGCCATGACGGTCACGGCGCCGGGGCCGCGGCTCGAACGGGTGGGGAGGTACGGAGCTGTCCATCACCGACGCAGCGTAACGCTCCGGGGACCAGGACGATCAGGTGAACGACGCGGCCGGCCGGGGGCGACCGGATCGGTTCACCGATCACATCACCGATCGCTTCACCGATCGCTTCACCAAGGGCGCGGGCAGGACAGGCGGGAACGAAGGCGAGGGAGGCGGCCCCACCTCCCGATGTCCGCAGTTGAACATTTCGGCCAAGGTTGAGCCCATTTCAGGCCCGTCATCCGATCACCGACCCCGCGCCCACCGCCTGGGCGAAGCCCCGCCCGCCACCGGCACGACCACCGCGCGATCAACGGGCCCCGGCCCTGGCGCAGGTCAGGGTAGCCGCCGGAAGCACCGCTGTGCCGCAGGTCACAGGGCGACACGGTGGGGTGACCCGAGGGGGAGTCGTCGCAGCCCGCTCAAGAGTGCGGTACCGTCCAACATCGTGAGCCCTGTACGTCGCTGTTCGCGCACCGCGTGCGGCCGCCCCGCCGTCGCGACACTGACGTACGTCTATGCCGATTCGACCGCGGTCCTCGGCCCGCTCGCCACCTACGCCGAGCCCCACTGTTACGACCTCTGCGCCGAACACAGTGAGCGGCTCACCGCGCCACGGGGCTGGGAAGTGGTGCGGCTCTCCGACGGCTCCGCACCGGCGCACCCCAGCGGCGACGACCTCGAAGCACTGGCCAACGCGGTCCGCGAGGCGGCCCGCCCGCAGGACCGCGGCCCGGGCGGCGGAGGCAGGGGCCCGCGCGCCGCGGACCCGGTGGAAGTGGCCCGCCGAGGCCACCTGAGGGTGCTGCGCTCCCCGGACTCCTGAGGCCGACTCTCGGGGCTCTGTACGGCCGGGTAGTTTGGGCTCTCCGTAAACACCAGGAGGACCGGCCGTGGTCGCTGATCTGTCGCAGCTCGTGAAGGCGTACGACGTACGTGGCGTGGTGCCCGACCAGTGGGACGAATCGCTGGCCGAGCTCTTCGGAGCCGCGTTCGTCCAGGTCACGGCCGCCGACGCGATCGTGATCGGCCACGACATGCGCCCCACCTCACCGGGTCTGTCCGGCGCCTTCGCGCGCGGAGCGGCGGCCCGGGGCGCGGACGTCACGCTCATCGGCCTCTGCTCGACGGACCAGCTCTACTACGCGTCGGGGGCGCTGGACCTCCCCGGGGCGATGTTCACCGCCTCGCACAACCCGGCGCAGTACAACGGCATCAAGATGTGCCGGGCGGGCGCCGCCCCGGTCGGCCAGGACACCGGCCTGGCCGAGATCCGCACCCTGGTCGAGCAGTGGTCGGAAGGATCGCCCAGGCCCGCCGCGGCGACGACCCCCGGCACGATCAAGGAACGGGACACCCTCGCCGACTACGCGGCCCACCTCCTCGGCCTCGTCGACCTGACCGCGATCCGCCCCCTGAAGGTCGTGGTCGACGCGGGCAACGGCATGGGCGGCCACACGGTCCCCACGGTCTTCGCGGGCCTCCCGCTCGACCTCGTACCGATGTACTTCGAGCTGGACGGCACCTTCCCCCACCACGAGGCCAACCCTCTCGACCCGAAGAACATCGTGGACCTCCAGGCCCGCGTCCTCGCCGAGGGCGCCGACCTCGGCCTCGCCTTCGACGGCGACGCGGACCGCTGCTTCGTGGTCGACGAGCGGGGCGCGGGCGGCCACCAGGGCGGTGATCGCGGAGGGGGAGACGCCCGCG
>MUNB01000178.1 GCA_002154345.1 Streptomyces griseus
CCAGTGACGTGGGCATCGACGCCGCCGCGCCGTCGATGCCCACGTCACTGGCGGTGAGGGTGGCCGGGACGCGCCCGTCGGCCTGCTGGGTGAGCCGCCCGGCGCGGGCGACGCCCACCTCGTCGTCCCAGGGCTCTCCGTCGCCGTCCACCAGATCGCCCACACCGTCGCCGGCGGAACCGTCCGGCTCGGGCACTTCCCTGGTCAGCCGCGTTTCGAGGGACTCCCCGGTGTTCCGCTCGTCGGCCGTGGTGCCGAGTCCGTCGACCACCCACGGGCGGTCCGGCGGCGAATACCCCTCGTCCAGGGGGTCGCCGGTGCCGGACGGATCCATGAGCGTGTCCTCGGCGCCGAGCTGTTCGCCGGGATCGGAAGCCTCGGGTTCCTGGGGCTGGTAGACGTCGTCCCCCCAGTCGGTGTCGCTCATGGCGCGTCCTTTCCTCCGGTCCTCCGGGAGTGACGGGTTCTCCTGTCCCCTGTACGCAATTCCACTCCCGTCCCGCTCCGGCCGCAAAGGGAAGATCGGTTTCCGGAGCCGGGCTCGGGCGGTGCGAACCGGTCCGTACGCAGGTCGCGGCCGGTTCGCCGCGGATGCGAGGAGTTCGTGGGAGTCCGGGCACAGGCTGTTCGAATCGTCGAACGGCCGGGCATAGGGTGATCTCCCATGGGGAACGGACAGCAGTCGCCCGGGGGCGATCACCACCAGCAGGGTCAGCCGCAGCAGCCGTACGGACAGGGCCAGGGGCAGCAGCCGTACGGGTGGCCTCCGCAGGGACAGCAGGCCGGCGGGCAGCCGCCGTACGCGGGAGCCGGGACCGCTCCGTGGGACGCGCGCACCGAACCTGCCGGGCAGCCCGCGTCCGCCCCCTGGAGCGCGCGGACCGCTTCCTCCGGGCCGCCCCCGCCCGGCGGCAGCCGCCGTAGCTCGGTCATCGCCGTGGTCGCGGCCGCGGCCGTCGTCATCGCCGCCGGAATCACCGGATTCCTGGTGCTCGGCGGCGACGAGGACGACGGGAAGCCGGTCGCGGGACCCACCGGGACGGACACCGTGTCACCGTCGGCGTCCCCGGGCGAGGCCCGGGGCGGTGCCGAGAACGGGCCCGCGCCCCTCGCACCCGGCTGGAAGACCGTGGTCAACCCCAAGCGCGGCATCGCCTTCGACGTGCCCGTCCAGTGGGCGCTCAAGTCGACCGGCTGGGTGAGTTACGTCGCCGAGAACGACGACCCCGAGGAGATGCCGCTCGTCGGGTTCTCGGCCCCGGCGATCCTCCAGGAGAAGTGGTGCCGGTCCGACGACGACGGCAACGGCACCCAGGAGGACACTCCGCTGGCCTCCGCGGGCTCCCGGGGCGAGCCGGACGCCCGAAGCACCGCCGAAGCGGCCCGGGAGAACGCCCGCCTGTGGGTCTACGGCAGCTACGCCCAGCCGTCGAAGGAGAAGGTCACCACCGGGGCGGCGAAGCCGTTCACGACGCAGTCCGGCATCACCGGGAGCGTGGCGACGGCCACCTCGACCGGTGTCGGCCGGACGGGCGGCTGCTCCTACGACGGCAAGGCAACCGCGTTCGCCTTCGAGAACCCGGCGGGCGAGACGGTCTCCTGGACCTTCGTCGGCGTACGGGGCGTCGACGACGAGGTGCCGGAGCCGACCGTGCGGAAGATCCTCGGCACCGTCCGGCTCATCGACAGCACACCCTGACGACTCCCGACGCCCCCTGACGGGACTGTCCGACCGAGTCCGGACGCGGCCCCGGTCCTGCCCCTGGTCCCCGTCGCATCTCCTCGTCGGTCTCCGTCCCGGTCCGCTCCGCTCGGGGCGGACCGGGCCCCTTCCCCTGCCCCGTACACTCGGCCCATGGGACGCAGCGCCGCACCGAGGACATGCCCGCTCAGGGCCGCCTCCGCGCTGCCCCCGGCCACCGCCCGCGCGGCCGTGCCCCCGGCACCCGCCGACGCGGCGCCCGGAACGGGCCGTACCGCACTGCACGGCCACGGCTAGCGATCCACAGCGATTCGCCGGCGGCCCACCGATCCACCGGCGACACATCCGCCATAGACGCGGCGGTTTCCGACCGCCGTATCCGGCGTCGCCGACGACGGCGTCACCGCTCCCGGCCCGCTGTCTCCTCACCGGCACCACCATTCCGGCCCGCTGAGCGCCGGGGCACACCGTAGCTCCGGCGTTCGCCGGACGCGCGCGTTCCACGATCGGCTCCACAGCACCACGCGGCCTACGGCGCACCTGCCCGGGCTGCTTCACGGCGACGGCCGCACCACCTTGCCGGCGTCGCACTCGAAGGGATCATCGTGAAGCTGAGCGACCTCTTGTCCGGGCAGGCCCACCACGTGCTGCGGGGAACCCCCGACCGCACGGACGTCACCGCCGGTGCGACGTTCGACGCGGACCGGGTCACTCCGGGTTCCGTCTTCGCCGCGGTGCCCGGCCACGCGGCCGGCGGTCCGGACGCCGTCGCCCCGGCCGTCGCTCGCGGCGCGGTCGCCGTACTCGTCGACGAACAGGCCCCGCCGTTGCCCACGCCCCTGGGCGACGCCTGCGCCGTACGCGTCCCCGACGTCCGCAAGGCCGCCGCCGTCCTCGCCTCGCGCTACTTCGGCGAACCGGGCCGGGCGATGGACCTGATCGCCATCACCGGCACCAACGGCAAGACCTCCGTGTCGTACATGACCGAGTCGGTGCTGCGGCTCGCCGAGGGCACCCGGGTCGGGGTGATCGGAACGGCGGGCAGCCGCATCGGGGACGAGCCCATCCCGATGCCGCCCTCGGTGCTCACCACCCCGGAATCACCCGATCTCCAGTACCTGCTGGGGCACATGCGCGACCGGGCCACCGGCAGCGTCGTCCTGGAGGCCACCTCGATGGGGCTGCTGACGCACCGTCTGGACCGTACGTTCATCGACGTCGGCGTCTTCACCAACCTCACCCAGGACCACCTCGACGACCACGGCACCATGGAGAACTACCGGGACGCCAAACTCCGGCTGTTCCAGGGCCTGTGCCGCCGCGCCGTGGTCAACGCCGACGACCCGGTGGGCGCCGGGATCCGGGAGCTGATGCCCGATGCCGTGACCACGTACGCGCTGGACGGCGAAGCGGACTACCGCGCGAGCGATCTCACCGTGGACGCCTCGGGCACCCGGTTCACCCTGCACCACGACGGCCGCAAGTACCCGGCGGCGATCCCTTCGCCGGGCCGGTTCTCGGTCTCCAACGCGCTGGCCGCGGTGGCCGCCTGTCACCTCCTCGGCCACGGCCTGGCAGGGCTGGTCGACGCGCTGGAGCGGATGCCGCAGATTCCCGGCCGCTTCGAACGCCTTCACACCCCCGACGGCACCTCGGTGATCGTGGACTACGCCCACTCGCCGGACTCCCTCAACAAGGTCCTCACCACGATCCGCGGCTTCGCCCGGGGCCGGGTCATCACCGTCTTCGGCTGCGGCGGCGACCGCGACACCACCAAGCGCGCCGAGATGGGCGCCATCGCCGGAGCCCACTCCGACCTGTGCGTCCTCACCTCCGACAACCCGCGCTACGAGAACCCCGAAGCCATCCTCGACCAGATCGCCCCGGGCATCGCGTCGACCGGGACGCCGTTCGAGCGGATCATCGACCGCCGCCGGGCCATCGCCGCAGCGCTGGCGGAGGCGGGTCCGGCCGACATCGTGCTCATCGCGGGCAAGGGCAGCGAACCGCACCAGAGTGTCCGGGGCGAGCTGCTGCCGTTCAGCGACATGGCCACCGTGCGCGAGCTGATCGGCGGGTAGTCCGCGATCAATCCGTTCGTGCGGGTCGCCGCTGACCTGGAATGATGGCGCGGCCGCGCCGAACGACGGACGGGCAGGAGCGGGGGGAGCGGGAGCCGTGGACGTCTTCACGACGAAGGCCGGGGCGGTACGGGGGCGGCGCGCCGCCCGGGATCGCGGCATCGTCGTCGTACGCGGACTCCCGTACGCGGCCCCGCCGTTCGGCGACCTCCGGTTCCGTGCGCCGCGGCCGGCCGAGCCCTGGGACGGCGTACGCGACTGCCCGGCCTTCGGGCCGGTGGCACCCCAGTCGGCCGAACTGCCGGGCGCGCCGGTCTGGTCGCCCGGTGACGAGGACATCCTCACGCTGAACATCTGGACGCCCGCCGACGGACCGGGCGACCTGCCCGTGCTGGTCTGGATCCACGGTGGCGCGTACGTCTTCGGGTCCTCCGCCCAGCCCGACTTCGACGGCACCGCGCTGGCGGGCCGGGGACTGGTCGTCGTCACGCTCAACAGCCGTATCGGCTTCGAGGGGTTCGGCCATGTGCCCGCCGCCGAAGACCGTGACGGACCCATCCTGGCCGAAGGCCGCGGCGGACCCGCCCCCGACGCCGACGGCAGCAGCGCCCCCTTCCCCGACAACCGCGGCCTGCTCGACCAGATCGCCGCCCTGGAATGGGTCCGCGACAACATCTCCGCGTTCGGCGGCTCGCCCGACCGGGTCACCCTCGCCGGGCAGTCGTCGGGCGCGACCTCCGTGGCCTGCCTGACGGTGGCCGGCCGGGCGCGCGGCCTGTTCCGTCGCGCCGTCCTGCACAGCGCCGTCAACGCCTTCGCCACGGTGGAGCAGGCGGCCCGCACCACGGCCGAGGTCGCCGAGGCGGCCGGCGTGCCCGCCACCCGCGCCGGGCTGCTCGCCGCCCCGCCCGAGGCCCTCGTGGCCGCCGCCGACCGGGTCTGCGCACGGTACGCACAGGACCCCGGCTCGGGGCAGCGCCACTACGACCCGGCGATCTACGGACCGGTCGCCGACGGCGTTCTGCTGACCGCCGACCCGCTGGAGGCACTGGCGGCCGGAGCCGGCGGGACGGTGGAGCTGCTGGTCTGCCACACCACGGAGGAGTACTGGCTCCTGGACGCGGTCGGCAGCAGCGCGAAGGTCACGACGGAGGAGCAACTGGCCGCCTTCGCCGCCGACTTCGGGCTCCCGGCCGCACTCGTCCAGGGCCACCGCGAGCTTCTGCCCGACGCCCCGGTCCTCGACGTCTACCTGTCCCTCTGCTCCGGCCTTCTGTTCGCCGAGTACAGCACCCGCCTCGCCGAGGCCCACGCGCTGGCAGGCGGCCGCGCCTTCCTCGCCCGCTTCGACCGTCGCCGGGACCACACGGGGCGACGGGTGCGCGCCTGGCACTGCGCGGACGTCCCGTTCGCCTTCGGCAACCTTCACGAGGAGAGCGTCCACTTCCTCGTCGGCGGCCCGCCCGGCACCGCCGACCAGGAGCTCTCCCGGCATATGACCCGCGCCTGGGCCGACTTCGCCGCGCACGGCGACCCGGGCTGGGACGCGCTCGACGGGCCTGCCGGGAGCGGGGCGGCGGTACGGGTCTGGCGTACGGCGGAGGAGCGGCAAGGGGGTCGGCAGGAGCACGGACGCGGTGCCGCGGGCGGGCTCCGCGATCGGTGGCGTACGGCGGGCCTGCCGCTCCTGGCGCCCTGAGGGCCACCACCCGGCAGTGGACCGCGGTCCTTCGTGCCCGCCGGCGCACGCCGTACGGTCCGGCGCGGCGGTCCCGCCTACGCGAAGCCGCCCGAGCGGGCCAGCCAGCGGCCCGCGTGCCGGGTCACCTCGATGGGGCGGCCGAAGCAGGCGGTCATGCGCTCCTCCGTGAGCACGTCCTCGACCGCACCGTCCGCCAGGACGCGCCCCTCCCGCAGAAGCAGGGCGTGACCGATCGCGGGGGACAGCTCCTCCACGTGGTGGGTGACGGTCACCGTCGACAACTCCGGCCGGTTCAGGGCGAGATGGCGCATGGTGTCGATGAGGTCCTCGCGCGAGGGCAGGTCGAGCGCGTTGAACGGCTCGTCGAGCAGCAGCAGGGCCGGGTCCGCCATCAGCGCCCGGGCGATGAGGATCCGGGCGCGCTGGCCGCCCGAGCAGACGCCGTACGGGCGGTCGGCGAGCTCCTTGATCCGGAGTTCGGCGAGCAACGCGTGGGCGCGCTCGCGCACATCGTCGCCGTACGCCTTCCACAGCGGCTGGATCGTGCCGCTGTGGCCGGTGAGGACCGTGGTGTGCCCGGTCAGGTCGCCCGGGACGCGCTGGGAGGTGGAGACATGGCCGATGCGGGCGCGCAGTTCCCGTACGTCGACCCGGCCGAGCCGGTGGCCGAGGACGTCGACCGTGCCGGTGGTGGGGAAGGCAGTGGCGCCGACGAGACGCAGAACGCTGGTCTTGCCGGCCCCGTTGGGCCCGAGCAGCGCCCAGTGCTCGCCGGCCCGGACGGTCCAGTCGATGCCGTCGAGGATGACCTGGCCGGTGGCGTGGCGGCGCATGCTCACGCCGTCGAGGGCGGCGACGACGCGCCCGTGACCGTTGCCGGTGTGCCCGTCCATGCCGTCCTCCGGCCCGTTCGCTTCGATGTCCACGGCACGGAGGGTAGCTGTAGACGGCAATGACCTGCGTGGGTGACTGCATCGCGGACACGGTACGGTCCTCCCGCCGTCCTCAGCGCCGTGCCAGGGCCAGCGCGCTCAGCCCGAACATCAGGACGCCCAGCGGGAGATGGACCGCCGGGATGTGCGCGATGCCGACCGCGACCTGGACCGAGGCCAGGGCCAGGAAGCCGGACGCGTGCAGCACGGGCCGGGGCGAGCCGCCGCCCGGCTTCCAGGCCAGCACCGCCGCGAGCACGTACAGCATCGACGCCCCGTACATCACGCGCGCTCCGACGCTGTGCAGCACCTCTCCGTAGGCCGTGGTCATCAGCAGTCCGGACGAGACCGCCTGAAGGAAGATCGTCAGGGTCTGCAGAGCGATCGCGATCCGCACGAAAGAGAAGCCGTGCGAGCTGTGCGAGCCGCGCCGTGTCGTCGCCTGGGTGGTCATGCCACACTCCCGTTCACCGCCCGTGGGCGGTTGATCGATAGGGTTTCACCAGCCCGACGACGCGGGCCCGCGAAAGGTAAGGCGAGGGGCGGTCGGAACATGGGGGCGGCACGTGCGGGCATCGAGGGCATAGCCGGTGAACGCGGCCAACTGATCAATGTGGCCTACCGGTTGCTCGGATCGCTGGCCGAGTCCGAGGACGCCGTGCAGGAGGCCTACGCGCGCTGGTACGCGCTGCCGCGAAGCCGCCGGGACGAGATCGTGTCGCCCGGCGCCTGGCTGACGACGGTGACCGGCCGCATCTGCCTGGACGTGCTCGGCTCGGCGCGGGTCCGGCGCGAACGGTACGTCGGCGCGTGGCTGCCCGATCCGCTGCCCGGCCCGGGCGGCCACGGCCACGGCCAGGGCTCGGACCCCGCCGATCTCGCCGACCGGATCGTCCAGGACGAATCGGTGACGATGGCGTTCCTCGTCGTCCTGGAGACGATGACCCCCGCCGAGCGGGTGTCGTTCGTCCTGCACGACGTCTTCCGCTACCCCTTCGCCGAGATCGCCGAGGTCCTCGGCCGCACCCCCGCCGCCTGCAAGCAGCTCGCGGCCTCCGCCCGGCGGCGGGTCCCCGACGCCCCGGCCCCGGTGCCGGCGGACGTGCGGAGCGACGCCGTGCGGCGCGTGAAGGAGGCCTGGCAGAACAAGGACATCGCGGCCCTCGTCGACCTCCTCGACCCGGCCGCCGTGATGACCGCCGACGGCGGCGGCCTGGTCGGCGCAGCCCTGCGCCCGATCGAAGGGGGCACGCGCATCGCCCCGTACATGGTCGCCATCGCCGACCGGGCGCCCGGCCTCGAACTCCTGGAACGTACGGTCAACGGGGCGCCGGGCCTGGTGGCCCTGCGCGACGGTGCCGTCGTGACCGTGGCCTCGTTCGATGTCGCGGAGGGGCGGGTCGTCCGGATCTGGGTGGTCCGCAACCCGGAGAAGCTTCAGCCGTGGGCGGCGCTCGGGGCGGCCGAGGAAGAGGTCCGGGACGTTCCGTGATCACCGGTCGCGCAGGTCGAGCCGCATCAGGACGCGGGGGTGGCCGGCCAGCACCGAGGTGGTGTCGGCGGCATGGGTGAACCCGGCGCGCTCGAAGTTCTTCCGGATCCCGGCGTACGCCATCGTCAGGTCGACCTCGGCGCCACCGCTGTCGATCGGGTATGCCTCGATCGCCGGCGCGCCGTGCGCACGGGCGAACTCGACCGCCCCGGCGATCAGGGCGTGCGAGATCCCTTTCTTACGATGACCGGGGCGCACCCGGATGCACCACAGCGACCAGACCGGCACCTCGTCCACGTGCGGGATCTTCCGGCTGCGCGCGAAGGAGGTGTCCGAGCGCGGTGCCACGGCGGCCCAGCCGACCGGCTCGTCGCCGTCGTAGGCGAGCACCCCCGGCGGGGGCTCCGCGCGGCACAGTCCGGCGACGTACGCACCGCGCTCCGGACCACGGAGCTCGTTGTTGAGCTTGGACGGAACCCGGTAGCTCAGGCACCAGCAGACGTTGGCCCCGGGCGACTTCGGGCCGACCAGGGTACGGACATCCTCGAAGGCCGAAGCCGGGCGGACCGTGATCGTCATGGCGCCACGATGCCACGGGGTGGTGCTGTCACGTGGCAGCCGGTGCCATCCACGGTCCGAGCCGTCCGGAGTCCGCCCGTGCCGACGGGGGACATCCCGGGCGCCAGGCAGCCTGCCGCGTGCCTAGGGGGCGTCTTGTCGATCAGGGCCGGGTCCGCGACGCCTGGCACTTCCCCGAGCTCTCGGCTTCGCTCGAGCAGGGGAGGCCCCATCCCTCGCGGCGTTGCCGAAACGCCCGAATCGCTTCGCGATGAGGACGTTCCAGCGCCTTGCGATGCACCGCACCAGACGCCGCGGCCTGACCGACCCTGATCGACAAGACACCCCCTAGTACGGCGGCAGCCGCAGCGCCCCCGTGCCCTCGCGTACGTCGTGGACGAGCCGGATTTTCCCCACCGGATTGCCGTGCTCGTCCGTGGTCACCAGGGCCGCGTCGTCGGGGTTCACGCACTGCCCGCGCGCCCCCGGCTCCGGGCAGAACAGGACGTAGCCGGTCTGGCGGTCGACGCGGCCCGGCTCCAGCCGCCAGATCCACTGATAGGTGCTCATGACCACCCGGGGGTAGGTGGCACGCAGCTGCTCCTTCACCGCGTTCTGCACCGTCTCGCCGAACTTCTCGCGCTCGCGGAACGGACGGACCACCCGGGCGCGGCCCGTCGTGTCGACCCGGCCCGCCTCGAAGTCGTAACTCGCCGAGAAATAGGCGTGCTTGGTGAGCGAGGCCAGCAGGTCCGTCCGGGTCAGCCGCATCACGGTCGGCCAGGAGTCCTTGCCCCGGTCGCGGCGGTCCGCGACGGACGGGGAGACCACGTTCACGTACGAGGCCCGGCCCTTCGCGAGCGCGCTGTCCGCCCCGCTCGCGGTGACCCAGCGCTGGACGCACTCCCCGATCTCGCCGAGCACCTTCGTCACGGTGGCGTTCGTCAGCTCGGCGACCACGTAGGGCGCGGCGCCGGTCGTGCCCAGGGCGATGACCTCGTAACCACAGGAGTCGAAGGCGCCCTTGAGCGTACGGAAGTCGGCGGCCTGCTGCCGCCCGCGCTTCACGGCTTCGGCCAGTACGCCGGCGCAGTCCTTGCGGTCGCACAGACCCTGGTCCGCCTGGTCCGTGTCGATGCGGAGCCGGACCACGGCGTCGCGGTCGTCGGTCACCGCGAACGTGACCTCCGAGCCGCCGGTGCCCGGGAAGAGTGTGCGTGCTCCGATCGCCCTGAGCTGCCCCGGGAAGTGCTTCTCGGCCAGTTCCTCCGCCGCCCGGCGGTCGTCCTTGGTGTCCACCACGCCGCACGCGCCCACCAGCACGACCAGCGAACCCGCCAGTGTGCCGGTCAGCGCGGCTCTCCACCATCGGCGACGTGATCCGGCCATGATCTGCTCCTCCACCTGGTCCTGCCCCCGGGTCTTGCCCCGTGTTCCTGTGACCGTAGGACCAGTCTCCGCGGGCCGGATGAGTACGCCTACTCAACCCCGGTGCGCACACCGCCGCGAACCCCTCCCGCACACCTCCTGTCATTGGCATGGACCTGACTCTTGAACTCCGCTACAGTCCGGGAACGGCACATCTGAGAGCGCTCTCAAAGGCATGATCGGATCGCGCTCCCGGACGCCTCCCGTTCCACCCCCACGTCGCTGGAACAACAGGAAGGGTCACTCCCTTGAGACACGCAACCCTGCTGCGGACCGGTCTGTCCGCGCTCCTGGTGATCGGAGCCTGGACCGCCGCCGGTCCGGTGTCCGCCTCCGCCGCGCCCGCCCCCGCCGGATGCGCGTGGAGCGCCCCCTCCCCCTGCAGCGTCCACACC
>MUNB01000179.1 GCA_002154345.1 Streptomyces griseus
TCCTGGCCCATGGGCCAGGACAGCGCCCAGGATCTGCTGACCCACCACTACCAGCGCCCCGATCTGCCCGACCCCTGGCCCGAGTTCTTCGTCCAGGAGCGGGTCTTCTGGACGGCGTGGCTCCGGCGTCAGGCCACCTACCCGGTCCTTCCGGTCCTGCTCGCGCTCTCGGCCTGGGCGCTGCTGCTGCGGCGCTCCGTGGTACTGCCCGTGGCCCTGGCGGCGGGGGCGGCGGGCCTCCTCAACCAGGCGGGCCACCCGAACCTCGACCAGCTCATCGGCCACCGCCTCATCGTGTTCGTCTGGCTGCTGCCCGTCCTGGCGGTCCCGCTGCTCCTGGACCGGCCGGTCGCACCCGCCTCCGCGTCCGGGCGAGGGCCGTCACCCGACGTCGCGGAGCCGGAGAACGTACGCGGCGGTCAACGCGACGGCGCGGTCGGCGTCGGCCAGCAGCTCCCCGAGGGCACGTGAGGCAGCCGCCCCCGGGACGCCCGCCAGCGCCTGGGCCAGCCGCCCGCGCGCCGACGCGGAGGTGGTGTCGTGGGCGAGGGGGGCGACGAGCGCGGCCGTGATCCGGTCCGCCGCCGCTTCGTCGCCGGCCAGCACGCTCAGCGCGTCGGCCGCGTCGGTGTCGTTCCTTCCGGCCACGACCATGTCGACGAGCTCCGGGACGACGTCCGCCTCGCCCCGTGTCCCGAGCGCCAGGGCGGCGTGGCCGCGGACCACGGCATCGGGATGCGCGAGGGCGTCCCGCAACAGCGCGGTGGCCTCGCCGCCGGGCATCTCGGCGAGTGACCGGACGGCACGCTCCCGCACGGCGGCCTCCCGTGAGCCGAGCCCCCGGGCCAGCAGCGCCGGGCCGCCGCCGCCCGCTCGGGCCAGCGCCCATCGGAGAGCCCCGGCCACGTTCGGGTCGCTCTCGCCGAGCGCCGCCTCGGCCAGGGCCTCCACCGGAACCTCGGCGACCGGGGCGAGGGCCGCGCGCTGGCGTGCGTCGGCGTTCTTCGACCCCAGGGCGCCCAGAAGTGTGACGACCTGGAGGACGTCCTCCCAGCCGGCCGGATCCGTGGCATGGACCCGGCGCAGCCGCGTGAGCAACTCGGTCTCCGCCGCGATGCGTTCGCGCGTCCGGCGGATGAGGTCGTCGACGAGCGCGGACGGTGTGAAGCCGGGATCGTCGAGAGCACGCCCGATCTCGCGCAGCGACAGCCCCATCGCCCGCAGGCTCTCGACGTGGAAGATCCGCCGGATGTCCGCCCCGGAGTACTCCCGGTAGCCGGACCCGGTGCGGCCCGAAGGCCGCACCAGACCGAGCGACTCGTAGTGCCGGAGCATCCGGGCACTGACCCCGGACCGCCGCGCGACCTCACCGATCAGCACGCGTTACGGCCCTTCCCCGCCGGAGCGCCTGACAGCCGGGGCCCCCTCGGAGCCACCGGCCTCGCCGGAACCGCTGGACTCATCGGTTTCGCCTGAGCTGCCGCCGGAACTCCCGGCCTTGTCGGAACCGGCGCAGGAACCCCCGCCCTCGCCGGATCCGGCGCCGAGGGCGACGACCCGCTTCGCCTCCTCCAGCGCGAACGTGAATCCGGCGTCCGGGTCGCGCAGCAGCCGATCCGTGGCGAGTGCATGCGCGCGTACCCGCGGGTCGGGGCCCTTCGCCGCGGCGGCCAGAGCCGACGCCATCGCGTCCCCGAGCGCGATCAGCGCCCGGCTGAGGCTCAGCCGCGTCTCCGGCCCGCCGCGCCCGAGCTGCGTCGCCAGCAGCGCGCCCAACGCAACCTCCTCCTCTTCCGGTACGAGCACGACCGCCGCCCGCCAGGCGCTCCGCGCCACCTCGTCGTCGGCGTCGGTCAGGAGCGCCCGGGTGATCGCCGGCCACGCCCGCCGGTCCCCGATCTTGGACAGCGTGTGCAGCGCCTGACTCCGCGCCGACGCCCGCTCCGAGTGGACCTCGCCGAGCAGCCGGGGAAGCGTGACGGACACCGGGTGACGGGTGAGAGCCCAGGTGAGCATGTCCCGGACGAAGAAGTCGGGTTCGACGGCGCACCGCTCGACGAGCTTGTCGACGAAACGGGGGTCCGGCGTCGTGCCGACGGCCAGCGCGGCCCGCAACCGTACGGCCGGACGACCGTCCTCCAGCCCGTGAAGCGCCCGTACCGCGCCGGCGTCCGCTCCCGTACCTGCGCTCGTGCCCCTGCCCGCGCCCGTGTCGTGTCCCGTGACCGTCATCGAGACCACCTCCTCGACCAGCAGTGAAAAGCTTGTCACCGTGTCAAGGTCAAACCGGAGCGCCCGGCCCCCGGCTCAGGGTCCGCGCCAGACGTTGGCGAAGGCCGTGTTCTCGATGGTCCGCCGCTGGCGTACGGCCTCCAGCTCCATCACCGCTTCATGGACGGTGGCGACCACGGTCGTGACCGTCTCGTCGTCGAGGCGGATCTCGTCGTCATCGGACCCGACGCCGTCGAGACCCACGGCGGACGCGAGGGAGGCCAGAACGGGGTCGCCCTCCTCCCGGCGGGCGAGGGCACGGCGGCGGGCGGGGGTGTCCACCAGCTCCACCTGCTTCGGACCGAAGGGCAGCAGACCGCTCCGCTTCTGCGTGAGCTTGCCGTCCCGTTCCAACGCGTCCTGGTAGGCGGCCGAGAGATCCCGGCCGCGGCGCCACAGCCAGTCCTCGATCCGCTCGTAGGGCGGTTGCCGGGTGAGCCCCGCCGTGGCCTCGCCGAGCAGCCGGTCGTCCGGCGCCGACGAACCGCCCGGCACGATGAGGTCGCCGTCCACGGTGATGGTTCCCGCACCGATGAGATCGAGGAGTTCGGCTCCCGCGAGGGCGAGCGACAGGTCGCCCTGCCCCACGGTGTGCTCCGGCTCCGGGTCCATGGCGATGATGAACAGGTCTTTCGCCGTGGTCATGTACGGCTCCCCTCAGAGGCATCGACAGAGCGGGGCCCCGCCGTCCGCCCCGGCCGGGAGCCGGTTCGGCGGCGAGGCGACTGCTACGACCAGTATCGCCCCCGCCCGCCCCACGGCCTCGGCGGCAGCCGAGCCGGAGCCGAAGAAGTCGATGGCCGTGGACCGGAGCGAACCCTAGGCTGAGCCGATGAGCCACGGGAAAACGTCGTACGTCTGTCTCTCCTGCCGGGTGTCGTACAAGCAGCCCTACGACCGGACGAGGCAGCGGAACTGCCCGAACTGTGCGGAGCCGATGATCCACGCCGGATCGGCGTTCGCGGCGCCGCGGCGGCGGGACATCGCGGCATGGCGGGCCCTCACCGTGCTGCTCAACGCGGGCGTGGGTTTTCACAAGAGCTGCTGCGGCGGGCCCGGGTTCCGGCCCCGGGGACTGCGTGAGGTGCGCGAGCGGATGACGTACGCACAGCGCAGCGGTACGCCGGTGGCCAAGGCGCTCGTCCGGTACAACGTGCCGTAGTGAGCGGGGCCGGGGGTGCGGACCTGCCGGCGGGAGGCCTCCGGCGAACCCGGTGACCTCGGACGATGACGGGTCCGGCCCGGCTCAGCTCCGGATCATGGGTGGTCACTCAGTGTGTCATTATGTGCACGCAACGTAGCCATGTCGTCGCTTCGGCGACCCATCAGAAGGATTTCCCCCGTGCGCTTTCGCTCCGCCCTCCCCGCCGCTCTCGGCGCCGCACTGCTCCTCGCCGCCGTTCCCTCTTCCGCCTCGGCCGCCGAGGGGCAGTTCCGCTACGACTACGTGACCGTCGAGGGGTACGAGGCGACCGGCTTCCTGAACAGCCCGCCGAGCGGCCGGTGTGTCAACCTCCCGGGCGTCGGCCCGGAGAACCCCGAGCCCGGGCACTCGCCGAAGAACCGCACGGATGCCTGGGCTCAGGTCTTCACCGACGCCGACTGCGAGGGCGACTCCTTCCCCCTCCGTCCGCACACCGGCGGGGCATCGGAGCGGCTGAAGGTGCGTTCGGTTCTCTTCCTCTGATTCTCTGATCTCTCTGACGCATCGCCATGCGCACTGCTGCCCGGGCCGAGCGGCTCCGGGCAGCACGTCCTCGTAGGCGTCATGGCGCCGCGTCCGCCCGGTCCTTCGCCTGCGGGACGGCTGTCTCTCGCTCCTCCCCGGTCCGCCGCTTCGGCGAGTCCCGCCCACGCGTACGGTCCATCTCGCGCCACTCCGGCCGCAGTCCGGCCAGATGCGTGGTGAGGAAGTACACGGCTCCGCCGGCGATCAGCACCGGTGCCAGCCCGGCGGCGGTCACCGCCGCTCCGGCGATCAGCCCGCCGAGCGGGATACCGGACCAGGCCAGCGAGTCGCCGAGGGCGTTGACGCGACCCAGCATCCGGCGCGGCACCCGTTCGACGAGGACGGCCCCCAGCACGGGGTTGACGAAGCCGGCGCCGAACCCGCTGAGCGCGAAGACCGCCAGGACCGCCCCCAACGGGGCATCGAGGGCGAGGACCAGGAATCTCGGCGCCCCGGCCAGCAGGAACCCGGCGAGGACCACCACCCGCCGCCGCAACCGGTGCGCGACCGCCGCGGCGATCAGGCTCCCGCCGACCCCGGCGGCCCCCATCACGCTGCCCATCAGGCCGATCGCGGCCGGCCCGTTGCCGGACTCCCTGGCCCAGACGGGCACGAGCACCGAGACGAACGCGGCGTCCAGCAGATTGGTGATGCCGACCATGACGGTGACGGTGAGCAGCAGCGGTTCGCCGCGCAGGAAGGCGCAACCTTCACCGAAGCGCCGCCAGTAGCCCGGTTCCGACGTCCCGGGCGATGACGTGGACCGCTCGGTCGGGTGCCCCGTGCCGGTGGGCAGTGCGAGTCCGATGATCACCGAACCGAGGGCGAAGCAGCCCGCGTTGACGGCGAGTGCGGTGAGCGGGCCGAGCAGCGCCACCAGTGATCCGCCGACCGCCAGGCCGACGGTGGAGGCGAGCCGCTCGACCACGCCCGACAGGCCGGTGGCTCGCTCCAACGGCACCCGGCCGCGCTCGGCGGCTTCCGGGGCCATCACCTCTTTCGCCGAATCGCCGGGCCCCCGGGCCGCGCCGATCAGGGCGACCAGAGACAGCAGCAGTGGAAAGGAGAGCAGGTCCCGGGCGTGGAGCAGCGGAATCGCGGCGGCGGCGGTCGCGCTGGCCAGATCGGTGGTCCAGGAAACGGCCCGCGGGCCGATCCGGTCCACCAGCGGGCCGGTGAACGCCTTGACCACCACATAGGGCGTCATCTCGCAGAAGGCGACGAGTCCGGTCTGGGTGGCACTGCCGGTCGTGACGAGCACGAACCAGGGCAGAGCCACCACGGAGATCCGGGTGCCGGTCAGTGACACGGCCATCGCCGCCAGCACCCCGGCCAGCGGCCGTAAGGATCTCCCGCCGGATATACCGTCGGCCTTCGAGGGAGCGTCCGTCATGGTGTCGCGCCTTCTTCCGCTTCCTGGGGGCCGGAAGAGGATGACGGTGTGGCGGGCACGTCCGGTTCGGGCATGATCTGGGTGATCACGGCGACCCGTTCGGCCCCTTCGGGGGCGCTCGCCGCGGAGTCCGGGTCGTCCCGCCGGTAGCGCGCGATGACGTCCTTCAACTCCCGGTCCAGGGCGATGGTTTCCTCGGGGGTGAGGCGCAGGTCCCAGTCGCTCATGTCGAAGGTGCCGCGCCAGGCGCGGGGCACCGTCTGCAGCCCGTTCAGGGTCTGCTGCGTGCGCAGGGTGTGGATCGCGGCGACGGACTGCAGATAGGCCAGTGCGGCATCGGGCTCCCGCTCGGCCAGTTCCGGATAGCTGAACCGGATCGTCCGGTGCACCGAACGCCACCAGCGCTCCCGCGCGTTGCCGCGTTCCGTGTCCTCCTCGACGAAGCCCGCCGCGCCGAGCTGGCGCAAGTGGTAGCTGGCCGTACCGGAGTTCACCCCGAGCCGCTCCGCGAGGCGGGTGGCCGTCGACGGGCCGTGCTTCCGCAGCACCCCGACCAACTGCACGCGTACGGGATGGGCCAGGGCGCGCAGCCCCTTGGCATCCAGAACCACCGCGTCCGCGTAGATGTCCGGGCCTTCCGGCCTCTCTGCTGTAGGCGTCATGCGGCACACGGTAGTCCGCGAAGAGTTCTTCGCAAAGGGTTCTTCGAAGAACCCTTTGCGAAGAACTTTCTACGATGGCCGAAGTGCGCTGAGGTTCAGCGCCGTTCACCGCGGTTCGTTCGCGATACGCCCGGCCGTTAAGGTCGCTCGCGTGACTACCGCGATCGTTGTCGGCAGTGGGCCCAACGGGCTCGCCGCCGCTGTCGTCCTCGCCCGCTCGGGGGCCCGGGTCACCGTGCTGGAGGCGGCCGACGAGATCGGCGGCGGCACCCGCTCGGGCGAGGCCGTCATGCCGGGGCTGCTGCACGACCACTGCTCGGCCATCCACCCGATGGCAGCCGGATCGGCGTTCCTGCGGAGCCTCGATCCGGAGCGGCACGGGTTGATCTGGCGTCGGCCGGAGGTCGACTGTGTCCACCCGCTCGACGGCGGCGAGGCCGGCGTGCTGCACCGCTCGGTGGAGGAGACGGCGGCAGGGCTCGGCCGGGACGGCTCCCGCTGGCGGCTGGCGTTCGCCGGGCCCGCGGCCCGCTTCGACCTGCTGGCCGAGGACGTCATGGGGCCGCTGCTGCGCCTGCCCGGGCACCCGCTCGCCCTGGCGCGGTTCGGTCTGCCGGCCCTGCTGCCGGCCTCGGCCGTCGCGCGCCTGTTCACCACCGAGCGCGGCCGGGCGTTGTTCGGCGGGGTGGCGGCGCACGCGTTCCGGCCGCTGCACCACCCGCTCTCCGCCGCCATCGGCCTGGGCATCATCGCCGCCGGGCACCGACACGGCTGGCCGGTCGCCGCCGGCGGATCGCGGTCGATCGCGGCGGCGCTGGCCTCGGCCCTCGCCGAACACGGCGGCACGATCGAGACCGGCGTCGAGGTACGGCGCGTACAGGACCTGCCACCCGCCGACATCACGATGTTCGACCTCGCGCCGCGCGCCGTCGCCGACATCGTCGGCGACCGGCTGCCCGCCCGTGTCGCCCGCGCCTACCGGCGCTTCCGGCACGGACCGGGCGCCTTCAAGGTCGACTTCGCGGTCGAGGGCGGCGTCCCGTGGACGAACCCGGACGCCCGTCGGGCCGGCACGGTCCATCTCGGCGGCCCGTACGCCGAGACCGCCGCCGCCGAACGGGACGTCCACGCGGGCCGCATGCCCGAGCGCCCGTTCGTCCTCGTGGGTCAGCAGTACCTCGCCGACCCCCGGCGCTCCGTCGGCGACATCCACCCCGTCTACAGCTACGCGCACGTGCCCCACGGCTACACCGGGGACGCGACCGGAGCGGTGATCGACCGGATCGAACGGTTCGCCCCCGGATTCCGGGACCGCGTCGTCGGCCACGTGGCGCGATCCACCACGGCCATGCAAGCCCACAATCCCAACTACGTGGGCGGCGACATCGTCACCGGCGCCAAGGACCCGCGCCAACTGGTCCTCGGGCCGCGGTCGACGCTCTCCCCGTACGACACCGGTGTCCCCGGCATGTACATCTGCTCGGCCGCCACCCCGCCAGGGCCGGGCGCGCACGGCATGTGCGGCGCCAACGCGGCGGAGGCGGCCCTGCGCCACCTCACCCGTCGGCCCCGCGACCGGTAACCTGGCCGTACAGCCACCCCGCGCGGGCGGCTGTACGGCGGTGGGGCCCGCCGTAACCAACCGCAGCCGCAACCGTCGTCGGCCGCCAACGGTCCCTGCCTGACACTTCCGCGCGCCCGCGCACGGACCGGCCGATCAGGTAGGAGCCTGAACACGTGCACCCCGACCGCCCCGAACGCCACACCCCGCCCACCGGCAGGCAGGCCGAACCGGTCGACCCGGACACCGCCGTCGACCCGTGGCCGCCCGCGAAGGCGCCCGGCCCGAAGCGCCGTCAGGGCGAGATCCTCGCCGCCATCGCGGCCGGCGGCGTCATCGGCGCCTGCGCCCGCTACGGCGCCACCCTGATCTGGCCCGCCGCCCCCACCGCGTTCCCCTGGACCGTCTTCTGGATCAACGTCTCCGGCTGCGCCGCCATGGGCGTCCTGATGGTCCTGATCACCGAACGCTTCACCGTCCACCCCCTGACCAGGCCGTTCCTCGGCACCGGCGTCCTGGGCGGCTACACCACCTTCTCCACCGCCACCCTCGACACCCAGCGCCTCCTCGACCACGGCCGGCACGCCACCGGCCTGCTGTACGCGGCGGCGACCCTGTCGGCCGCGTTCGCCGCGGTCTGGGCCGCCGCCGCCCTCACCCGCCTCGTCGTCCTCCCGCGCACGGGTGCGGAGCGGGGGCGCTCATGAACTGGCTGATGGTCATCGCCGGGGCGATCGTCGGGGCCCCGCTGCGCTATCTCACCGACCGCGCCGTCCAGGCCCGCCACACCACCGTCTTCCCGTGGGGCACCTTCACCGTCAACATCGCCGCCTGCGCCGGACTCGGCTTCCTCACCGGCGCCGCCACCGCCACCACCGTGCCCGCCGCGCTCCAGCACCTGATCGGCCCCGGCCTGTGCGCGACGCTCAGCACCTACTCGACGTTCTCCTTCGAGAGCATGCGCCTGGCCGAGACCGGCGCGAAGTACTTCGCCGCCGCCAACGCCGTCGTCAGCGTCGTCGCCGGCCTCGGCACCGCGTACCTCGCCGCCGCCCTCGCCACCACCCTTCTGACCTGACGACGGAACGCGCCCGCCCCACCTGAAAGCGCTTTGCATAAAAGTGCGTCGATGCGTATAGTCATGCCATCGATCAGGAGGGTTACCGATGGTGGTACGAGCAGCAGTGGCAGGGGCGAGCGGATACGCCGGCGGGGAGCTGCTCCGCCTTCTGCTGGCGCACCCCGAGGTCGAGATCGGCGCCCTCACCGGGCACTCCAACGCCGGGCAGGCGCTCGGGTCGCTCCAGCCGCATCTGCGGCCGCTGGCCGACCGGGTGCTGGAGCCCACCACCGCCGAGGTGCTCGCCGGTCATGACGTCGTCTTCCTGGCGCTTCCGCACGGGCAGTCCGCCGCCGTCGCCGAGCAGCTCGGGGACGAGGTCCTCGTCGTCGACATGGGGGCCGACTTCCGGCTCGAGGACGCCGGTGACTGGGAGACGTTCTACGGGTCCCCGCACGCCGGGACCTGGCCCTACGGGCTGCCCGAGCTGCCGGGCGGGCGGGCCGCGCTCGCCGGGGTGCGGCGGATCGCCGTGCCGGGGTGCTACCCGACCGCCGTCTCGCTCGCGCTCTTCCCCGCGTACGAGGCCGGTATCGCCGAGCCGGAGGCCGTCATCGTCGCCGCGTCGGGCGCCTCGGGTGCGGGCAAGGCGGCCAAGCCGCATCTGCTCGGCTCCGAGGTGATGGGCAACATGACCCCGTACGGCGTCGGCGGCGGACACCGCCACACGCCCGAGATGATCCAGAACCTCAGCGCCGCCGCCGGTGAGCCGGTCACCGTCTCCTTCACGCCGACCCTCGCGCCCATGCCGCGCGGCATCCTCGCCACGTGCAGCGCGAAGGCGAAGCCCGGCGTGAGCGCGGAGAGCCTGCGCGCGGTGTACGGGAAGGCGTTCGCGGACGAGCCGTTCGTGGACCTCCTGCCCGAGGGGCAGTGGCCCGCCACCGCCGTGGTGTACGGCTCCAACGCCGTACAGGTCCAGGTCGCCCACGACCCGGCCGCCGGACGGATCGTGGTCATCTGCGCCATCGACAATCTCGCCAAGGGCACCGCGGGCGGCGCCCTGCAGAGCATGAACATCGCCCTCGGGCTCCCCGAGGGCACAGGTCTCACGACGATCGGAGTTGCACCGTGAGCGTCACGGCAGCACAGGGGTTCTCGGCGGCGGGCATCGCCGCGGGAATCAAGGAGAGCGGAAACCCGGACCTGGCCCTCGTGGTCAACAACGGGCCGCGCCGCGCCGCCGCGGGCGTCTTCACCTCCAACCGCGTCAAGGCCGCCCCGGTGCTCTGGTCGGAGCAGGTCCTCAAGGGCGGCGAGGTCACCGCCGTCGTCCTCAACTCCGGTGGCGCCAACGCCTGTACGGGCCCCCAGGGCTTCCAGGACACCCACGCCACGGCCGAGAAGGTCGCCGAGGTGCTGGACGGCCACAGTGCGGGAGAAGTAGCCGTCGCCTCCACCGGGCTCATCGGCATCCTGCTCCCCATGGACAAGCTCCTCCCCGGCATCGAGCAGGCCGCCGCCGCGCTCAGCGAGCACGGCGGTGAGAAGGCCGCCATCGCCATCAAGACCACCGACACCGTGCACAAGACGGCCGTCGCGGGCGGCGAGGGCTGGACCGTCGGCGGCATGGCCAAGGGCGCCGGCATGCTCGCCCCGGGCCTCGCCACCATGCTCGTCGTCCTCACCACCGACGCGGATGTGGAAGCCACCGCACTGGACGCCGCACTCCGCGACGCCACCCGGACCACCTTCGACCGGGTCGACTCCGACGGCTGCATGTCCACCAACGACACCGTGCTGCTCCTCGCCTCCGGCGCCAGCGGCATCACCCCGGAGCAGGACGCGTTCGCCGAAGCCGTACGGACCGTCTGCGACGACCTCGCCCGGCAGCTCATCGGCGACGCCGAGGGCGCCTCCAAGGACATCCGGATCGAGGTGATCAACGCGGCCACCGAGGACGACGCCGTCGAGGTCGGCCGCTCCATCGCCCGCAACAACCTCCTCAAGTGCGCCATCCACGGCGAGGACCCCAACTGGGGCCGTGTCCTCTCCGCCATCGGCACGACGAAGGCGGCCTTCGAGCCGGACCAGCTCAACGTCGCCATCAACGACGTCTGGGTCTGCAAGAACGGCGGCGTGGGGGAGGACCGCGACCTCGTCGACATGCGCTACCGGGAGGTCAAGGTCACCGCCGACCTGGCCGCGGGCACCGAGTCCGCCGTCATCTGGGCCAACGACCTCACCGCGGACTACGTCCACGAGAACAGCGCGTACAGCTCATGAGCGCCGCGCGGAAGCACACCGCACTTCCGAAGGCGCAGATCCTCATCGAGGCGCTGCCCTGGCTGACCCGGCACAACGGCAAGACCGTCGTCATCAAGTTCGGCGGCAACGCCATGATCGACGAGGAGCTGAAGGCCGCCTTCGCCCAGGACGTCGTCTTCCTGCGGCACGCCGGCCTCAAGCCCGTCGTCGTGCACGGCGGCGGCCCCCAGATCAGCGCCCAGCTCGACAAGCAGGGCCTGGTCAGCGAGTTCAAGGCCGGGCTGCGCGTCACCACCCCCGAGGCGATGGACGTCGTCCGGATGGTGCTCGCCGGACAGGTCCAGCGCGAGCTGGTCGGCCTCCTCAACCAGCACGGCCCCCTCGCCGTCGGCATGACCGGCGAGGACGCCCACACCATCACCGCCACCCAGCACCGGCCCACCATCGACGGCGAGTCCGTCGACATCGGCCGGGTCGGCGAGATCACCGCCATCGACACCGGGGCCATCCAGGCGCTGCTGGACGACGGCCGCATCCCGGTCGTCTCCTCCATCGCCCGCTCCGCCGACGACCACCACGTCTACAACGTCAACGCCGACACCGCGGCCGCCGCGCTCGCCGCCGCCCTGAACGCCGAGACGCTGATGGTCCTCACCGATGTCGAGGGCCTCTACGAGGACTGGCCCAACAGCGACGACGTCATCAGCCGGCTCACCGCGAGCCAGCTGGAGAAGCTGCTGCCCGAGCTGTCCAGCGGCATGGTCCCCAAGATGCAGGGCTGCCTCCACGCCGTGCGCAACGGCGTCGAGACCGCCCGGGTCATCGACGGCCGGGTCCAGCACTCGATCCTGCTGGAGATCTTCACCGACGAGGGCATCGGCACCATGGTCGTGCCGGACGCCCCCATCGACGTACACGCAGCCGACGTACACGCAGGGCCTGAACAGGGGGCATCATGACCGGCACCGGAGCCGATACCGGACTCACCTCGCGCTGGCAGGACGCGCTGATGGACAACTACGGCACGCCCCGCCTGCCGCTCGTCCGCGGCGAAGGCGCGTACGTCTGGGACGAGGACGGCACCCGCTACCTCGACTTCGTCGGCGGCATCGCGGTCAACGCCCTCGGCCACGCCCACCCCGCCGTCGTCGAGGCCGTCTCCACCCAGATCGCCTCCCTCGGCCACGTATCGAACCTGTTCATCGCCGAGCCGCCCGTCGCGCTCGCCGAACGGCTGCTCCAGCTGTTCGGCCGTCAGGGCCGGGTCTTCTTCGCCAACTCCGGCGCGGAGGCCAACGAGGCCGCCTTCAAGATCGGCCGGCTCACCGGGCGCACCCACATGGTCGCGACCGACGGCGGCTTCCACGGCCGGACCATGGGCGCGCTCGCGCTGACCGGACAGCCGGGGAAGCAGGAGCCGTTCCGGCCGCTGCCCGGCGATGTCACGCATGTGCCGTACGGAGACGTGGCCGCCCTGCGCGCGGCCGTCACCACCGACACCGCCCTGGTCATCATCGAGCCGGTGCAGGGCGAGAACGGTGTCGTCGTCCCGCCCAAGGGCTATCTGGAGGCGGCCCGCGAGATCACCCGGGCGACCGGGACCCTCCTCGTCCTCGACGAGGTGCAGACCGGTATCGGCCGCTGCGGCCAGTGGTTCGAGCACCAGGCCCACCAAGGCGTCGAGCCCGACGTCGTCACCCTCGCCAAGGGCCTCGGCGGCGGTCTGCCGATCGGCGCGACCGTCGCCTTCGGCCCGGCCGCCGACCTGCTGAAGCCCGGTCACCACGGCACCACCTTCGGCGGCAACCCGGTCGCCTGCGCCGCCGGACTCGCCGTCATCGACACCCTCGCGGCCGACGGCGCGCTCGACGAGGTCAAGCGGCTCGGCGAGAAGATCCGCGACGGCGTGGAGGCACTGGGACACCCGCTGGTCTCCCATGTCCGCGGCAGCGGCCTGCTGCTGGGTATCGTGCTCACCGGACCCCTCGCACCGCAGGTGCAGCAGGCGGCCCAGGGAGCCGGCCTCCTGGTGAACGCGCCCGCCCCCGATGTCGTACGGCTCATGCCGCCGCTGATCATCGGTGACGCGGAGGTGGACGCGTTCCTGGAGATCCTGCCGAGCGCTCTCGACGCGGCACACGGGGACGGACGATCCGGAGCATGACCCTCCGGAGAATGAGGCGACGACGATGACCGAGGCGCAGGAAACCGAGCACGGCGGGCCGTCCGTGCCGCAGACCCGCACCGCCCGCCACCGCCGGATCGTGGACATCCTGAACCGGCAGCCGGTCCGCTCGCAGAGCCAGCTGGCCAAGCTCCTCGCCGACGACGGGCTGAGCGTCACCCAGGCGACGCTCTCGCGCGATCTCGACGAGCTGGGTGCGGTGAAGATCCGCAACACCGGCGGCGAGCTGATCTACGCGGTGCCGAGCGAGGGCGGATTCCGCACCCCGCAGGCCCCGTTGGGCGGCTCGGCCAAGGAGGAGCGGATGCGCAGGCTCTCGGCCGAACTGCTCATCTCGGCGGAGGCCTCGGCCAACCTGGTGGTGCTCCGTACACCGCCGGGCGCGGCCCAGTTCCTCGCCTCGGCCATCGACCAGGCCGAACTGCACGACATCCTCGGCACGATCGCGGGCGACGACACGCTGATGCTCATCAGCCGCGACCCGAACGGCGGTCAGGCGCTCGCCGACCATCTGCTGAGGCTCGCTCAGAACGACCGCTGAGGTTTTGCTAGTAGCGCGTGATCGCGGTCGGGCCCGAGCCGGTCCCGACCGCGATGTGCGGCCGCCGCTCCGGCTTCGCCCACGCCAGGATCTCCGCCATGGCGTCGGCGGGTACGGACACACAACCCGCCGTCGCCCCGCGCCCGTTCACATGCAGGAAGATGCCCGCGCCCCGGTCGCGCACCGGACGGTCGTAGTTGAAGCCGATCACCAGCGCCCGGGCGTACTGCGTGCCGTAGGAGACCAGGTGCTCGGCCTCCGCCGCGCGGCAGTGGGAGGGCCGCGGTTCCACCCAGCGGTTGTACGCCTCCGAGTCGTTGTCCTGGCACCACCAGGAGTCCTCGTTCACCTTCCGGTACGGATACGTCGTCCCCGCCGGGGCGTCCTCGATGCCGAAGGCGTACGGCAGGTCGTACAGCCCGGTCGGGGTGGTGCTCGTGCCCTGCTGCCGCGTCGCCCCCTCGGCCAGTCCGTTCGCCCCGAACCGCGCGGGCGCGGACCCGGCCTCCGCCCACCGGCCACCGCGCCGCTCCCACCAGGTCACCGTCCCGGTGGTCGAGCCGGTGTCGGGAGCCTCGGCGGTGATCAGCTGCGAACCGCCGCCCGTGTCCGCCAGCCGGTCCGGGAGCGGCGGTACGTCGGAGGCGGGCGCGGCCCCGAGGGAGCCGGCCAGGGCGAGGAGTACGGCGGCGGTCACCAGTGATCTGCGCATGCTCCGGACCGTACGGCGACCGGCCCGCCCGCCCCACCGGACCTGCTCCGTACGGCGCAGCGGCGCACACCGGGCGGGGCATCACCGGTTCGGCATCACGGGCCGGGGCATCAGCGGTACCCGGGCTCCGGAAGCCGCTGCCGCCCCGCCGCCCGCAGCAGCCGGTCCGCCGCCACCCGCACCGCGCGCGGCCGGTCCGGCGCACCCCGCTCACGCAGCAGGCGCTCCGGAATCCCGGCGGCCTCCGGCAGCAGGGCCCGGGTCGCCGCCCGCACCACGGCCGGGCTCGGGTCGTCCAGCAACGGCGTCAGCCGCTCCCGCACCACCACGTCCAGCGCACGCAGTCCGCCGATCGCGTGCAGGCGCACAGCGGGCAGCGGGTGCTCCACCAGGGCCCACAGCGTCCCGGCGTCCGCCGCGCGGTCGCCGCACTCGCCGAGGCCCGCAGCGGCACCCGGGTGCGCGGCGGGCTCGGTGCACAGGGCCCGGCAAAGGGGCAGCGGGTCGACGCCGTCCTGACGCAGCACATAGCGCGCGCAGGCCCGTACGAGGGCGGACCGGTCGGCGAGGAACCGCTCCGCGTCACCATGCCGCCCGGCCCTCCGCAGCGCGGTCACCCCCGCCGAACGCACCCGGGGCGAGCGAGCCGTCAGCAGCCGGTCCAGCACGGCGGCCGCGTCCGGCCCCGGAGTCGTGCCCGGCCTCACGGCGGCCTCCGCGCAGAGGTCCTGGAGCGTGACGTCACCGCAGGTCGCCGCCGTGGTGGCCAGCTCCATCGGCGTCAGCAGTCCGCGCTCCACCGCGATCCGGTACGCGAGGCGGTACGTCGCCCGGTCCGGGTGGCCGGTCAGCACCAGCACCTCGGCCGCCGGGCCCTCGCGCAGCGCGTCCTCCAGCAGGTCCCGGGCGAAGTCGCCCCGCGCCCGCCGCGACAGCCGCAGGATCAGCTCGGCCAGCGGGAACAGGTCGCCGCCGGGCAGTCCGGCGAGCAGGGTCCGGGCCTTCTCCCGTACCGGAGAGGCCCAGTCCGCGCAGCGCACCACCAGCAGCGGCCGCAGCTCCGGGTCGGCGCCCGCCGCGTCCAGGGCCGATTCCCGGATCCGCCCGTCCGGGTGGGACAGGGCGATGGCGGGAGGGAGCGGGGGAGAGGCC
>MUNB01000018.1 GCA_002154345.1 Streptomyces griseus
ACGAGCGCCAGGTGCGCGAGGCGCTGAACCGGCCGACCCTCGCGCAGAGCCTCGACGATCTGACCACCACCGGCGTGCCGGTCACTCTGACGGAGGACGGCAAGGTCCGCCGGGGGCACCACACGCTCATCCTGCGCGCCCGGCTCACCGACCGACGGTTCGAGACCACTCTGAGCGAACGCTCGCTGCGCAACGCCGTCGTCGGCACCGAGATCTCCGGTCAGGGCCAGCAGGATTCCACCACCCTCTCCGCCGGCGTCGAGCTGGGCATCTCGCCGCGCGAACACGACAAGGACCCCGGCACCGGGCTGCCCCGTCAGGCGGGCAACGTCTCTCTGGGCGCCCGCTACGCGCAGACGCGCACGCGGGCCACCAAGAACACCGTCGCGGTCACCCACGATCAGCTGGCCTACCAGAACAACGCCGACCTCTACAGCTACCAGGTGGAATTGGGCGCCACCTTCGAGGGGCACCGCCGCCCGCGCGGCTGGACCCGGCTGGTCTCGGTGGGACTGCTGGGCGCAGGCGTCTTCGTCAGCAAGGTCGCGGAGCGCCCGCTGTTCGCCCGGGGGACCGAGACCGTGGGCCGGGTGGAGCTGGCCGTCCCCGCAGCCCACGGCTCCGAGCGCCACGCCCCTGTCGACCCACCGGCCACCGGCCCCGCGCCGACGCCCGCACCCGCCCCCGTACCGCGAAACCTGTCCTCCACCGAGGCCGACCAACTCCTGGACGGCACACGGCCCTTGCCCCGGACCTCCGCGGCCGACCGGCAACTCGTGAACAAGCTGCTCAGCGCCCCGCACGTAGTTCTCGGTGCTGAGGGCGGCGAGCGGCGCCAGCAGCTCGTCCAAGACACCGCCGACCGCGCCACCGGCGACTCCTGGCACGTCAACGCGCCCGGCACCCCGATCCGCACGGCCCTGCGCCGGGCCATGGCCAACCTCGGCGTCGCCGGGCAACTCGGCCAGTACCTGGGCCCGTTCGGATCCCGCATCACCGGTCTCACCGGGGCGGGCCCCTTCTCGACGCACTACCTCAAGGCGGCGGTGCGGGGCGAGCTGGAGAACCTCCGCGTCAAGAGCGACCCGAAGCCGGGCAACCTCGAAGCCACGATCGGCAACGAGCACCGCGTCGCCGGCACCTCCGGCCGCGGTTCCCGGACCACCCTCGGACTCCAGGGTGCCGTGACGCCGGTGCAGCGCGTCCCCGGTCAACAGGCGCTGGTGGGTGCGTACTCGTCCGCGCTCCAGTACGCCTGGGGCAAGGGCCGCAGCGTCTCCCAGACCCTCACCCGGGGCCGCAACACCACCCTCAGCTATGCCGGCCGGATGTACCTGGTGGTCGCCGACGCCGCCGAGACCGTGGCCGTACGCGACCGCTGGACGGCCGCGATGGGGACGGTCGGCACCCGGGCCGGGGGTCGGATCAGCTCCGCCGCCGGCCGGATCTCCGGCCGGCTGGGGCGCGGCCTCTCGCCGCGCCGCGCGGCCGCCGCACTTCACCGCGTCCGCGACGCGGTGATGTTCCACCTGCCGATGCAGGACGCGATCGAGGCAGGCCTCGCCCCGGACGGGCTCGGCACCAGCACACCGGACAACCTCGGCGGCGGCTACCGGCTGCCCCCGTTCCTCCGCCGCCGCCACTTCCCCTCCCACCCCAGCGGCCAACTCGACGCGAGCCGGGCGGCGCAGCGGCTGATGGGGCAGCTGGAGCGGATGGGCGTGCCGTCGCACGACCGGGAACAGGTGCTCCAGCGCCTCTCGCCGGACTTCCTCCGCTCCCACGTGCATGAGTTGACCACCGACGGGATGGCCCTGCCGGTCCATTACCGCACCTGGTCCAGCCCGCACCACCTGCCCGTCGGCGGCAGCCCCGGGCAGCTGCGACTGACCCTGACGCCGGTCACCACCACCGTGGAACGGCTGCGTACCGGCTATGAGTTGGAGGACTACCGCACCACCGCCCGCGACGACGTCGACGGCCGTTCCCAGGACCGTGGTGCCGATGCGACGCTCAGCGCGAGCGAACGCGTCGCGGGCAGCGGGGTGCTGGTCGCCAACCCTGCGCTCCAGGGCACCGCGGCCAAGCAGCGGTCGAGCAACGTGACCGAGGCGGTCGGCAGCACCTCGATGCCCAACATCGCGACCACCCAGGCACACGCCGAGATCGTGACCACCTACACGCTGACGGCCACCCTGGTCGACGCGTCCGGCAAGCCGCTCGGCCCCACCGCCACCGCCCCCGTCGGCAGCCTCAACGAGATCCTCCCGGCGAGCCTGCTCACCCCGGACGGCGACGGCGCCGACGGTGCGCTCACCGAACAGGACGTTCCGGAACCGCCGCGCGCGGTCAAGATGCTGACGGCTGATCAGGCCCTGCCGGACTCCATCGCGCAGTGGCGGACGGCAAGCGGGGAGACCGGTGGGAGCGACCCGGACATCCTGCCCTTCGACGATGTGATCGGCTCCGGCATCCTCGCCGTGGACATCCTCGGCTCGGCCAATGTGCAGGACGCCCTGACCCTCGCCACCGCACGCGCCGACGGCTTCCCCGGCGACACGGACCTCGGCAAGCGGCACACGGACACCACGCTCACCGAGCGGGTGCGGATGGCCCGGCACACCCCGCTCACCGCCCTCGGCACCGCCCCCGCCCAGGCCCAGCAGGAGGCCACCTCCCAGGTCGGTCTGACCGCGGGCTTCCGCGAGGCGCTCGGGGCCGACGGCTCGCCGCTGCCCACCCAGTCCTCCGCCCGTCTCCTCGGCCAGTCCCACACCGCCGACTCCCGTCTCTACGCCAAGATGCACCGGAGTGGCGCGCGACTGCTGGCCGTGGAGAACAAGCCGCGCATGGAGGCCATGCAGCGGCGCAAGACCGGCGACGCGCTGGACGCCGGCATCACCGACAACGTCGAGGGCGCGATCAGTACGTCGCCGCTGGCTGGCAACAGCAACGCGGGCGTGACCAACCCCGGCGCCACGGTCCCGATCGGCGGCGCCAGCGACTCAACCGCGCTCAAGAGCGCCACCGACACCACCCTCGGCACCCACGTCAAGGTGGTCACCGACCGCAGCATGCTCTTCGCGGTCCCGGTCAGCTGGCTCTCGGTGGCCGAGGTGGACCACCGGGTCACCGACAGCCGGCCGCTGCAGGCCCTCGGCAAGCCCAGGCGAGGCCCGCGCGCCGTCGAGGCCGAGACCACCGCCCTGGTCTGGCTCCGCGAGGACATCGCCCGGGACTACGGCCTCCTGGACGACACCACCTTCCCCGACGAAGCCCGCGCGGCCTGGGACGACCAGGCCAAGGCCGCGGCCGACCTCGCCACCGCCGAGAAGAACTACTACGACGCCCGCGCGAAGACCCGGGAGACCTGGCTCGACCTGAGCCCCGAGGAGCAGGCCGCGCTCGGCGACGACGACACGTCCACGGTCCTGCCCCGGGCGGTCGCCGCGTCCCCGGCCGTCGCCGCCTGGCAGACAGCCCGTGAAGAGGTACGCCGGTGGCAGCAGCGCCTGGAGACCGCTGCCGACGATCACCATCGCCTGCACCGGGCCGCTGCCCGGCTCACCGCTCACCACCAGGGGCTGACGCCGGACAAGGACGCTCCACAGGAATACGCCGCACCGGACTGGCGCTCCGAGGCGCCGGAACCGTACAAGGTCACCGATGCCACGGACACGGCCCCGCGCACCCTCACCTCCCCGGACGGTGCCACGACGCGCGACGTGCACGAGGTGCCCCACGACGGAGCCTCGTTCTTCCACGCGCTGCTCGCCACCGCCTCCAGCACACCGGACCGGCTGCCCTACCTGCTCGGCGACGACCTCGCCGCCCGGTATGCCGCGAATCCGGGCGACCCGGCGGTCACCGCCGAGGCCGTGACCTCGGTACGCGACCGGCTCGGCTGGGCGTTGGGGGACCCGGCCAACGAAGATCTGCTGGACGCCCTCGCGCTGGACGCGGCCGACAGCTTCACCCAGGACGAGATCGACGCGGCGGGCATCCGGCTGACCCCCGCGCAACAGGCCGAGTTCGACGCCCTCGGGCGCCTGCCGCAGACGCTCTGGCCCAGCCCGGAACAGCGGGCCTCGCTCGCGCTCTCGGCGCTCTCCCGTCCGTTCACCGCCGAGCCCACCACCACCCCACCCGGTGCCGGAACCGAGCAGCCGGCACGCCGCGCGGGCGACCACGGAGGGGCGGATCTGCTGCCCGCTCTGGCCGCCCGGGTGCTGGGCATGCCCCTCACCGTGGTCACCGGCGAGGGGCGTGACCAGGTCTTCCTGCCGCGCGGCGGCGATCCGGCGTCCCTTCGCCCGGCGACCGACCCCGTGCTCTTCCTGGCCGACGGCTACTTCCACGCCGCGTTGCCCCCCGGATCCCCGGCCCCCCGTACCGCGGCTCTCCCCGGGCCCGCGTCCGCCTCCGACGCGGAGACGGACGGCGGCACCCGGACCGATCCCTCCGCGCACCGCACCCACAGCGCGCTCCCGTGGGCTCCGCCCGCCGACGCGGCGGGCCCCCGCTACCGGCTCGACCGCCAGGGGATCCTCACCGCCCCCGACGGAGCCACCTACCGTCAGGGAACCCCCACCGGCCGCGGCAACGGCTTCTTCGGCCTGCTCTCCGCCGCCCTGGAGCAGGCCGCGAGCCGGCCGGGCCTCGACCAACGCGAGGCCCGCCGGCTGACCCGGCGTGCCGAGGAACCACCGGCCGCCCTGATGCGGATGAACGGGCTGCCCGGCACCCCGGAGGAGCGCGGGAAGCTCTTCGACCCGCCCCCGATGGTCGTCCGGCCCGGCGCGCCCGCCCCCGGCCCACAGGCGGTGGACAGCCATCTGCGCCGCTACCTCGCCACCGCCCCCTGGGGCCCGGACGCCGACCGCCTGTTCGCCGAGTGGGCCGCGTCCGCCACCGGCACCGTCGTCACCCTGATCGAGGAGAACGGCACCGCGCACACGTACCCGGGCCCGGCCGCGGCCGGAGAACCGCACATCCGGCTCCGCCGCCGCGGTGGCGACTTCGTCCCGCTCACCGAGCTGACCCCGGCGACCGCCCCGGCCCTGTCCGGAGGCACCCCGCTGCCCCCGCCGCCCGGCCAGGACACCGTCGTACCCACGTCCGGGCAGCCGAGCACGGTGCTGGCCCCGGCGAGGGCCGCCGTCCCCCCGCCGACCGGCGCGCTCGCCGACCTGGCGGCCCTGCTGCCCGGTATGACGGCCGGCGACCGGGCGAGGGAGCTGGCCCTGCTGTCCTCCGCCGACCGGGAGCGGCTGGCCGCCGACCCCGCCCTGGTGGCGGAGCTCCGCTCGACCCTCTCCGATGACGAACTCGCCGAAACCGCGGCTCAGTTGCTCGTGCACGTGGCATCCGGCGTGGACCAGCCGGTGTCCGCCGGGCACGTGGCGCGGGAGCGGATCGCGGCCATGCTGCGCGACCCCGCGGTGGCGATCCGCCTGCTGGAGCGGGGTGCCCGGGTGCTCGTGGTGCCGAAGAACGAAGCCCTGACGACGCTCGGCCCCTTCCGCGAACTCGCCGGCCGCCGACTCTCTCCGACGGAACAGCGCACCTGGGACACCGTGCGCGGCGTGGGCCAGTTGAGCACGGGCGTCACCGAGGAGAACCTCCTCGGCGAGACCACCGGCGTGCCGGGTGCGTCGAGCTACGTGGACGGGTACTCCACCACCACCCACGAGTTCGCGCACACCATCCACCTGTACGGGCTCAGCGAGTCCGACCGACGGACGATCACGGCCTCCTACCACGCGAAACTGAACCCGACCGACGGACAGGACCCCGCCCACGTGGACTGGCCGGACGGTCCCCGCCGCAGCGCGGTGGACGGCCGCCCGACCGACAACTACGCCTCCACCAACGAGTTCGAGTACTTCGCGCAGGCCGTCAACGCCTACCTCTCCACCAATACCGGCCATGACCCGTACACGCGGCAGCCGCGCAACAACGGCCCGGACTGGGTACGGGCCAACGAGCCCGGCCTGCTCCCCCTGCTGGAGCGACTGTTCGGCGCCACCCCCGGGCAGGACGGCCCCGGACCCGCCAACCCCGTCGAGGCCACCCGCGCCGAGAACGAGATGTACGAGGGGTTCCGCGCGCTCTGGGACCAGACGGAGGGCCTCCACCTCGCGCAGCCGCACCCGGCCGCCCCCATGCTCCCCGCCACGCCCACCACGGCGGACGCGGGAACGACAGACGACGGACCGACCGCTCTGCCCCCGCCGCCCGACCGCCGCAGCGGCTGGGCCGAGCCGCCGGAGGGACTGATCGAGTCGCTGGACCGGTTGCGCGCCGGCGACCCCGACGCGGAGGCGTTGTCGCGCTTCCGCTTCACCGATACCGGCGACAGCGACGACTCCGCGAGCGCGGAGAACGACGCCGGCACGGTGCCGCACGGGTGGGGGGACCTGCTGTTCGGACCCGCCGCCAGGTACGACTACTCGCCCGAGGCTCTGGCCGAAGCCGTCCGGTCGCTGGAAGAGCTGTCCCGCCGGGACGGTGCGCACGCGTCGGTGGCGACCGGCGTCCTGGACAGCCTGCACGACCTGGCCCGGCGGGTGCTGAACCTCGACCCCGGTACGCCGGTCGGGCCGCGCGACCTGCTGCTGCTGGGATCGCTGGCGCTCAGCGCCTCGCCCGACGAACTGGCCGACGAGGACCTGCTCGGCGCGTACCTGACGCGCCTGGACATCGCCCTGAGCGAGGGGACCCTGGTCGTTTCCGGGCGCAGCACCGGACGGAACTGGGCCGGTGTCGGCGGCCGGACGCCGCCGCTCGACTCCTACGCGGCACAGGACGAGAACGGCCTCCAGACCATCTGGCCCGCCCCCTGGCCGGCCGCACACGTCGTGCTGGCCCAGCCCTCCGGCGGCACCCTGCCTCTGCACACCCCGGACGGAACGCTGCGCCTGGAGGAGCCCGAGCAGCTGGCCGGGCTGGTGGCCCGTGATCCCCGCAGGGACGAGGGGACGGACGTGGTGCTCGCCTTCTCCCACGAGGAGATCGAGTCGGTCGCGCGCTTCGTGGCGGATCTCACCGGCTCGCGCGTCTGGTTCCCGAACCTCACCGGCTCCGCCCTCGGGGGATCCCAGCCCACCGTGCGGTTGGCCACCGACTGGCGTGGCGGCCCCGACCGCCTCTCCATCGGTCCGATCCAGGACGGTTCGACGCACGCATGGATGTCTCTGCGGCCGGGACAGGAACCGGTCGCGGGTGAACGCGCTCCGGACGGCCTGGAGACGGCCGAGGAAGCGCCCGACCGGACCGGGAGCACGACGGCCAGGGAGGCGCGCAGGGCCAGGCCGCTGCTCACACGGAATTACGGGATCATCGACCGGCGGGGCGACGGTGTCCTCTTCCGCACCATCGGCAACGGTGACCTGCGGTGGAACGCGCCGCGAGCTCTGGAGGGCACCGAGTACGCGCCCGAACTCGCCCTGCCGGTCCAGCTGTGGGACGTGGCGACGACCGACGACCGTCCCCTGGTCCGGATCTCGGCCGACCGTACGCTCGCCGTGTTGAACGACGCGTACGGGCAGCAGGTCTATGCCACCCCGCGAGCGGTCGAGGAGGCCACCGCCAAGCTGAAGCGGGCGGGACTGATCGTCCGGCTCAGCACGGACGACGAGCTGGGCATCGTCCTGCCGCTGCCCGGAGGGGGCAGCCGACAGCTCTTCCGGGTCACCCCCTTCTTCGTCAACCGCGAGGGCGACTCCACCGAGGAGGTGTGCCGTGACTTCGCCGACATGCTGGCGGACGAGGGCCGGACGTCCCACCTGATCTTCCGCACCCCGCACGGCGGGCCCGTGGTCACCGCGCCGGTGAACGCCACCAGCGGAACCGAGGTCACCGGCACCCACCACCTCGCCGAAGGACTCGCCGAGGCCGCCGACGGCGACGTATCCCTCGACCGGGTGGACTCCCACTGGGCGGCTTCGCTGGTCCGTCAGGACGATCGGCCCGCCGGCGGCGACGACACCGGTCCCACCCCCGCCGAGGCGTACGGCAGCGCCCTCAGCCTGGAGGCGGATGACGACCCCCGGCGCGAGAGACTGACGGCGGCGGCCCTGCGGATCGGGGTCAACGAACACGCGTGGGCCGATGTCGGCGAGGGCTATCTCGTCCAGTCCATCGCGGCACCGGGGGAGAACGGCCCGAGTCTGGCGACGAACTACGCCGTGCCGTCGAGCCCGCCCGACGCCTCGCACTTCGGCTACCACTTCATCACCGTGGTGCTCGCCAGCGAGGACGGAACCCACCAGGTCTCCCTGGAGAACCACGCCCGGCAGTACCAGCACGAGGAGCGCTACCGCCGGACCGTCACCGCGAACTACGAGGCCCGCACGATGGCGGAACTGCAGGAGCTCAAGGAGGATCTGGGCCGCGAGATCGCCCGGCAGGAGGCCGACGGCGCGGATGAGAACCTCAGGGAGGTGCAGCGCTTCCGCGATCTCACGATCCTCCTGATCAGCGCCAAGAACGCCGAGGAGACACGGAACACATTCGCCGTCGGCACCCCGGAACACACCCAGGCGCACGCGAGGTTCACCGGCCTGCTGCGGTCGGCCGCCCAACGGGTGAGGGGCATCGAACGGGTCGTGCCGGGCAACCGGCGCTGGTACATGCGGATGTACACCCAGCGGCCCGGGGAGTCGGCGCACGACGTCAACGCCCATCTGGTGGGCGATGAGCCCTCGGCGGAGGCCAACCCGCTCACCGCGAGCGTCGTCCGGGGTCAGCAACTGCTCCCCGTCCAGGTGCTCTTCGAGCCCGGCACGGAGCGGATGCCCGAGGGTTCGACGCAGGCCGTCCGGTACCTCAGCAGGGGAGTGGCCCGCACCGGGCTGTGGAACCACGCCAACGGGCTGCCGCTCCCCGAGATCACGCTGACCGGTCACCGGCCCGGCCGGTTGGGCCGCGACCTCGGAAAGATCCGTGCCCAGGCGGCCGCCGAGACGGTCCGGCGGGAGCTGGAGACCGCGCTCGCCCAACTCCAGGACGGGCTGCCGGGGCCACACCTGAGCGCCGACCTCTTCACCGTCCGGCCGGTGTCGACGCGCGACCGGGGGAGTTCCGCCGCCGACGCCGTGCACATCACCGTCGACGACCGGCGCGGCGGACCCCGGCGGGTCGCCGTCCGGGGCCTGCGCGGCGGCTCGCCCGACGACGGCCTCGACCCGATGGCCGAGCAGTGGCCGATCGGACGCCCGGTCACCGTGATGCGCCCCCGATTCGGCGAGCGGACGCCCCCGGAGTCGCTGTCCGTCTCCGAGGCGCCCGAGCCCGACCGGTCCTCCACCTCCGGGAAGGGCAAGAGCCCCGAGCCCGGTCCCCGGCGCTGGTTCCCCTACATCCGGACCGCCGACTCCCGGCCGGAACCCTTCCGGTACGAGGTCGCCGACACCGGGCACCTTCGCCTGCCGACCGGACGGCAGATCCCGCCCACCGGCTGGACGCGGTTCGGCGACGACTTCGTACACACCGAGGCCGGCGCCCTTCTGCGGGGCGACAGCGGCTGGCTGGGCCGGGTCGCCAACATCGACACCCTCGCGCCGGCCCTGTCGCATCTCGACCCGGACGCCGCTCCGTACCGCGTCACGACCGACGGTTCGTCGCTGCACCTGGTGCCCGAGGACAGCGGCGCCCCCGCGTTCCGCATCCCGCTGCGCGAGGGACCCGCGCCGCGCGCCCGCATCGACGACCGGCCGCGCGTCGTCGTGCGATCCTCCTTCGACGTACGCCGGATCGCCTTCGGCGGCGAGACGGTCACCGACCTGGAGATTCGCCTCGCGCTGCGCCCCGGGGACGGAGAAGAGGCCACCGACACCGTGCTGGCGCGGGTACGCGAGGGCGTGGAGGAGTTCTACAACCGCCCGGAACACCGTCTCCCCAACGGCGACCGGGTGCACATCACCATCACCCCGGTCGCGCCGGACGCCTCCCCCCACCTGACCGTCGACCTCGTCGGCCGGGACCGGCCGATGAACCAACGGGCGTGGTGGGCCGACGCCGAACCGGTGGAGTTCGCCCACGAGCTGGCCCACCAGCTCTTCCTGCGCGACGAGACCCGCGGGGCCGACAACCCGGCCCGGCTGCACGCCCCCGGCAGCCTCCTCGGGCCGTTCCGGGAGCAGGCGCCCGCCGGTCTCGCACAGGGCGGACTGCGCGACCGTCACCTCCAGGTGTGGGCCGCCGTCGTCGGCGATCTTCCGGCGCACGTCGTGGCGGACGGCACGAGCTGGGACCAGGCCTGGGCGGACACGAGGGAGGAACGCAGGGAACGGGTGTGGGCCGACCCGGTGTCGCTGCCCGCACCCTCCCCGCAGACCGAGCCGGACGGCTCCGTGCCGCCACCGCTGCCCCCCGGAACCCTCCCGGCCGACTCCGACGAGAGCGCCGACCCCCCGGTCTGGACCTGGCCGGACTGGCTCGCCCCCGTCTTCGGACCGCAGTGGAGGCAGGCCCCGGACGCCCGGCTCCAGGAGACTTCACAGGCCCTGTACGCACGTGCCGAGGAGACCGCCGCCGGCCGAAGCCTGCGCGACGGGCTGGCCGACCTCACCCGGCAGGTCCTGCACATGCCGGACAACGCTCCGGTGACCGCCCAGGACGTACTGGCCCTGGGATCGCTGGCACTGGAGGCGTCCTCCGACGACCTCGCCAGTGCCGAGGATCTCGCGCTGTACTTCGTCGACCGGCAGATCGAGTTCCACAGCGACGCCCTGGCCGAAGACACCCTGGTGCGCACGGCCGACGGGCAGCCGGTCGGACGCGACTTCACCGACGCCGACGAGCCGGCGCCGGCCCTGGACGCCACCTTCACCGAACGGTTCGGCCGACTCACCCGACTGCGGGCGCCCTGGCGCAACCCGTACCTGTTCGTCGCGGAAGAGGCCGAGGGCGGCGGCATCGAGATCGTCACGCCCACCCGCACCTTCGTGGTGCGTGACGAAGCCGAGATGGCCCGGATCGTCTCCTACGACTCCCGCCGCCCGCCCGGCGCGGACATCGTCCTGGCGCTCCCCGCCGCGTACGCGCCCGCGGTCGCCGACTTGGTCGCCGGGACGACGGCCCGGCCCGTCTGGTATCCGCAGGGCCCCGTCGAGATCGCCACGCACCCCCGGACCCAGGTCCGCCACCTGGTGCTGCACCAGCCCGACGGCGACCCCGAGGCGGGCTGGGCCACGCCCCCGCCGCCCCGGGAACCCGGTCTGCCCGGAGCGCGCGACCTCAGCAGCGACAGCGAGTCCGACGCGGACAGCGAAACCGACAGCGACGGCGACGCGGAATTCGACCGTATGGTCGAGGAGTTGGAGCGCGAGCGCCGGATCGACGCGCTGCGCCCCCGGCCGCTGATCACCCGCGACTACCAGGTCGTCGACGAGAGCGGCACCGGGGTGCTGTTCACCGGGCCGGGGACCCGCACGGTGGGCGAGGTGTCCGCCACGGCTGATCCCGACGCACCCACCCTCGTCCTTCCCCGTCAGACCGGGGGCGAGGTCCGTGCGACCGAGCGGCCGCCGCTGCACATCTCCGCCGACCGCACCCTGGCGCTCCTCTCGGCAGGCGACGACACCACCGGCCGCTCCCGGCAGGTCTACGCCACCCGGGTCGCCATCGAGCGCGCCTCGGCTCGCCTCACCGCGGCCGGGGCCGGCGTGCGACTCGTCGCCGACCCGTCGGTGAGCCTTCTGCTGGACCACGAGGACGGCTCGACGGGAGAACCGCTGCTCCGGGTGGAGCCGCGGTTCCTGACCCCCTCAGGAGTGTCCGAACACGCCTTCACCCGGGATTTCGCCCGCATGGTCGCCGGCACCGGAGCCCCGCCCCTCTCCCACCTCGCCTTCCGCTCCCCGAGCGGAGCCCTGGCCACCGCCCCGGCCAACGCGCAGCACTCCCGCGAGGTCACCGGCACCCACCACCTGGCGCAGGCACTGGCCGGGATCGCCGACGGCACCCGCCCCGCCACCGATGCCACCCCCCGCTGGGCGGCCCACCAGGTCGCCGCCGACCCGCGGTTCGGCGGCGGGGTGGTGGGTGCACCGATGCCCGGCGCGGCCTACGGCAGTGCCCTGAGCCAGACCCCGGACAACACCCGGCGCGGCCCGTTGACCGCGGCCGCGGCCCGTGCCGGAATCAACGAGTTCGCCTGGGCAGAGGTGGGCGAGGGCTATCTGATCCAGTCGGTCAGCACCACCAACGACGGCGTCGCCCAGCTCTTCACCCACAACCACGCCAAGCCCGGCGACCCGGCCGGCCCGCACGCCCCGTACCACTTCGCCCAGGTGGTGCTGGCCAGTGAGGACGGCACCCACCAGATCACCCTGGAGAACGAGACCCACACCCGCGCCGAGACCGTGGCGGACCAGCTCGACACCGTCGTCGACGAGAACCTGGAACGTTACGACGAGGACCAGCTGGAGCGGCTGGCGGACGACGCGGGCCGCCTCCTCGAAACGGCCCGGCGCGACGGAGCCGAGACCACCCCGCTGGAGAGCTTCATCCGCGCGGCACGGGCTCTCGCCGAGGTCCACCGGGCGGAGCAGGTCCAGTCGTACTTCACCGAGGACCGGCCCGAACACGCCCTGGCACAGCGGGAGATCGACGTGGTCAGGGGCCGGGCCCGGGACGCCGTCCGGGCGGCCGCGCCCGTGACCGACAGCACGGACCTGTGGTTCTTCCGGGCCTACAGCAAGCGCCCCGGGGAATCGGCACACGCGGTCAACGCGGCCCTTCTGACGGACCACGCACCCTCCGTCGCCAACCCCCTCACCACGGTGGCCCTGCACGGCCACGCGCCGCTGTGGCACCACCGTACGATCCCCTTCGCACGGGAGCGGCACACCCCGTCCGCCGAGGCGGACGCGACCCTGGACGGGTTGGCCCTGTCGCTCGTACGGACCGGTCTGTGGAACCGGGCCCATGGCCTGCCCCTGCCGATGACCACCCTCACCGGCCACGGAAACCGCTCGCAGGCCAGCGGACGCAAGCGCGCCGAAGCGGTTCGAAGCGCCCTCCTGGCGCGGCTCGAACGGCTGCTGAAGGACCATCAGGCAGGCGCGTCCGGACCGCTCGTGACCCCCTCCGACTTCCCCGTGGCCCTGGAGGCGAAGCGGGTGCGGCGTGCGGCCGACCCGGATCTGGGCAGGCTGGTGACGGTCGGCATCGACGACCGGCGCGGAACCCCGGCCATGTCTCCGTCTCCCGCCACCTCCGCGCTGCCCTCCCGGACCGGCACCCCCGATCCGTCCAGGTCCGCGAGCCCCGCCCCGGCCGCCGGGGAACGCTCACGGTCCCCGCGACGCTCGACGCCCCCCGGCCCGGACCGCGGCACACCCGTGCCCGCATGGGTACAGGCCCGCATCCGGTACGCCCAGGAGTCCGCGGTCTTCGAACGGCGGCTGGCCGACCATCTCGCCGACAACCAGGCCGTGGTGGAGGAGTTCCGGAAGATGGCGCGGGCCGCCTGGGAGCAGGCGCGCATGCGGTACCCGAACGCTCTCGGCGCGTTCGGCAGCGCCGCCGCGGTCCACGACGGGGCCGTGGGAACGGGCCGGCCCGCCCTCCAGCGGGTCGTGCGCGACGGAAACCTGCGGGAGCTCGTGAGGCTGATGTTCCAGGGCATCTCCACCGACCTGGTGCCCGAGATGCTCGGCGGAGTCGAGGAGCAGCACCCGGAGATCGCCGCCGAGCGGCCCAGCCGGCGTACCGCCGAAGTCCGCTCCGAACTGGAGCGTCTGGCCCAGCGGTTGCAGAACGATCCCACCCTGTCCCCGCAGGAGCGGCAGGACCGGCTGAGGGAAGCCACCATGCCGCTGCTGGTGCAGACCGACCCGGGCGCGGTGCGGCCGCCTCTGAGCGACGCGGAGCGCGGGCTCGGGCCGGCCGACGGGCGGTTGGCCTGGTATCCGGCCTCCTCGCAGCACGACATCGCGATGAGCGCCGTGTTCCAGAGCCTGTCCGAGGACACCGGCGGCCTGGTCATGACCGGCACCTCGGGTTCGACGTACCGCTTCCTGGTGCATGCCGCGCGGATGCGGGACCAGTGGGGCGTCGACCTGGACCTCGGTCTGATCCGGGCCGGGATGATCGCCACTTCCCTGCCCGCCGGCCACCACTCGTTCCACGAGGTGATGCGCGGAGCCCAGCTCGCCCTCGACGACATGCCCGGCCACGACCCCGCCCTGGACTACCAGGACAACTGGGGCCGTTACTGGAACGTCTACCCGCTCACCGAGCAGGAACTGCGCGACCATGTCGCCCGGGACGGCCGGTTCCCCGACGAGCACGCCGGGGAAGCGCTCGCCGAGCCCGCACCGGTCGCACGGCGCTCGCTCCCGCTCCGGTCCATCCCGACCCGACCCGTGGCCGCCCGGCCCAACCGGCCCGCCCCGCAGCTCCCCAACCACCCGTCGGCCACGGCGCCGCCCCCGGCCGCCTCTCCCGCTGTCCGGCCGGTCACCGCCGCGGAGGCGGAGCAGCACCGCGAAGCCCTCCTCGACGCGCTGTACGGCCTCGGCTCCCTGGACGGCATCCCCAGGGAGGCGGCCGCCGAGGGCCTGGAACGGCTGGACCGGCTGCGTCAGGCCGACCCCGGGCTGAGCGGCGGGTTCCTCGACCTGGACGCCGTGGCCCGCCGCGTCCTGCTGATGGCCCCCGCCGACCCGCTGAACGCGGCGGCCCGGACCGCCTTGCTGCGGCTGGCCACCGATCCGTCCACCACCGGGGCCGTCGGCCTGGACGGACTCTCCGCCCACCACCTCGTCCGGCGCGGGGCCTTCCACCCCGACTTCCGGCTCACCGACGCGCAGGGGCGCGCACGCGGCTGGAACTGGCTCGGCCGGCCGCTGCCCGCCGACTTCGACCCCGACCACACCGGCCGCGTCACCCGCACACCCGACGGCACCACCGGACACAGCGACCCGTGGGACGCGCCGTGGCGTCCCGCCCCGGGCCACCCCGCCGCCTACACCCTGCTGCTCACCGCCGGCTCCGCATCCGCGGTGGTCCGCGGCCTCGGCGGATTCTCGCGCTCCGTCAGCCCCGAGGTGCTGCGCGAACTCCTGGCCCTGGACCCGGAACTGACCGGACAGGCCGCCGACGTGCCGCTGCTGCTGCACGTGGAACGCGCCGCCGCCACGGACCTGGAGCTACCGCGCCGGATCGCGGACCGGCTCGGCCGCCAGGTCTGGGCCACCGCGGGACGAGCGGGCATCGGCCGGCTCCCGGGCACACCGGGCGGTTCGATGCTGCTCCTCCTGGACGAGGTGGACCGGGCTCCTCGGGCCCAGTGGCTCCTCAGCTCGCCCGCCACGTCCCCGGCCTCTCCCACCACCCCGTCCGACGACGGGATCGCCGCCGTCTCCATCGGCCACGGCGGTCCCGGGGCGACCGGCTACATCTCCATGGACCTCGCCTCCGACTCCGACGGCGGCTGGTCCCGGACTCTGGCGCACAGCGGACTGGGCTCGGTGACCGTATACACCCACCAGCGCAACGGCTACGGCTTCGGCCGCCCGGCGCCCGCGCCGGTGCCCTGGGTCGAACTCAACCTGGCCCAGCCCTACTTCGCGAACAACCACGGTCTGCCCGGTGCGGTCATGTGGCACACCCCGCTGGGCGAGCGCAGGGACGACGGCCCCCGGTTCGCCCGCACCCTCGCCCGCCGCCGCAGCCTGGCGTCCCTCGACCCCGAACATCCCGTGGTGCTGCTCATCTGCTACGCGGCGACGGCCCCCGGCATCGGCGAGATGCACGGCCGTCACATCGACGGTCCCCTTCCGTTCGTGCCGGACCCGCTCGCCTCCGTCGCGGTCGCCCAGCACACGGCCGACGAGACGGGGCGCACGGTGTTCGCCTCCGTCCTGATGAACGCCGTCGAACACCGGCCCACCGGTTCCCCCGAGCCTCGCATCAACCTCCAGACCGACGCCCGGGGCCGTGCCCACGACTGGGTCATGTTCCGGCCCGAGCCCACCGGCGACGCCGTTGACGCGCGGGCCCGTGACGCCGGACTCCACCAGGGACCCGGCCCCGTCCCGCCCGAGACCGCCGAGCGGACCCTGCGACTCGTACGGGCGCTGCGCCGGATCTTCGGCCCCACGGTCGACGACACTCCGGAGTACCCGCGGCTGCTGCGCGGGATGGGCGCACTCGACCTGATGCGCGGTGCCGACCCCCGGCTCGACCGGGACGGTGCGCGCCGGTTCACCATGGACCTGTACGAGCAGATCCTGAGACGCCACTCCGGCGCCGATCTGTCCGGCCCGGTCCCGGCCTTCACGCCGGACGCCCACCGGGCCCTGCTGACCGAGGCGGCCGATCGCCTGGACGCGGGCCGACAGGGCCCGCTCACCGACTGGATCGGCCTGCCCCATCTGACCCACATGCTGGACGGCCTGGCCGCCGCGCCCCACCGCGCGACCCTGGCCCGCGAGGTCCTGGGTCTGGAGCCCACGGATCCGGTGGGGGAGGCCGAACTCTCCCGGCTGCTGTGGGCGTCCTACCGCGTGGCCACCTTCGCCAACGGACAGGACCACGGTCTGTTCGCCGCTGTCGTGCTGCACCTGCCGGCACCGGACGCCACCCGGTACGAAGAGGCCCTCCAGGTGGCGCGCCGGGCCGCCGCGGCCGGCCGTGACCTCTGGCAGGTCCACGAGCTGACCGCCTTCCACCTGGAGCAGCAGGGCGTACTCGACGAGGACCGGCTCCTCACGCGTGACGACGGCACATCATGGGGACGCGCCCTGGACGGTGTCGATCGCCCGGAAGGCGCCTTCGACCCCTCCGTGATCACGCTGCTGGGCCGTGCCGCCGACGGATCGCTCGTCCCGGTGGGCACCGAACCGGCCCCTTGGGCGGCCGATCCGCACCGCCCGGCGCCCTTCGTGTACGTCGCCGACGGGGACGCCGACGCGCTGCGCATGCCGGGACCGGTGCCGCCCCGGGAGTTCGGCGAACTGGTCTTCCGCGACCCGGAGCTGGTCGCCGAGGACGGGTACGCCGAGGTCGTCGCGGTGATCCCGCACGGCTCTCCGGCAGCGGGCAACCCGGCCGGCGGCACCGTACCGGGCGAAGGCGCTCGCAACTCGGCCCGCAACTGGTGGACCACCAGCGGCGCCACCACCCTCCACCACGACCCGGCGACCGGTACGTACACCGTCGCGCTGCTCCCGGGCCCGGACGGGCAGCTGGGCACCGCCGCCTCCTGGAGCCGGACCGAACCCTCCGACGGCGACCTTTCCGGCACCGCCCCCGACCCCGGGCATGCTCCGGTCCCGACGGCGGCCAACTCCGCCTCTTCGGCCGACGACCGCCTCACCTCCGTCTGGCAGGCGCACACACGGGCCCTGGCGGCTTTCGGCGAGGCCACCGCCGAGGCGGCAGGGCTTCAACGGTCCGGGCAGGAGGCATCCGCGACGGAGTCGGCCTGGTCCCGGGCCGACGCCGCCCGCCGACCGCTGGAGGACGCCGAAGCCCGGCTCCGGGAAGGGGGAGTCGCGGCGGAGGCGCTGGGAGCCGCCCGGACCACCGCTCCCGTGGAGGATTCCACCCCGACCGACGCCGCCCCCGTGGTGCCCCGTGACGCGGAGCTGGTCCGCTGGCTCACCCGGCGGGTGACCGAAGCCGACCTGCCGTACGAAGCGCCGACAGCCGGTGCCGACGAGACCGTCGGGATTCCCGAGCTGATGGAGGCGGGCGGCACGCCGAGCCCGGGCCAGCGCACCGAGGCGATGCTGCGCGCCGACGGCCGGCTGCCCGCGAGCACGCTCACCCCGCTCGATCTCACCCGGGTCCGTCTGAGCCGCGCCGAGCCCTGGACGCGGACGCTGGACAAGGTGGCCGCCGACGTGGCGCGGCGCCTGTGGGCGCAGACCCGCTCCGAGCTCACCGCCGCCGCGCCGCAGGGCACGGACGACGAGCAGCTCGACCGAGCCTGGTCCGCCGCCCTGGCCCTGGTGCTGCCGCCCGAACCGCACCCGGTGCTTGCCGACTTCCGTTACGCGGCGGACGGCTACCGCGACGCGGTACGCCGCGTGGCCGCGCACCTTCTCGCGGAGGACTCGACGCCCTTCGGCGCCGGGGACGCGCAGGACTCCGCCGCGGAGCTGGCCGACACCCTGCGCGCCGGTCTCGGCCTGCCACCGCGCTGGACCGCGTCGACCAGCTCCGCGGCGGCCGAGGGGTCTGCCCCGGAGCCGCCTCCGGCCGGCCGGTCGCAGTCCGGCGCCGACCTGGACAGCCTCGACTTCGGCGCCCTCGGCGACCTCGACGGATTCGGCTTCTCCCTCCCGGGAACGGATCTGCCGGACGCCGACCTGGGCCGGTTCCGCACCCCCGCGGGGCTGCACGACGCGCCCTGGGCAAGCGACGACAGGGGCAGGAAGCTGCCCGTCCCCTTCCTGGTCCAGGCCACTCCCGACGCGGACGACCCGGATCTGGTGGAGGTGACCCGGGAGGGCCGGACCCATCGGATGCCACTGGGGGAGTTCGCCGAACTCCTGGCCCACGAACCCGCATCGACGCGCCCGGGGCCGACCGTCCCGGTGGTGCTGGCCTTCCCGGACCCGGTGACCGATCCCGGGCCCACCGCCGACCGGGTCGCCCGGCGGCTGGGTCGCGGTGTGTGGTGGACCGGCTTCCCGGCCGACCTCTCCGGCACGGACGACTCGGGAACCCCCGTGCTCACCCTGCGTGCCTCGGCCGACGGAAGCCTCCCCGGGTCCCGGTCCTGGCAGCAGGCGCAGCCCGCGCACCCCGGCCGGACGCAGGAGGCGTCACGCCCGCGTCCGGAGCCGCTGCCCCGGAGCGGCGGTCGTGTGGACCGGGGCGAAGAGCCCGGCCCCGACTGGGCGTTCGCCCCGGCCCACGAGTCGGGCCCCGCGCCCCTCTCGCCCGTCTCCGCAGCGTCCTCGGCCGAGACGTCCACCGGCACGGACCTCGACCCCGAGACCTCCGGAGCCGCCCTCGCGCTGCTCTCGGACGCCACCCTGCTCACCGACGTGTCCGGCGCGGCGAGGGGCAGGGACTGGACCGGGGCGGCCGCCGGAGTCGTGGATCCGAGCCGGATACGTCTCCGCGGCCTCGGCGACGGCGCTGACGACGTGACCGAACAGCCCGCCCCCTGGGGGCGCGATGCCTATGTGATCGCGGCGGAGGGAGGCTACGAGGAGCTGTTCGCCGCGGGCCGTGAGCTCGGCCCGGAGGAGATCGCGGAACTGCTGGCCGCCGACCCGGTGCTGGCTCTGCTGCCGCCCGGCGTCCCCGTGGTGCTGGCGAGCCCCTACGCGGGCGCACAGGACGGTCGGATCGCCCACGCCGTGGCGCGGCGACTGGGCCGACGGGTCTGGGCGCCCAGCGGGGACGGGCGATTGGAGAGCATGACGGAGGCGCCCCCGGCACCCGGCTCCTCCCGCTCCGGCGCGGGCCCCCTGACACCGACGCTCGTGGACGCCGATCCGAACGCCGCGTACGGCGACTGGGTGCCGTTCGACCCGCCCGCCGACGGGGCGTCGGCCCTTCCCGTGGACCGCGAGTGGGTCACCGTCGACGGCATCCGGTTCAGGGACAGCGACGTGGACACGCGCCCCCTGGTCGGCTCCGACCACCGCTTCGAGGGCCGTGAGTCGATGCCGGACGACGGCCGCGGGCGGCTGCGGGAGCGGCGGCTGCGCCGCTGGCGCGAGATGCGCGAACGCACCCATGTCGTGCGCGTCGGCGACGCCTACCACACGGTCGCCTCCGAGGAGGTCACCCCCGATCCCGAGGCGTCCGTCTACACCTTCCACGCCCACGGCGTGCCCGGTGGCCTGAAGCTTGTCCACCAGGACGGCCGCGTGCTGTTGCTCGGGGCCGAAGAAGGCGGACGCTATGTCGGCGGGCTGCCCGAGGTGGTCGCCCGCGCCGCCGGAGACGAACTGCACCTCGCCAGTTGCTACGGAGGCGTCCCCGGGGACCCCCGACGCGACCAGCCGCAGACCAGGCCCGCACCGCCCGTCGAGGATCCCTGGGAAGAGGTGGCGACCGCCCAGCACGTCGCCAACCACAGCGGGCGTACCACCACCGCGGCCACCGGACGCACCGGTTACAACGACACCGGCCGTCTGTTGGCCGCGACCCCGGACGGCACCTTCGCGCGGATGGAGACCTTCCGTCCCGAACCGGTGGACGACACGGCGCGCTTCGCCGCCGTCGCCGGTCTCCGACCGCTCACCCACCCCTCCGGCCTGGACGCCTGGGACGGTACGGGACCGCGCGTCCTGCGCCTCGTCCGAGCGCTGCGTCAGGTCTTCGGCAACGACGTGGAAGCCGACCTGGGCGTCCCCGGCGGCCGTTACGAGCGGCTGCTGCGCGGGATCGGCGCCCTGGAGACGCTGCGGGCCAACGACCCGTCGCTGGCCGCCCTGACGCCGCTCCGCCGTGAGCTGTGGGACCTGCTCGCCGCACCTCCCGGCGGGGCCCGGCCGACGGCCGCCGACCACGAGGCCGTCCTGGACCGGGCCCTGGCCGCTTCGAGCGACGACTCCCTCACCGATGTGTGGACGGCTCCCGCGCTGAAGACCGCGCTGAGCCGGCTCGACACCCACGGCGATGCCGAGGTGCGCGCCGTGCTCCGACGTCCCGCCGGCCCGGTCGGTCCGCGCGACCGGGCCCGGGCGCTGTGGGCGATGACCGGGGCCGCCCGACTGCTGGACGCCCGTTCCCCCGCCGAGCGCGAGGAGGGCGGACGTACAGCGCTGCACGTGCCCGCCGACGCGCCGTGGGACGCCACAGCCGAAGTCCGGCTGCGGGAGCTGGCCGAACAGGCCCTGGCTGCGGGGCGGGCCGTCGGCGACCTTGGCGATCTTGCCGTCTTCCACCTGGAGTCGCTCGGCGCCTTCGCCGAGGGAACCCTTGTCCGCCGGCCGGGAGGAACCCTTCAGGGCCGCAACTGGGGGCCCGTGCCGACGCCCGGCGGAATCGACCCGCTCCGGCTCTCGGAGACGGGCCCGGACGGGACCGCCACCCTGCGGTTCGCCCCCTGGGCCCAGGAGGGAGCCCCCGCCCCCTGGTTCGTGTATGCGGAGACGGACGACTCCGGCGCGGTCGTCCTGCGTCTGCCGGGCGGAACGGTCCATGTGCCCCCGGACCAGGTCTACGCCCTCCTGGAATCCGACCCGGAGCCGGCACTCGTCAGCAGTCGCCGGCCGCTGGTGCTCCTGGTGTCCGGCCTGGACGCGGGACCGGACACCGCACTGGGGGAGTTCGCCCTGCGCAACGACCGGACGGTCTGGAGCTACGGCGGTCCGCTCCTGCTCCCCGAGGGGGACGGCCCGACGCATTCCGCCGTGCCGACCACCCGGCCGAACCCGCGGGTGGAACCGGCCGAGGCGAACCCCGAACCGGCCGCCTGGGTCAGCACCCGGCCGCGGCTCCCGGTCGCCCCCGTACGGCCTTCCCCGGGCGAGTCCGCCAGGTGGAACGCGCAGCCGGAGGCGGATGCTTCCGCTGTCCCCGCGACGCCGCTGCCCTACTCGGCGGACGGTACGTTCGACAGGACGTTCGCCGAGACGGTGGCGGAGTTCCCGGTGGCCGACTCCACCGAGCGGCACACCGTGTGGGGCTTCGGTGAGGACGACCCGGACTACTACGCCTTCGTGGCGGAGATCCCGTCGCTGGGACTGCGCGGCGAGTACACGTCGGACGGCCCGTCCGCCGGCGGCGTCACCGACATGTCCGGGCGTATCCACCGCGACGGACCCGCGTGGAACTGGTACCTGCCCGGCCGCGGTCTGGTCGCCTCCTCCCGGCTGGAGACGCGCAAGGGCGTGGCGGAGCCCGTACCGGTCGGCTGGCCGGCCACCGGGCCGGTCAGTCCGACGCCCCCCGTGGATCCGGCCGTGGTCGCCGCCGTCCCCGTCACGCTGGAGGGCGCGACGCTGCCCGACGCCCTCTGGCGCGACCACGACGGCCCGTTGTACCGCTTCAGCCCCGATGGCCCCGAGCGGATCTTCAGCGAGGGGCTCAAGCCGTACGGCCCCGAGATGGTCCATCTGATCGACCACGTCTACGGCGGCAGCGCGCTGGTTCCGAACACGGTCTTCGCGAGCTCCACCGCCAACCCGCACTACGTACGCGACAGCGCGCTGTCCAACCCGCTGGGAGCCGAAGCCCTCCACCGCCGCTATCGCTGGCGCTACGACATCCAGGCACCCGGCGGTATCGACGTGAACGCCACCCTGGGGCTCGCCTCACCCTTCCCCGACCAGGAGGAGGTGCTCTTCCCCGGAGGTATCGCCCGCCGGTACATCCGAGGCGCGCAGCCGATGATGGCCGGGATGGCGGTAGGCCCGTACGTCCCCAACCCGCACTTCGAGCCGCACGCCCGGGTCCAGGCCGAGGACGCGGACTTCTCGGGCCCGGCGGCGCCGGGCGCCGGGCCGGTCCTGGAGTCGTTCCCGGCGCTGTCCCTGGACACCGACGGCGAGTCGGACTCGGACGACGACCCCAGGCCGCTGTTGTCGCGGGACGACTCGACTCCGCCACCCTCGCGTGGTCGGGAGCCGTCGACGGACCGCGAGACCACCCCGGCTCCGGCCGCGCCCCGGCCGGCCGTCGAACCGCACGACTCCTCGGACTCCGACGAGGACGCCGACGAACTCCCCGCGCCTGCCTGGGTCCTGGCACGCGTGCGCTACGCACAGGAAGCGCTGTACTTCGAACGCCGACTGGCCGCTCACCTGGGGGAGAACCGTCAGATCAACGAGGAGTTCGGCAAGGTCGTACGGGCTTTCTGGCACATCGCCCTGAGCAACCGCTTGGACTACCGGCTGTTCGGCAGCGACAGAGGCGAGGACGGTGGTGCGGTCGGCACCGCGTACGAGAACCTCGCGCGGGTGGTCGAATCGGGCAACCTGCGCGAACGGGTCACCTTCCTGTTCAACGGCGTCGCCAGCAATCTCGTCCCCTACCTCATGGGCGGCGTCGAGCCTCAGCACCCGGTGATCGGTGTGGAGCGCCGCGACCGGCACCGGAGTGAGCAACTGAGGCGGTTCGAGCGTGAGGTGGCCGAACTCCGGGACGCGGAGCTGGACCCCGAGGACGAGGCGCAGGAGATGGCGGAGCTGGAGGCGATGCTGCGTACGCCGCTGCGGCCCCACGAGGTGGGGCCGGCGCTGAGCCCGGCCGAACGGCGCCTCGCCGTCCGCGACGGCATCCTGCTGTGGTCGCCCGCCGGGCAGTTGCACACGCTGCCCATGGCCGCCGATTTCCAGGCGCGCTCCGAGGACTCCGGCGGCCTGGTCCTGACCGGAACCTCCGGCAGCGCCTATCGGATCATCACGCACGTGGCCCGGTTGAACCGGCTCGCCGGGGTGTCGGTGGACCTCGGCCTGATCCGGTCGGGACTGGCGAGCATCCTCGTCGGCGTCGGTCATCACAGCTTCCACGAGGTGATGACCGGTGCGCAGCACGCTCTCGACGAGATCGATCCCGGGGCGGCCTCCGTCTACGCCGACAACTGGGGGCGCTACTGGGACGTCCTCCCGCTGACGGAGGAGGAGCTGCGGACTTTCGTCGCCCGGGAGGGACGGTTCCCGGACGAGCACGCCAGGGCGCTGTCGACCGTACTGGAGGAACAGGAGCGGCGCCGTGCCGAGGGCCGCCGGGACGGGGGAGAGCCGTGACGGCTGTCGCACCCCGCGCCTGGACCGCCCGATGGTCCTCCCTCGGGCCCTCTTCTCCGGGCGACGCCTCGCGGTGCCGCCCGTGCGACCACATGACCCGAGCCGCACGCCCGCGCGGCATGACGCTCTGGAGCGACCTCGATGCCGGACTCTGACGCACGTCCCTCGGACGCCCCTGGGCCGAGCGCTCACGGTGGCGCGACGGAAGGCCGGGCCCGGACGCCTGACGCCGGGGTGGTCGCCGTCGGCGACCCGGGCTTTCCGGTCCCGCCCGCGGACATGGTCGCGGCAGCCCGTATCGCGCCGGACCACTGGCTTTCGGTGACCGACCGACACTGGCTGGGCGAGAACGACGAGGAACCGGCGCCCCCATGGGCCGTCCTCGGCCGCTGGCGCAGTGATGCGCGCGGCCGGATCGTGGAGTGGGAGCCCAACCCGGACTATCGTCCCTCGCCCGCCGCACGGGGCTGGGCCCCACCGGTCAGCGACGCCGACGCCGCCGTACAGCTGGCCTCCACCGGGTACGGTCCCGCGTCGGACGTGGCCCTGGCGCTCGCCGAGGCCGCGGCGGTGGCCGTCTGCGTGGGCGAGGACGGCCGACCGGGGTGGACACGTCTCCCCGGCGGCGCCCTCGCGCTGCCGGTCTTCCCGGAGTCCCCGCAGGCGCCACCGGACCGGTTCCCCCCGCATGTGATGATGACGCTGTCCGAACTCCTCGACCTGCTTCCGCCCGGACGGGACGTGATGTTCCTCAGCGCGTCCGCCCCGGCGGCCCAGCTGGTGGCTGCGGACGAACTGCGGGCGCGGTGGGAGGAGACGGCACCGGCCCCGGCCGGCGGAACCGAAACCCCCGATGCAGGCACCCCCGGTGAACGAGGAGACCATGACTGAGCCCGGCGTCCGGACGTCCACCTCCGCTCTGGATCCCGCGCCCCCCGAGGAGTTCGTGGAGGCCGCCCGTCTGGCACCCGACCACTGGCTCTACCTGGCCGACCCTGCCTGGCAGGGTGACGGGCCGCCACCGGAGTGGGCCGTGGTCGGCCAGTGGCGCTCCGACTCGACGGGAGAGATCGTGGAGTGGGAGGACAACGAGGCGTACCGGCCGTCGCCGGAGGCAATGGGGTGGCCGGAGCCGGCCGACGCGGTGGACCGTGCCGTCCAGCTCGCCACCACCGGGTACGGTCCGGCCGAGGACGTCACCGCCGCACTGGCCGGGGCCGAGGTCGCGGTACCGGTCACGGCGGACGGCGTTCCGGTGAGCGCGTCGGCACCCGACGGCACGGCAGTCGTCCCCGTGTACACCTCCGAGCGCTACCTCCGGAGCATCGGGCAGCTGGCATCCGTCACGCTGCCGGTTTCGGAACTGCTCACCAGAATCCCCTCCGGACACCGTCTGTTCCTCAACAGTTCGGCGGCTGTCGGCATGGTGCTGGCCACGGAGGGGCTTGCGGAGATCCTGGCGGAAGGGACCGGGGCCCCGGCGTCCCGGCCATGAAAAGAGCGCGCAGCCGAGCGCGTCCACCGGGGTCGGAATCGGCCCCACCGCCGGAGCCTCTCCTCCTGCGCGCAGGAGGAGAGGCTAGGACTGTCAGACCAGGTCGAAGCGGTCCAGGTCCATGACCTTGGTCCAGGCCGCGACGAAGTCCGTCACGAACTTCTGCCGCGCGTCGTCGCTCGCGTACACCTCGGCGAGGGCACGGAGCTCGGAGTTGGAGCCGAAGACCAGGTCGGCACGGGTGCCGGTCCACTTGACCTTGCCGGACGCGTCCCGGGCCTCGAACTCGTCCTGCGCCGACGACGTGGACTTCCAGGTGATGCCCAGGTCGAGCAGGTTCACGAAGAAGTCGTTGGTCAGCGTGCCCGGGCGGTCGGTGAGGACGCCGTGCTTCGAGCCGCCGGTGTTGGCGCCCAGCACCCGCAGACCGCCGACCAGGACGGTGGTCTCCGGGGCGCTCAGCGTCAGCAGGTTCGCCCGGTCCAGGAGCAGGTACTCGGCGGGCAGCCGGGCCGCCTTGCCGACGTAGTTGCGGAAGCCGTCGTACGCCGGTTCCAGGGCGGCGAAGGACTCGACGTCCGTCTGCTCCTGCGAGGCGTCGACCCGGCCCGGGGTGAACGGCACCTCCACCTCGACACCGGCGTCCTTGGCCGCCTGCTCGACGGCCGCGCCGCCCGCGAGGACGATCAGGTCGGCCAGCGAGACCTGCTTGCCGCCCTTGGCGTTGAAGGACTCCTGGATGCTCTCCAGCGCGCGGACGACCTGGGCCAGCTCGTCCGGGTCGTTCGCCTCCCAGCCGCGCTGCGGCTCCAGACGGACCCGGGCGCCGTTGGCGCCGCCGCGCTTGTCGCTGCCGCGGAAGGAAGAGGCCGAGGCCCAGGCGGCGGAGACCAGCTGCGCCACCGTCAGGTCCGTGGCGAGCACCTGCTCCTTGAGCGCGGCGATCTCCGCGGCGTCCAGCGGCTCACCGGTCCGCGCGGGCAGCGGGTCCTGCCACAGCAGCACCTCGGAGGGCACCTCCGGGCCCAGGTAGCGCTGGATCGGGCCCATGTCACGGTGCGTCAGCTTGTACCAGGCGCGGGCGAAGGCGTCCGCGAACTCTTCCGGGTTCTCGTGGAAGCGGCGCGAGATCTGCTCGTACGCCGGGTCGAAGCGCAGCGACAGGTCGGTGGTGAGCATCTGCGGCTTCTGCTTCTTCGACGCGTCGTGCGCGTGCGGGATGGTCGCCTCCGCGTCCTTGGCGACCCACTGGTGCGCGCCGGCGGGGGACTTGGTCAGCTCGTACTCGTAGGCGAAGAGGTTGTGGAAGAACTCGTTGCCCCACTGCGTCGGCGTGCTGGTCCAGGTCACCTCCAGACCGCTGGTGATGGCGTCGCCGCCCTTGCCCGACTTGTACGAGCTACGCCAGCCGAGGCCCTGCTCCTCCAGCGGGGCGCCCTCCGGGTCCGCGCCGACGCTCTCGGCCGGACCCGCGCCGTGCGTCTTGCCGAAGGTGTGGCCACCGGCGATGAGGGCGACGGTCTCCTCGTCGTTCATCGCCATCCGGCGGAAGGTCTCGCGGATGTCGCGGGCGGCCGCGATCGGGTCCGGGTTGCCGTTGGGGCCCTCGGGGTTGACGTAGATCAGGCCCATCTGGACCGCGCCGAGCGGGTTCTCCAGCTCACGGTCGCCGGTGTAGCGCTCGTCGTCGAGCCAGGTGGTCTCCGGGCCCCAGTAGACGTCCTCCTCCGACTCCCAGACGTCCTCGCGGCCACCGGCGAAGCCGAAGGTCTTGAAACCCATGGTCTCCAGGGCGACGTTGCCGGTGAGGATCAGCAGGTCGGCCCAGGACAGTGCCTGGCCGTACTTCTTCTTTACCGGCCACAGCAGCCGGCGGGCCTTGTCCAGGTTGCCGTTGTCCGGCCAGCTGTTCAGCGGGGCGAACCGCTGCTGACCTGCGCCCGCGCCACCGCGGCCGTCGCTGATGCGGTACGTGCCGGCGCTGTGCCAGGCCATCCGGATCATCAGCGGTCCGTAGTTGCCGAAGTCGGCGGGCCACCAGTCCTGCGAGGTGGAGAGCACCTCGGCGATGTCCCGCTTCACCGCGGGCAGGTCGAGCGCCTCGAACGCGGCCGCGTAGTCGAAGTCCGCGCCGAGCGGGTTCGCCACGGCGGGGTTCTTGGCGAGGATCTTCAGGTTGAGGCGGTCCGGCCACCACTGGCGGTTTCCGCCGCCCTGCGTGGGGTGCGGCGCGCGGCCGTGCGCCACGGGGCAGCCGCTCGCCTGCGCCTCGGGCACCTCGGGGACGGCCGTCTCGGGCGAATCCGGGGTGACGGGGTCGAAGACGTGCGACTCGTGGTTCTCGGTCATGAGCAATCCTTCCGGACCCGGCGGGTCGTGGGGCGCTGAACGGGGGAGGAGGATTCGGGCCGTGCAGAAGGGGGCACGCTGTGTGCCGGGGACTCACCGCGGGTCGTCCGAACGCCTCACGGACCACCGGACCGGACGGTCCCGGGCGGCGTGGCGAGGACGGCGCCTGGCCGGCTGGCGGCGCTGTGCGGTCGACCGGCGGAGCCCCGCCGCGTGTCTCTGCTGCCGTACCGGAGTCTTCCTGTCTCTTGGATGTCGCCAGGATCGATCCTACGATGGACTTCGTCCAAGTCAAGAAGTGCGCTAAAACTACAATGGTCGAGGCGTGTGTCGTCGGATCTTCCGAGGCCGTACGTCCCCCGCGAAACCGGAGCAGGTGAGACGAGATGAGTGACCTCCTTGAGCGGCTGCGGAGCCGTGGCTGGCGGTTGACCTCGCAGCGGCGCGTCGTCGCGGAGGTCCTCGACGGCGACCATGTGCACCTGACGGCGGACGAGGTACACCTGCAGGCCGCCGCACGACTGCCCGAGATCTCCCGCGCGACCGTCTACAACACGCTGGGCGAGCTCGTCGCGCTCGGCGAGGTGCTGGAGGTCTCCACCGTGGGCCGGGCCAAGCGCTACGACCCGAACGCGCGCCGCCCCCACCAGCACCTGGTGTGCTCCGGCTGCGGCACGGTCCGCGACGTCCACCCGGCCGGCAACGCCATCGGCGACCTGCCCGAGGCCGAGCGGTTCGGCTTCGCCGTCGGCTCGGTGGAGATCACCTACCGCGGCTTGTGCCCGTCCTGCGCCTGAGTGTGCGACAGCGTCGCCTTAAGGTATCGGCATGTCGCTGAGCCACATGGTCCTCACGTCCGGCCGTACGATCCGGCTCACCGAGCTGCGGATGTCCTCGACCTACGGCGGCATGCTGGAGGGCTACCCGTGCAAGCGCGTCAACGACCTGAGGGTCGGCTGGCTCCAGCGGCAGGCCGAACGCGAGTATTCCGCCATGCGGGTCCATTGCGTCGAGCCCTCCCGTGAGTACCCGGACGGGACCCCGGGCGCCTTCGGGCCCGTCGAGGTGCTTCCTCCCGTGGCGTGCATCGGCGCCTTCGACTCCTCGGCGCTCGACCCGGCCATGGACGGTTCCGCCCTGGTCGTCGCCTGGTTCCAGGCTACGGCGGAGGTGCCGGCGGGCGAGGACGCCGATGCCGCGCTGCGTGGGCTTCGCTGGGAGCGACTGGCCGAGGACTACGAGCTGTAGTGGCGCGTGCTCCCGACCCCGCTCACGGTGCGGGCGCCGGTAGCGGTACGTACGCGGCCCCCGGTACCACGCGCATGCCCAGCCCCCGGACCCGGTAGATGCAGGTGTCGTCGCCCCACAGCGACGCGTCCGCCACGGCATAGGGGCCCCGCGCGTCCGTGCCGCTCTCCACGATGTCCATGTCCACCCGGATCAGCCGGTCGGCCGGGGTGATCTGACCGCGGTACGTCCAGGTCACCTCGCGGCCGGGCAGCACCGGTTCGAACCCGGGGGCGGCGATCCCGTCGGCCGCTCCCTGTTCGAGCAGGTGGAACTGGAGGAGCTGGCACATGGCCTCGATCCCCAACGAGCCGGGCTGCACCGGGTCCTGGAAGAAATGGGCCCGGAAGAACCACGCGTCCGGGTGGACGTCCTTCTCCGACCTCAGCCGGCCGAGTCCCGCGCTTCCGCCGTCCGGCCAGTAGCCCGTGATCCGGTCCAGCATCAGCAACATCGGTCCCGGCAGGCGTGGTTCGCCCGAGCAGTACCGGGCGGGGCGGGCGGTCAGGTCGACCGTACGGCCGCAGGGCTCGGACAGACGGGTCCGGTCGTCCGCCGAAGTCGCCAGGCCCTGCTGGTCGTCGAAGGCCGCCGGGGGGAAGTAGCCGAAGACCGTGGACAGTTCGAACACGCTCATGTCGTCGGCGGTGCACGTCACCCGGAACGACTCGATGATCATGTCTCCGCTGTGCGACAGACGTGTCAGTTCGGCCCTGGTGCGGACCGTACGCGTCGCCGGGGTGACCTCGCCGGTGACGGTTCCCGTCCCGTCGAGGTTGCGGAACAGCAGGTCCGTCCCGCTGGTCGTCGCGCTGCCCACGTACGAGGCGAGCCACCCGCAGGGCTGCAGCGCGACCTCCATGAGGACGGCGAACGGCATGGTGCGGCCGGCGTTCTCCTCGAAGAACCACGCCCGGTCCGGTACGTCGTACTCGGCGACGACGACGCTGCCCTCCCGCATCCCGCCCTGCGGACCGTCCACCGACACGATCCGGCTCATGAAGTGGTACGGAGGTCCGGGCAGCCTGGCCACCCGCCGGGTGCCGTCGAAGGGTTCGTACATCGCGCCGAACGCCTCGCTCGGCCGGCCCCAGGCGCACGCCAGCAACGACGCCCGGTCGAAGGGCAATCCGTCGGCCGCCACGGCCACCGGCCCCTCCTCCCGGTGCCCCGCCAGCCCGCCCAGCCGCGGCAGCGGCACCGGCACCCCGTCGGCCTGCACCGCGGGCGGGCCGGTGTGCCGCCAGTGCGACAGCGGCCAGTCGGGGACCAGCCGGAGCGCCATGCCACGGCCCAGGAACGCCTTCACCCCGTCGACCGAGCCGAGGACATCGGCGTGGAGGGTCGGCACCGGACCGGCCGAGACGCCGCGTACGAACAGCTCGTACACGACCCGCCGGGACTCCGGGGTCGCCTGGCCCCGGCACATCGCCGTCGCGGGCTGCTCGTCGACCGGTTCGAACCGCCAGCCGTCCCGGTCGACGGTGAAGCCCATGGCCGTCAGATAGAACGCCATCGCCTGGAGACCGCCCTGCAGCATCAGTGTGCCCGGCATGCAGGGGTCGTTCTTGAAGTGCCCGGTGAAGAACCAGTCGTCGGGCGAAACCGCGGTCTCCGCGCGCAGATATCCACGGCCCCATGGCCCACCGGACGGGTCGAACGCCGTGACCTCGTCCAGCAGCCGCAGCCGCTCCTCGTCCAGCACGGGCGACCGCACATGGGCCGCCGTCGCCTCCCAGCCGGGCCCGAAGCACTCCGCCGGACGCCCCTGCGCCAGCGCGCGCAGCAGGTCCGTGCCGAACCGGCTCCGTTCGCAGCGCACGGCCGGCGGATCGAGCGGCAGACCGTCCCCGGGCGCGTGCTCGGCGGGATCCCAGCGGACCCCACCGCTGCCGGCAAGCTCCGCCGGGGTGAAGAAGCCGGCCTGGCCCTCGCGGACACTGAGCCGCAGCTCACCGTCCACGTAACAGTCGTAGTGGAAGAAGGCCAGCCGGACCCCGTCCGCCTCCGCGTGGCCGTCGACATGGATCTCGAAGCACAGGGTGTCGCCGGGGCGCGGCGGGCTGCCGTGGAACGTCACCTCGCAGCCGAGCAGCCGGTAGGCGCGCTCGCCCCGGTTGAGGAGATCGACCCCCAGCCAGCTGAGCAGCAGCAGATCGGCCTGGCCCGCCTCGATCAGCACCCCGGCCGGCATCCGCCCCGTGGAATCCAGGTACCAGCTGTCGGGCAGGACATCGGTCTCCGTCCAGATCCTCCCGTCCGTGCGGACCGGGCCCGGCAGCACGAGCGCCGCGGGCACCGCGTCGATGCCGGTGACCCGGTCGGCGAAGAGCATGGGCGGCCCGGGCATCCGGGTCTGCACCGCATAGCCGTCCTGCTCGGCGAAGCGCGGACCGAACAGGGCGGAGATCTCACGGGAGGCGAGATGCTCCAGCTGGGCGCGGTCGAAGGCCGGCCCCTGCGCTGCCGCTGGAGTGGCGGGCAGGCGTACGGGCGCCTCGGCGGGCAGACGTACGGGCGCTGGTGCGGATCCCGCGGTGGTTGCCGCGGTGGTCAGCGCCGTGACGGTGCGCGCGGACATGCGCAGGAACCGCTGGTGCGCCTCGGTGTGCGCGGCCATGACCTCCTGGTGCACCGCCGCGACCCGCAGGTGCTGCCGGGCGATCAGGCCGCCGACCCCCGCCGTCCCCGGCTCCCGGTCGCCTCCGGCGGGCGGCCGGGACCGCTGGGCCGGGGCGGAGGGCGGCACGGCGACGGCGATGTCGGTGGACGGTACCGGACCGGGGTTCCGGTCCGGTACCGGGGCCAGTTCGGGGGCCCGGGGCAGTACGGTCACGGCGGGCTCCAGGGG
>MUNB01000180.1 GCA_002154345.1 Streptomyces griseus
GCCCACGGCCCGTAGCGCTCGGGCACATCCCGCCAGGCCGTCCCGGTCCGGAACTTCCACACGATCCCGTTCAGGACCCTGCGGTCATCCAGCCGCTTCCGCCCCCGCAACGACACGGGCAGCAACGGCCGGACGAACTCCCACTCAGCATCAGACAGTTCATGACGACGTATCACGACACCATGATCCACCAACGATGATCATTTGAAGACACCGCCTAGGGACGAGGCTGGCCAAGATCCGGGCCATATGCGGACCAGCCACCTGCCGCTTGGCCGGATCATGACCGTTTCCGCTGGCATGCGGCCACGCGAGGCGTGTACCACCAGCACACGAAGAATCTTCTGGTGTCGTACGCGCCGAAGAAGCTGGGCTTCTTCTAGGAGCACGCGGAAGGCGCCTGACCCGGGCTTCTGCCGGTCAGGCGCCTTCCGTTCAGGGTCGGAAGCCCGGTGGGTCAGAAGCCGGTCAGGGTGATCTTGCCGATCGCCTTGCCCGACTCCAGGACACGGTGAGCCTCGCGCAGGTTCTCCGCGTTGATCGTGCCGAGGTCGACCGTGGCCGTGGTGGTGAGGACACCGGCGTCGACCAGGCGGGCGATCTGGCTCAGGATGTGCTGCTGAACGGCCTGATCCGGGGTCTGGTGCAGCGAACGCGTGAACATGAGCTCCCAGTGGAAGGAGATGCTCTTGGACTTCAGCAGCCCGATCTCGATGGGGCCAAAGTCGTCGATCGCGACGATCTGCCCCATGGGCTTGAGCACGTCCGCATAGGCGGGCAGGTTCACGTCGGTACCCGCGGTGCTGAAGACGAAGTCCACACCGTCAGGGGCGACTGCTGCCACCTGAGGGCTCAGGGGCTTGTGGTGATCGACCACGTGCGCCACTCCCATACGGCGGGCGAACCGGGCCGTCTCCGGACGCGAGGCGGTGCCGATCACCGTGAGGCTGGTCAGTGCTCGCGCCAGCTGGGCGACCATCGCGCCCACGCCGCCCGCGGCCGCGGTCACCAGCAGCGTGCCGGAGTTCTTCAGGGCGCCGTCATGCAGCCCGAGGCGCTCGAACAGCCCTTCCCAGGCCGTGAGCGACGTCAGGGGAAGGGCCGCCGCCTCCGTGAAGGAGAGAGTCGCGGGCTTGCGGGCGACGATGCGCTCGTCCACGGCGTGGAAGCGGGCGTTGGCGCCGGGCCTGTCGATGGCTCCGGCGTAGAAGACCTCGTCACCCGTCTCGAACTCCGTCACCGCGTCACCGACGGCGACAACGACGCCGGCGGCGTCCCAGCCCAGGACCTTGGGCTCGCCACCCGGGTCGCTGTTCGTCCTCACCTTGTGGTCCACCGGGTTGACCGCGATCGCCTCGACCCGCACCAGCAGGTCGCGGAGGCCGGGCCGCGGCACCGGCAGCGTGACATCCACGAGGCTCTCCGCATCGCCCACGGGCAGGCTCTTGCGGTAGGCGACGGCAGGCATGGTGCTGGGGATCTCGGCCATGGGTCGTACTCCTCACTCGGTACCAGCGGATTTCCGCCACCCCGGCAACGTAACTCCGAGGAGGTAGTAACCTTCAAGGGAGCCTACTTCCCAAAGGGAAGTAACCTGGTGAGCGGCGGAAGGAACCCCATCCCCATGGTGACGACCTGCACAACCGAACGCCACGACCATCACGACGTCTATGCGGCCCAGTGCCCGTGCCGTGACGTGCTCGACCTGCTGGCCAACAAGTGGTCGGCCCTCGCGATCGGCGCGATGGAGGAGGGTCCGCAGCGGTTCGGCGCCCTGCAGCGCCGACTGGAAGGCATCAGCTCCAAGGTCCTCACCGCCACGCTCCGCCGACTGGAGGAGAGGGGCTTTGTCGACAGAACCATCTATCCGGCCGTGCCGCTCCACGTCGAATACGAGCTCACCGACCTGGGCCGCAGCGTGGCACAGCCGCTGGGGCAACTGCGGATCTGGGTGGAAGACCATATCGACGAGATCGCCTAGTCCGCGCGCCTTCCACCACAGGAACTCCGACGCGGCGGCAGCGACGGGACACCGACGTTAATACGCATTAATCTCCGCCCCTTCCCTTGACAGGACCCTCCGTCGACGGAACCGTTGAGAGCGCTCTCATTCATGTCATGCACACGAGGAGATCTGATGCGCTCTGCCCGTTGGCTCACCGGCGCCGTTCCGCTGGGGCTCGTCGGCCTCCTCGCACTCGGGCAGGCCGCCACCGCCGCCCAGCCGGACGACCGGGCCACCGCCCGGCGCGCCCAGGAGACGGACAAGGACTCGGCGAAGACGGCGGCGGCGACCGTGGCTGATCAGCCTTCCACGCTGGGCCGTTCCCTGGTGGGCGGGGCGGACCCGACCGTCATCAAGGTGGGTGACCTGTACGTCTCGGCCAAGGCCGTGGACGGCGGAATCGCCGTGCGCACAGCCGCCACCCCGGAGGCCGTGGCCACCGCCCCCAAGCACCAGGTGTGGCGGGACAGCGCCGGTCTGGGCGAGGTATGGGCGCCGGAGATCGTGCACCACGACGGCCAGTACCGGATCTACTTCGCCGCAGGCCGCGGCGCGGCCCACCGGATGTACCACATCGGCTCCGCCGATCCGACGTCCGGATACTCGGCGGCCGTCAAGGTGTCCCTGCCCGGTGACAAGTGGGCCATCGACGGGGCGCCCTTCACCTACAACGGGCAGCGCTGGTTCGTGTGGTCGGGCTGGTCCGGCGACACCAACGTCGAGCAGAACCTCTACATCGCCCGGATGAGCGGCCCCACCGCGGCCACCGGCGGCCGGTACGTCATCTCGCAGCCGCGCGAGCCCTGGGAGCGGGTCGTGGGCAACCCGTACATCAACGAGGCCCCCCAGCCGGTCGTCGACCCTTCCGGGCGACTGCACGTCGTCTACTCCGCGAACGGCAGCTGGAGCGACAAGTACTGCATCGCCGACCTGCGACTGCGGGCGGGCGGCGACCCCACGTACGTCTGGGACTGGTACAAGAGCAACGGCTGCCTCTTCGGCTCGCACGCGCCGTCCATGATGTCCGGCTGGACCCCGACCGTGAACGTCAACGGACCGGGCCACCACTCGTTCATCCTGCCCCGGGGCGACGTCAACGCCGCTCCGCCGTCCGGAAACCGCTTCCCCACCCTCTACCACGCGGTCGCCAAGGGCACCCCGTACTCCTGGTCCAACCGCTACTGGTACTCCGGCACGGCGGTCTGGTGGAGCAACACCACCTACCGGCGCGCCAACGTTCCCGGGAGCACGACCGACGTGGGCCACAGCCTGAAGTTCTTCGAGTAGAGGAGCGGGGCGGCGTCGGACCACCGTCACCAAGCGGCGTCCGACCACCGTCACGAAGGTGAGCTCACCAGGGCACGGGGCCGTCGTCGTCGAAGAGGCCCCCGGTCGGCCCGTCGTCGGGGAGGGTCGCGAGCCTGATCGCGACCCGTGCCCCTTCCTCGGCGGTGCGGGTCCCGCTGAAGCCGTTCAGGTCGGTGGCCACATAGCCGGGGCAGGCGTTGTTCACCAGGATCGGGGTGGAGCGCAGCTCTGCGGCGTACTGGACGGTGACCGCGTTCAGGAAGGTCTTCGTCGGCGCGTAGCCCCCGCTGATCCCTCCGAGATCGGTCTCGGGGTCGGTCTGCAGAGTCAGGGAGCCGACGTGGCTGGACTGATTGACGATCCGCGGATGCGCGGAGCGGTGCAGCAGGGGCAGCATCGCGTTGGTGACCCGGATGACCCCGACGACGTTGGTGTCGACCAGTCGCAGGAGGGCGGCGGGGTCGAGCGACGTCGGCTCGTCGGGCCAACCGCCCGCCGCGCCGGCGTTGTTGACGAGTACGTCGAGCCGGCCCGCGCGCTCCTCCATGAGCCGGGCGGCGGCGCTCACGCCGGCGTCGTCGGTGACGTCCAGCGGGACGGCGAAGGCGTCGATCCCTCTCGCGCAGAGCGCCGCGACGGCCTGCGCGCCGCGCTCCCGGTCCCTGGCGCCGATGCCGACGCTCCAGCCGAGCCCGCCGAGGCCCGCCGCGATCTCGTATCCGATTCCCTTGTTCGCGCCGGTGACCAGCGCGATCGTCTGTTCGCTCATGTCCGCCAGCATCGGCGGTCGGGCGCCGGGGACCAACACCGTACGAGCCTGGCAGCGATGCCTTCGCGGCATCGGTCGTGGTCCGGGCGGGTTACGGTGCCGACATGGAGATGCGTGAGCTGCGGTACTTCGTCGCGGTCGCGGAGGAACTGCACTTCGGCAGAGCGGCCGAGCGGCTGGGGATCGCCCAGCCGGCGCTGTCCCGTGCGCTCGCCGGCCTGGAGAGACGGCTCGGGGTGGTGCTGCTGGAGCGGTCCAGCCGCGTGGTCCGGCTCACCGATGCGGGAGCGGTGCTGCTGACGGAGGCGCGTGCGATCCTCGCGGCGGCGGAGGCCGCCGAACGCCGTACCCGGGAAGCGGCCGAACGGCAGCCGCGTATCGCCCTTGCCGTCAAGACCGGTACGGCGGGTGAGCTGCTGGCCAAGGTGCTCGACGCGTACGCCGCGCACCCCGGCGCGTGCGCGGTCGATCTGCTGCTGTGCGAGGCGCACGAGCAGCGGGAGCTGTTGTGCTCGGGGCGTGCGGACGTGGCACTGCTGCACCTGCCGTTCGACGCCGTCACCGGACTCGACACGGAGGCGCTGCTCACGGAAGGGCAGGTCGCGGTCCTGCCCGGCGACCACCCGCTGGCCGACCGGACGGCGGTGCGGCAGGCCGAGGTGACCGCCGCGCCCGGCCCTCCCCCGGCCCGCTGGCCCGGCCCGGACGGCAGCTGCCCCGAAGGCCCCGGAGTCGCGGTGCGGAACCTGACCCAGCTCTTCCAGCTGATCGCCCTCGGCCGGGCCACCGTGGTGCTGCCCGCATCGGCCGCCGTCGACCTGCGGCAGGACCTGGTCGCCGTGCCGGTGACGGACGCGCCGCCCGTGACGACCGTGCTCGCCTGGCTGCCGGAGAGCCGGTCGCGGCCGGTGGCCGATCTCGTCCGGGTGGCGGCCTCGCTCTGACCCCTCCGTGTTCCGTCGCGGAAGGAGCTGCCGCCACCCGAGCAGAGGCTGTCGCACTCCGACCGTGAACTCCCGTACCTCCAGCCGGTGCTGTGCGATGCGGGCTTCGTACGGGAGGGGGCCCTCGGCGCCGAATCTGAACATGCCAAGCCGGGCCCGATCCGGGAGGCCTCTACTCGGCGCCCCCGGAGAGTGCCGCGTCCACCGCCGCCAGGGCGTGCAGCCGGGCCGTGGGGAAGACCGGCACCGGACTGTCCTCGGGGCCGATGAGCAGTTCGATCTCCGTGCAGCCGAGGATCACGCCCTGCGCCCCGTCCGCCACCAGAGCCCGGATGATCTTCCGGTACGCCTCACGGGACTCGGCACGCACCTCGCCCAGGCACAGTTCGCCGTAGATCACCTCGTGCACGAGGGCCCGGCCCGCCGCGTCCGGGACGCGTACGTCCAGCCCCCGGTCCCGCAGCCGGCCCCGGTAGAAGTCCTGCTCCATCGTGAACGCCGTGCCGAGCAGACCCACCTTCTGCACCCCCGCCGCGCGGACCGCGTCCGCCGTGGCGTCGGCGAGGTGCACCAGCGGCACCGAGACGGCCGACGCCACCGCGTCGGCCACCTTGTGCATGGTGTTGGTGCAGATCAGCACCATGTCGGCCCCGGCGCTCTGCACCGCGCGGGCGGCGTCGGCCAGAACCTCGCCGGCCTCCTCCCAGCGCCCCTCCGTCTGGAGCCGCTCGATCTCGGCGAAGTCGACCGAGTAGAGCACGCACCGCGCCGAGTGCAGCCCGCCCAGCCGGTCCCGGGTGTACTCGTTGATCAGCCGGTAGTACTCCGCCGTCGACTCCCAGCTCATGCCTCCGATGAGCCCGATCGTCCTCACTGCCGCGTCTCTCCTCGTTCCGTCGTTCCGTCATCGTCACGTTCAATCATGCGTTTTCCCTTGACGGAACATACCGGGGCGGCCAAGGGTGGCACTCAACTCTTTGACAACGTTGTCCATAGCGGATGCGTCGTCCGGCTGTCCTGCTCAGCCGTCCGACGACCGCCGCGAGCACCCCAGAGGAGAACCACCGTGGGCCCGACCTCCCTTCCCCTCGGCCGCCGTCGGCTGCTCCAGATCCTCGGCGCGTCCGGAGCCGTGACCGCACTGCAGTTGGGCGCGGGTTCACCGTCGGCTGCCGCGTCCCCGCTCGCCGGGACCGGCGGGAGCGGCGCGGAGGACGATGTCGCCGCCACGTACTACCGGGTGCTGCTGCGCCACACCCGCTGGTCCGAGACGCAGTGGGACGAGGCCCGGGGCATCTATACGGACAAGTTCTTCGGGTTCGCGGTGGTCCTCGGCCACGCCGTGCTGCTGACACGTGGCAGCTACGACGCCGAGCTGGCGGGGGTGGACCGGGACACGCTCAAGCGGCGGACGCTGGCGACGCTGCGGCACTTCGCCGCCTCCAACCGGCTGACCGGCGGCACCCAGTGGGGCCGCACGCTGTTCTTCGACACCACGTTCCAGTCGTACTTCGTACTGGCCGCCCGGCTGCTCTGGGACGAGCTGGACGCGCGGACCCGCTCCCTGGTGGACACCATCGTCCGGGAGCAGGCCGCGTACACGCATGCCCTGGGCACCGGCGACGACCCTGCCTCCGGGTCCTGGACGCCGAACGGGCTGACGGGCGGCCACGTCGGTGACACCAAGCTGGAGGAGATGGGCATCTACGCCCAGGCACTGGCCCCCGCACTGGCCTGGGCCCCGGACGACCGCCGCCGGCCCGCGTGGGCGGCCGACTACGGCGCCTGGTCGCGCAACGAGGCCGGGCTGCCGGAGGCCGACCTGGCCAACCCGGCCCGCGTGGACGGCGTTCCGGTGGCCCGGAACACCGCACGGAACGTCTACGACACGTTCGTCGTCGAGAACCACGGCTCCTTCGGCCCGCACTACCAGGCGGAGCTGTGGCGGACCTCGGGGCGCAACGCGGCGCACTTCCTGGCCGCCGGTGAGCAGCTGCCGGAGGTGCTGACCCGGCAGCCGAACGCCGGGCCGCTGTGGCGGACCCTGCTGGGGGTGATGTCGGACGCGGGTGAGCCGCTGATGCCGATGGTGAACGACCGCGAGCACCTCTACGGCCGGGATGTCATCCCGCTGGCGTTCCTGTCCCGGGTGATGGGCGACCGGGCGGCGGCCCGCGCCGAGGTCGAGCTCGCGGCGCGGCTGGAGGCGTACCAGGCGTATCCGCCGGAGCACCGGCTGGCGAAGTTCTCCGGTGAGCCGAAGTACGAGCCGGAGGCCCGCGCCGAACTGGCCATCAGCTACCTGCTGCACGTGTGGCCCGGGGCGGGCCGGCCCGTCGTGCCGCTGTCGCAGCGGGAGCTGTTCGCGTACGCCTCCGGGGTGACGGACTTCGGGGAGGGCCCCGGGCTGGTCTCGCACCAGTCCCCCGCCGCCTGGGCGGGCGCGGTGTCCAAGCCGAAGTTCGTGAAGTTCGCGTGGCAGCCGGGCCACGACGACTGGTTGTTCCGGATCAGCGGCGCCACGCCGATGTTCCTGCCCTCGACCGCCGTGGAGGTCACCGGCCGCTCGGTGCGCACGCACACCCGGCTGCGCGACGGCTTCGACGGGAGCGCGACGCTGCTGCGGCTGAAGGACGGCTTCGCGGGCTTCACCACGCTGCCCACCGGCGCGGTCGTCCACGCGGCCGAAGGACCGGACACCGCGGGCGGCCGGCTGGAGGTGCACAACCTCACCATGCCGGGCGTGGCGGGGCTGGACGGCAGGCGGACCTACCGCTTCGCCGAGGGGTCGGCCACGGTCCCGTCCCGGGACTCCTCCGGCGGCTCGACGGGCCGGGTCGACGAGCTGTCCTTCGACCGTACGACGGTCCGGCACCTGCGGGTCCAGGGCGTGACACCCGATCCGGCGTACGGCTACTCGCTGTTCGCCGTGGAGGCCCGAAACGGTTCGGACGGGCCCGACCTCGCACGCGGCGGGCGGGCCACCGCGTCCTCGTACACGCCGGGCAGGGGGCCGGAGCTGGCCGTGGACGGGGACGGCACGACCCGCTGGGCGGTCTCCACCGCGGACCGGCCGCGCCGCGACAGCTGGCTCGCCGTGGACCTCGGGGAGCCCCGCGCCCTGGACCGGGTCACCCTGCGCTGGGAGAGCGCGGCGGGCCGGAGCTATCTGGTGCAGGGCTCGGACGACGGCGAGCGGTGGACGGACCTGGCGAGCGGGCCCGTTCCGGCGCTGCGCAGCGAGGGCGGCTGGCTGGACGTGGACGGCCGCGCGGGTCTGGTCGTACGCGGCGGGCGGGGTCCGCTGGCGGTGTACGGGGACACGGTCGTCCTGGCGGAGGGCGGCGGTACGGGCCCGCTGCTCGTGGAGGGCCACTGCGGGGTGTCCGCCGCCGGCCTGCGCGAACTCGCCCGCCGGCCGGTGCCCGCGGCCGGGGACGAGAAGGTGCGGGCGGCGGTGACGGACGGGCACCTGAGCCTGTTCAACCTGTCGGACCTGGCGGTGCGCACCCCGGTCGCCCTGGTGCAGGAGGGCCGCCGCCGGGAGGTCTACGAGGGCGAGCAACTGGTGACCCGGGACGGGCTGCGGTACGAGGCGCGGCTGGAGGCGGCCTCGGCGCTGCTGCTGCCGCCCCGGTTCACGCTGGTCCCGCTGTCGGGGCGGTCGCTGCCGAACGGGCTGCGGGTGGAGGTCGTGGACGCCGCGACGGTGCGCCTGACCGGGCCGGTCTGCCGGGTGCGGGTCGAGGCACAGGGGCACAGCACGGTGGCGGTGGTGCGGCCGGGCCGGGGTACGGAGGTCACGGTGCGCGGGGCGCAGCCGTATCCGACGACGGACCTCGCACTGGGCCGGGCCGTCTTCCCGAACGCGCCGCTGCCGACGGGGATGTCGGAGCCGTCGGCGGCCGTCGACGGTGACCCGGACACGGTGTGGCGGCCGGGACGCGACGGCCGCCTGGTGGTGGACCTCGGGGCGCGGCGCGCGGTGGGCCGGGTGGAGGCCGAGTGGTCGGCCGGGCGGGTTCCGGGCCTGTCCGTGGAGTTCAGCGACGACGGGATCCGCTACCGTCGGGCGGGCTCACCGACCGGTCGCGGCCCGGTCCGGAGTCTGCGGGCGTCTGGCTCCCCGCGTTATGTGGCGCTGCGGGTGTCGGGCACCCCGGAGGGGCGCGGTGGTCTCGTGCGGCTGTCGGTCCGCTGACGGACCGGGCCCACCGGCACGCTGATCGCGTGGGCGGACCGGCGCCGCCCGCACGTCGCCCCGCGTGGCGGTGAGGGTGGGCCGGGTCGCTGCGCAGCCCCGGGCCCTCACCCTCGTCCTCATGTACTGGGCGTACTCGGGTCTTTGCCCGCCAGGTCCGCGCACGGCGGACCTGGCGGGGCGGCCGAGCCCTCGCGGCCGCCGTCACCGTGGATCGTGCCGGATGGCCTGGGGGTCTCCGGAACGAAGACTGTCCCCGCCGGCGAACCGGGCGGGGACAGTCGACAGGGCCGATGGCTCATGACCCTGGTGGGCGCGGGATCAGATGATGCTCACACCGTAGGCGCTCAGTGCCTCGGTGACGGGCTGGAAGAACGTGGTGCCGCCGGAGGAGCAGTTGCCGCTGCCGCCGGAGGTGAGGCCGAGAGCGGTGCTCCCGGAGAAGAGCGCGCCGCCGCTGTCGCCGGGCTCGGCGCAGACATTGGTCTGGATCAGACCGGAGACGATGCCGTCGGCACCGTAGTTGACGGTGGCGTTGAGTCCGGTGACCGAACCACCGTGCAGGCCGGTGGTGCTGCCGCTGCGCTGGACGGACTGGCCGACCGAGGGGTTCCCGGCGCTGGTGATCTCCTGGTAGCCGCCGTTGTAGAGGTAGACACGGCCGTCGGCCGCGCCGGGGTTGGAGTGCCGGATGATGCCGTAGTCGTTGCCGGGGAAGCTGGACCCGGTGGTGGTGCCGATCGACCACGAGCTGCCGATGTTGGTGCAGTGGCCGGCGGTCAGGGCGAACTTGGTGCCCGCGCCGTCCTGCACGTTGAAGCCCAGGGAGCACCGGGCTCCGCCGGTGGTGATGGCCTCGCCGCCCGCGATGAGCTTGGAGAACTTACCGGGGGTGTGCTTGACCACGAGGGCGTCGGCGTTCACACCGGCCTCGTTCTCGATCTTGGCGATCTCGGCCTTGCTGACCGTGCTGTCGACGGTGACGACGACCTTGCCCGACGCGGAATCGACGTACCAAGCGGTGCCGCCGACGTCGGCGGTACGCACGGAGTCGGCCGTCCGGCTGAGCTCGGTGGCGCTGAACGTCTTCGGGGCCGGCTGGGCGGATGCGGTGGCGGCGGGGATGGCGAGCGCCGCGGCGGCGGCGAGGCCGGTCGCCCCGGCGATGAGTCGTGCTCGTCTCGAGAGGCCGTGGGGGTGAGAGAGTCGCACTGTAGTCCTCCAGATCGTGGGGGGAACTCGGGGCGTTGGGTGGACGCCCATGACACGTCACCAGGAAGACGACGAAGCCGCCATGCCCCTGACAACGTTGTTTCCATGCTGGTGAGACCTGCACCCCGGCACAAGACCCCCGAGGATGGGGCTGGCTGACAATCGGCCATCCGGCGAGATCCAGACACCGTCAAATGGGCGCATTGGAGCCCTGCCACGGCAGCGGGATGACGGAAAACGATCGGCGAGGCTCCTTCCAACCCCCGAGGCGCGGCGTCCGGCCAAGCGCTCCTCCGGTCAGGCGTCCCGCCCGGCTTCCGACGCCGGAAGCGCGTACAGGCCCGGGAGGTTCACCACGATCGCCTCCTGGGTCGACCGGGCGATGACGACCACGGCCTCCTCGGACGGGTCGGGGTTCTCCTCGCGGTGCGGCACGAAGGGCGGCACGAAGATGTAGTCACCGGGGCCGGTGCGCAGCCGTACCTCTTCGGGCTCGTCGCCCGAGTCGTCCAGGAACACGAACTCCGGGTGGCCGCTGACGACATGGATGGCCGTCTCGGACGCGCCGTGGTGGTGGTCCGATGAGGAGGTCGAGGGCGCCACATGGGTCTGCCCCATCCACAGCTTCTCGGAGCCCGTGGTCTTCCCGCTGATCGCCGCGAACCGGCGCATGCCCCCGGTCTGGGCCGTGTCGCCGTCCAGCGCGTCCGCGCGGATGTGGTGCAGGCGGGTGTGCAGCGGTGCTGCCGGACGGTCTTCCCCGGTGGTGTGCAGATGCGGGTGGAAGCCTTCTCCGGCGGTGGTCAGGGGCTCGCTCATGGCCGGGACGCTAGAGGGGCGCCGAAAAGGATGTCAAGAGGTGTCCTTTGCGGTTCATCTGCGGCAATGTTGCTGACACATGCGCCGCCCCACAAAGCGGGAACCGGCGGAGTCCGAGCCTCCGCGCGCCCCTTCGTGCATGATGAGCGGCATGCATATCTCCGCGAAAGCGGACTACGCCACGCGGGCCCTCCTGGAGCTCGCCCGTGAACCTGGCCGTCCGCTCACCTGCGAAGCCATCGCCTCCTCGCAGGAGATTCCCTTCCGGTTCCTGAAGTCCGTGGTCGGCGAGTTGCGCAGGGCCGGGCTCGTCCGAAGTCAGCGCGGCTGCGAGGGCGGCTACTGGCTCGGCAGACCCGCCGACGAGGTCACCCTGCTCGACGTGGTGCGCGCGATCGACGGCGACGTGCTCACCTTGCGCGGCGAGCCGCTCGACGCGCTCGGCTACCCGGGCCCCGCCGCGCCCCTGCCCGACGTGTGGCGGCAGATCGAGGCGGGCGCGGCCGCGGTCCTGGGCGGTCTCACGCTCGCCACGCTGCTGCCCGCGGCCACCCCACAGGACCAACGCTCCAAGGCCGGCGCCGCATGACGGACGCACCGGAGCGGACGCCCGCGGCAGCGGGAGGCGCGACGTCCCGGCCGCCGTCCGCGCGGAGGACAGCACCCGGAGAGGATCCGCCGCCGCTGCTGGAGGTCGTGGAGTACACCGATCCGCTCTGCCCGTGGGCCTGGGGCTCCGAGCCCGTCTTCCGCAGGCTCCGCGCCTCGCTCGCCGGACGGGTCCACTGGCGGCGGGCGTACGCCATCCTCTTCGACGACGACGATGACCCGCCGCCCGACCCGGCTGCCGAAACCGCTTGGTACGCACGGCACTTGGCGGACATCGGCGCCCACACCCTGGCTCCGCGCGCGCACATCCTGAGCCGGGTCGCGGCCAGCTCCTGGCCCTCCTCGCTCGCGGCCAAGGCCGCCGAACTCCAGGGTCCGGAGGTCGCCGACGGCGTGCTCCGCCGCCTGCGGGAGAGCGTCTTCGTGCTCGGCGAACCGGCGGACACCCCAGCCCTCGCGCTCCGGTGCGTCCAGGGGGTGCCGGGCCTGGACGCCGACCGGCTCGCCCGGGACGCCGCCTCCTCCGGCGTACGGCAACAGGTGCGCGCCGACCGGGCGGAGGCACGCCGCCCCGTCCCCGAGGTGCTCTCCGTCCGCTCGGAGTCGCCGCATCCGGGCACCGCCAAGGAGACCCCCGGCGGCGAAATCCGTTACGCCCTGCCGACCCTGCTGTTCCGCACCCCGGCCGGCCATCGCGCGGTGCCCGGCTGGCGGCCCTTCGAGGCGTACGCCGGCGCTGTCGACGCGCTAGCCCCGGGGCTGCTCCGCACGGCCCCACCGCTCGCGCCGGCCGAGGCACTGGAGCGCTACCGAAGCCTGACCGACCCCGAGCGGCTGGTGCTCGCCGAGGGCGTCTGGCCGCCGCCGGGCGCGGTGCGCGTGGACACCGGGCAGGGGCCGCTGTGGCTGCACCCCCACGAGGCCCAACTGCACCCCGCCGTAACCCCGGACGGCTCCGCACCGCGCTGAGCTGCGGCCCAGCACCGTTCCACCGAATGAGACACCAAAAGGTGTCCATTGACATCCGGTGCCGGCTGCCGCCAGGATGTGCCGCATGCTCACGACGCACCCCGGCGTGATGTGCCGCTACGTGGACCTGCGGCGCACCTCCAGCGCCCTCTGTCGCTGACCGACCGCCACCGGCGGCCCGCAGCCGTTCCCCGACCGCCGACCGCAGCGCCATCGCTGCGCGTCGCCGCGCCGAACGGTCCGACCGCCCTCCTCGCACCCTCCCGTCGCGCACCCTCGACGGCCTTCCCCGCCGCATCCGTGCGTCCCCCCGTGTCCCCGTCGACGCCGACGGTCCCGAACACCGGCCGCCCTCAGCCGCGTCGGGGCTCCCGTCGCCCTGCCCGGACGCCGTCGCACGGAACCGGCG
>MUNB01000181.1 GCA_002154345.1 Streptomyces griseus
CCACCGAAAGGGCCGCGCCGAGCAGGCCGCGTGCCGCGAACGGCCTCAGTTGCGGCAGCAGTTCGGCGCGGCCCTTTCGGTGGTCGCGTACGGGCTGGTGCTCTGGGCCCAGACGCGAGCCCCGCTGGCCCCGATCGCGGCACTGCGCGAGTCGTCGATCATCGTGGGCGCCGCGATCGGCACCCTGTTCTTCAAGGAGCGCTTCGGGGCTCCGAGGATCGCGGCGGCGGGGCTGATGGTGGTGGGCATCGGGCTGATGCTGCACACGAGTTGATGTCCCCATCCCTCCGTACGGGCAGGAATGGGGACATCAGGAGCTGTTCGGATCAGACGGTGACCTTCGTCGTCTGATCGTCCGTGTCCCCGCCGGTCCCGTCGGAGCCGCCCGCCTTCCGGACCCGCACGTATTCAAGGAAGCTGTTCAGCTCGCGCTTGACGACGGGGGCGAGGAGGTACAGGCCGATGATGTTGATGACGGCGAGGGTGAAGAGCACCGCGTCGGCCAGGTCGATGAGGGTCTGCAGGGTGAGCAGCGACCCGGCGACGGCGAACAGGGTGTAGAGCGACTTGTAGACGATCTCGCTGGTGCGGCTGCGGCCGAAGAGGTACGTCCAGGCCTTGAGACCGTAGTAACCCCAGGTGAGCACCGTGGAGAAGGCGAAGAGAATCACCGCGACGGTCAGGACGTACGGGAACCAGGGCAGCACGGTCTCGAACGCGTCGGAGGTGATCGTCACGCCGCCGATGGACTCACCGGCACGGGCCTCGCCCCAGCTGGCCGGGTTGGCGATGACGATGGTCAGCGCGGTCATGGTGCAGACGACGACCGTGTCGATGAACGGCTCCAGCAGGGCGACCAGGCCCTCGCTGGCGGGGTGCTTGGTCTTGACCGCGGAGTGGGCGATCGGCGCCGAACCGAGACCGGCCTCGTTGGAGAACGCGGCGCGCTTGAAGCCGACGATCAGCGCACCGAGGATGCCGCCCGCGACACCCTGGGGGTTGAACGCGCCCTCGATGATCTTCTCGATCGCGGCGGGCACGGCGGTGACGTTGACGAGGATGACGACGAGGCAGGCGACGATGTAGATCCCGGCCATCGCGGGAATGAGTCGGCTGGTGACCGAGGCGATGGAGCGGATGCCGCCGAGGAGCACGATGCCGACGAGCGCGGCGACCAGGATGCCGAAGAAGAGAGCGCCTCCGGAGGAGCCCATCGCACCGCTCTCGCCGCCGGTGACGGAGACGAGCTGAGCGTAGGACTGGTTGACCTGGAAGAGGTTGCCGCCGAAGAGCCCGAAGAAAAGGATCATGATCGAGGCGAGGACGGCGAGGACCTTGCCGAGGCTCTTGCCGTTCTTCCCGAAGCGTTCGGCCAGCCCCTTGGGCAGGTAGTGCATCGGCCCGCCGGAGACAGTGCCGTCGGCGTGGACCTCGCGGTACTTCACGCCGAGGGTGACCTCGACGAACTTGGTGGCCATGCCGAGCAGGCCACAGAGGATCATCCAGAAGGTGGCTCCGGCACCGCCGATGGAGACGGCGACGGCGACACCGGCGATGTTGCCGAGCCCGACCGTGCCGGAGACTGCGGCGGTCAGGGCCTGGAAGTGGTTGACCTCGCCCGGGGAGTCCTTGTCGTCGTACTTGCCGCGCACCACGTCCACGGCGAGACGGAACTTGCGCACCTGGACGAACCCGAACCAGCCGGTGAAGACGAGACCCGCCACCACCAGCCAGGTGACGATGAGCGGCACCTCGGCCCCGGCGATGGTGACGGAGTAGAAGACGATCCCGCCCAGCCAGTCGGCTATGGGCTCGAAGAATCCGCTGACGGATTCGTCGATGTTCTCGGTGATGGAGTCGAGTGACACGTTGGCTACCTCGATGACGCGGGAGCGGCGGACTTGGGGGTGCCTTCGCCGGTCGGTGTGCGATGGGGGGATGAGCGAACGACGCTGTCCGGATGGCGATACCGCCTGCCGCACGGGTGGGCTACGACGGTGATCGCTCTGGCCTGCTGCCGAGTGGGGCCCGGCACTCCGCTGGGACGGTGGTTCCGCCCGCGAAGTTGGGCATTTGTACCACGCCGTTTACCCAATCTTTAGTGGTGTGGGTCACATTCCGGGATATTGGCGGTGAAGATGCTGAGCAGGTGACGCCATCGTTATGCGGATCTCCAGATACGTTTATCGGACACCTATGTGCGGGGCGGAGCAGCTTCCAGTGGCCGGTGGTTGCGGCGTCCGGCCGCCATGTGCACAGACCGGCGTGGCGCATTCAGTCCTCCAGAGCTGCGCAGAACTCCTCCACCACAGCGGAGACCTCCACCGGTGCCTCGTCCAGCAGAAGGTGCCCCGCTCCTTCGATCACCCGGAACTCGGCCCCCAGGCGCCGCCTCGCTGCCGGGCCCAGGGCGCGCGGGGGCAGAAAGGGGTCGAACCGGCCGGCGACCACCAGCGTCGGCACGGTTCGCCGTTGTTCGAGCAGACGCGACGGCAGAGGCGGCGGGGCAAGGCTGGTACGGCAGTGGCGTGCGACCAGGCACATCCAGGAACTCAGGTGACCGGGTAGCTCGCCCTGCCCCGGAGCAGCCATGCGGCGCAGCAACGCCGTCGACCGGGCGACCGAGGGCCGCAGGAGCCAGGGCACGGTGGCGGCCAGGAGCGGGGCGGGTACCCGCAGGCGCGTGATGCCGGCGCCGGAGAGCGCCACTCGGCCGACGATGCGCGGAGAATCGCAGGCGAGCGCGACCGCGCCCCCCAGGGAATGGCCCACCACCACGGCCGGCCCCGGAACGGCTTGCGTCAGCGCCTCGCTCAGCCAGCTCCCGTACCAGGCCATGCGCCGGACGTGAGGACGTCGGCCCGCACTGAGGCCCGGCTGGCCGGGCAGGTCCAGGATGACCACACGTCGCTCCCGGGCCATCATTTCCACCAGGGGCAGACACAGCGCGGCGTTCATGTTCGTCCCCGGCAGCAGCACGACACTCGGCTCCCCGTCGCGCGGCTCCGGACCTGCGGTCACGACACCGGTGACTCCCGCCGATGTCACCACCTCACTGCGGGCATGCGCGGTGCCCCAGTCCGCGATCCGCTTCACACACCAGGACCGCACCTCCCGTCGCGCGTTGTCGTTCTTGTAGACCGAGGCCACGTGACCGTCCTTGTCGTCGTCGACCATGAAGGGAACGCTTCTCGCTGTCGTCTATGTCTTGGTCTTGTGTGCGGGCCAGCCGAGAATCCGAGCCCCGATGACAGCCGTCTGCAGGACGTAGCGGTGCCGGGGGTCGGCAGGATCGGACCCGGTGAGCTGATGGATGCGTTCGAGGCGGTACGTGAGAGCCCGGACGCTCAAGGAGAGGCGCCGGGCGGCCTGGGTGGTGACGCAACCGGAGTCGAAGTAGGCCGCGAGGGTCTCCAGATGCGGTTCCGGGCCATTCCGGGCTTTCAGAAGCGGCCCCAGGGTGGTCCGGACCAGGTCCTCCATGGCCTGCCGGTCCCTGGTCAGCACGGGATAGACGAGGAGGTCCGCGGCGTGGAGCACCGGGTCCTCCAGATCGAGATGGCCCGCCAGGTCCAGGGCCCGGAGTGCCTCCCTGTACGAGTGGACGACGCCGCCCGCTCCGGGGTGCGGCCGTCCGATCGCGGCCCGTCCGCCGCCGGTCGCGGCGTGGGCCTGCTTGGCGAAGTGGGTGAGGACCTGGCGTCGGTCCCCGGGCGCGATGCAGATCAGCCGTCCGTCCTTGGTGGTGAGCAGAATGCTGCGCTCCCCGAAGCGGCGAGTCACGGCACGTTCGACGAGCCGGGGCACGGCGTCGCCCTCGGCGTACGGGACGGGGCCTTCGGCCACAGCGACGGCGTGCGCGTCGGAGAACCGCAGCCCGAGCCGCTCAGCGCGTTCGGCCAGGATCCCCGGTTCGCCGCTCCCGTACAGAAGATCGTCGATGAACTCCCGGCGTGCCGCCTCCTGCTGCCGGACGGCGAGCTGCTCGGCACGTTCGTAGCCCTCACAGAGCGCTTCGACGGCCAGTTGTACGGCGGCGAGCACGCGGCCGGAGCCTGCGGCCCCGGCGGGCCAGGCAGCCCGGGTCCGGGACAGGTGGTGCACGACCAGGGCCCGCAGAGTGATGCCGCTGATCGCGGCTTCCTCCCCGAACGACCGGAGTCCTTCCAACTCGGCCTCGGCGGGCCCCACGCCCGTTGCCGCGACCGCGTCCAGCAGAGCTTCGAATCCGGGATACGTCTGTGCACAGGACGACGGGGAACCGCCGGGCCCACTCGACGCGGGCGCGGAAGCCTGCCGCCCGCCCCGCGGCGGCTTCACCTGCGACCGCGGGGCCGAGGTCTCCGGCAAGGCGCATGCGGTGGATCCGGACGTTTCAGTCGCTGGAGCAGGCTTTCGTCCACGACGGACAACCCTCCGAGATCTCGGCAAGCCGAGGGGCGGCTGCCCCTCCGACGCCGACCAGACTTCCCGGCACACCAGCGCGCTTAGCGACGCGTTGCCCGCATCATAGTGGCGGGCGGGAGATCAGCGCCCTGCGGCGTACGCAACGAAGCCCGCCCACGCGGCGGGGGCGACGGCGAGGCGGAAACCCCGGACGTTCTTGGAGTCGCGTACGTGGACGGCACCCGGGGTGGCCGCGACTTCGACGCACTCGTTGCTGTTGCTGCTGTCGCTGTAGCTGCTCCTGAACCAGCGCAGCTCGGACGTGTCTCCGGCAGAGGTGTCGCTGTTCATGTCTCTCCCAGCACTTGCTCGATGAAGGCCCGCGACTCCCTCGGGTTGAGAGCCTGCGCCCGGATGATGCCACACCGCAGTTCGATGATCCGCAGGTGTTTCGGGTCGGAGACCGGCCGACTGCCGAAGTCACCTTCGGAGCGCCCCACCGCCGAGCCGTCCTTGAACTTCAGCACCTGCATCTCACCACCCATTCCGGCGTGCTCGTCACGACTGGTCGGCATCACCTGAATCTCGACATGGCGCAGCTCGCCCAGCTCAAGGAGATGTTCGAGCTGTCGACGCCACACCATTCTGCCCCCGAGATGACGTCGCAGGGTCACCTCTTCCTGGACAAAGCTCAACTCCGGCACAGGCGAGCGGCTGAAGATGGACTGCCGCGCCACACGCGCCGCCACCAGCCTCTCCACGTCATCATGCGAGAACGCGGGCCTGCGCATCCCGAACAACGCCCGCGCATACTCCTCGGTCTGCAACAGACCGTGGATGTTGTGGTTTCCGTACGCCGAGAGCTCCACCGCCGCAGCCTCCAGCTTCGCCAGCTCCCGGATCTTCTTCGGATACCGCACCTCCGCGATATCCGCCTTCATCGCCGCGAGCTTCCCACCCGCCCCCACCGCCACGTCCACGCCGTCCATGAACTCCGGGCGCGGGATGCGGCTCCCGCCCTCCACCTTGTAGATGAGGTCCTCGCCGTACCCCATCGCGGTGCCCAGCTCGGCCGCCCGCAGGCCCGCCGCCTCACGCCACGCCCTGATCTGGCGACCCACGGCAGCGACCACCGCCGCCCCCGACTCGTCGTCCGGGTCGACATCCCAGCCGGGCTCGTCCGCCCCGCCGCCCCCGTGTCCCGTACCGTCGCCAACCACGCTCATGCGAGCCCCACTTCCGACGTGCGTGCCGTTCTCGTCCCAACCGCTTCCGTTCCCCGCACGTCACTGCCGACAGCCCGGACAACACCGGACAAGGCTCGGACAGCGACCGTACGCAAGGGCTCTTCCTCTGGGCACGGTACGCACGCGCGGCCACGCTGAGTGACATGAACCAAGAAGTCATCCGCACCCAACACACGCCCACCGAACGCGCGTTCACCGTGCTGCTCTCCCCCACCCGGCGAGGGGCCCGGCTCGCCCGGTTGCTCACCGCCGCCCATCTCGGAGCGTGGGGGCTCCCGTCGGAGGCAGAGGCGGCGGCGCACATCGTCGCCGAGCTGGCGGCCAACGCCACCGTCCACGGCCGCGTGAAGGGCCGGGACTTCCAACTCGCCCTCACCGTCAGCGCAAACAGGCTGCGGATCGAAGTCACGGACACGCGCGGTGACAGCCTCCCGCCCGGCCCCGGAGCTGTGAAGCCGCCCGAGGACGAGGCCGAGACCGGGCGTGGTCTGCTCATCGTCGAGGCGCTGGCGGACCACTGGGGCGTGACGCCCGGCCCCGTTCCCCGCAAGACGGTGTGGGCGGAAATCGAGCTCGTACGGTAGCCGCCCTCACCGCATCGCGCCCCGTCACGTTCCGGTGCGGCCCCACCGGAACGTGCGCCGGCGCGACCCACTGCGGCGCGACATCAACTACTAAAGAACCAAGAGAAAGAACCCCACCCGACCCCACCCCCGGTGGCCACCTGACGGACCCCAGGGGCGTGCGGGGCCTCGTCACTCACACGGGTGACATTTCCCAACTCGGCTCGCTTTCGCGCAGGTTGCCCGGCATATGCTCACGCCAGACCACATTCCACACATACGTCGGCCCCCGACCGGGACTGCAATCCCAACCGAGGGCCTGACCACCTAGGAAGAATCGACCTTCCCGATGGATACCCAGCAGAATACTGCCCTCACCCGCGCCCTGGCGGAGGTTCCCGGACCTCTTCCCACCTCCGGCGTCATCCACATCAGCCTCCCGCACACCGACCGCTTCACCGTCGTCGGCAACCACCTCGCCCAGCACCCCGACCTCAGCTGCACCGCCGTCGGCATCGCCGTACGCATCCAGTCGCTCCCCCAAGGCACCGAGGTCAGCATCAAGGCGCTCGCCGCCCGCTTC
>MUNB01000182.1 GCA_002154345.1 Streptomyces griseus
GCCCGGGCCCTGCGGGAGACTGACCCCCATGACCAAGAGATCCGCCGAAGAACGCCGACGGCTCATCGCCGACCATGTCGTGGAACAGGGCACGGTCACCGGCGCCGCCCTCGCGCGGCTCACGGGCGTCAGCCTGATGACCGTCCACCGCGACCTCGACGACCTCGCGCGGCAAGGCGTACTGCGGCGCTTCCGCGGCGGCGCGTCCGCCCTGCCCTCGACGGTGTTCGAGTCGAGCCTCGACTACCGGCTCGGCGTCAACACGGCGGAGAAGAACGCCGTCGCACGCGCCGCAGCCGAACTGGTCGAGCCCGGCATGTCGGTGATGCTCGACGACTCCACCACGGTGCTGGTCATGGCCGGCCTGCTCGTCGACCTCGCGCCGCTCACCGTGGTCACCAACGCCCGCCGGGTGCTCGACGTCTTCACCGACCGTGAAGGCATCCGCCTGATCGCCCTGGGTGGCGAGTATTCGCGCACCCACGACTCCTTCCTCGGGATGCCCTGCGTCGAGGCGGTGGAGGCGCTCTCGGTCGACCTCGTCGCCGTCTCCACCTCCGCCCTCGACGCCAGGACGGCCTACCACCAGGAGCAGGACGTGGTGCTGGTCAAGCGGGCGATGCTGACGTCGGCGGCGACGAAGGTGATGCTCATGGACCACACCAAGCTCGCTCGCACCGCGTTGCACCGCGTGGGGCCCGTCGCCGACCTGGACCATCTGGTCGTGGACGACGGCGCGGACGCCGAACTGCTCGGCAAACTCCGCGAACGCACGCAGGTGACGGTGGCGGCCGTCGCACGGTGAAGCCGCCCGCCCGATGATGGGAGGCGTGTTAATTTCACACAGGACCACCCATGCGGAGGGTGGACGGACGAGCTTGGTCCCGCCGGGGAAGGACGCCTTCGATCATGAGCAGTGACTCCAGCGGCACCGGCCCCCATGCTCCGGCCGTGATCGGCATCGATGTGGCGACCGCGTCCGTCCGCGTCCTGTGCGTCGACGGACAGGGGCAGGTGCTCGCGGAAGCCCGGACCGATCTGCCGCCCCCCGTGCGCACTTCTCCGGGGACGGTCACGGGGACGCGTACGGGAACGAGCGAGCAGGACGCCCGTTCGTGGTGGCCCGCCGTACGGTCGGCCCTGCGCCGCACCACGGCCGCGCTGCCCCGGGGCGGCCGCGAGGTGATCGCGGTGGCCGTGTCCGCCACATCCGGCACCATCGTGCCCACCGGGTCCGACGGCGAACCGATCGGCCCGGCCCTCATGTACGACGACCGGCGAGCCGCCGAGCTCAACGCCGAGGCCCAGCGAACCGGCAGCGCCCGCTGGAACGCGCTCGGCCTGTCGGTGGGCCCCACCGCGGCGCTCGGCCGAGCCGTCTGGTGCCGCCGCGCCTACGGCTCCGCTCTGCACCAGGTCCTGCACACCCCCGACCTCATCGGGCGCGAACTGACCGGCCACCCGGTCGCCACGGACTGGAGCCACGCGCTCAAGTCCGGCTACGACGCCCGCGGTTCGGAGTGGCCGCACGAGGTCTTCGACGCCCTCGACTTCCCGCTCGACCTGCTCCCCGCCGTACGCGCCCCCGGCACCGGGGCCGGAGTCGTCGGTCCGGAAGCGGCCGAGGCCACGGGCCTGCCCGAAGGGTGCTCCGTACGCCTCGGAATGACGGACGGCTGTGCGGGCCAGATCGCCACCGGGGCGGTCGAGCCGGGCCGGTTCGTGGGCGTGCTCGGCACCACGTACGTCCTGAAGGGGGTCTCTGCGGACCTGGTGCGTGATCCGACGGGTGCGTTCTACAGCCATCGGCACCCCGACGGCTGGTGGCTCCCCGGCGGGGCGTCCAACACCGGAGGCGAGTGCCTGGCCCGAACCGCTCCGGCCCGCCTGCCCGCGCTGGACGCCGCGGCGGCGGCCCGGGGCCCGGCTTCGTATACGCGCTACCCGCTGTGCCGCGAGGGCGAACGGTTCCCCTTCGTCTCCGGTGCGGCGCGCGGCTTCGCACGGGGCCGCCCCCGCGACGAGACGGACGCCCACCGTGCCGCACTCGAAGGAGTGGCGTTCGTGGAACGCCTGGCCCTGGACCGGATCGAGCGTCTCGGCGTCCCGGTGCTCGGCCCTCTGTACGCGGCAGGCGGAGGCAGCCGCAGCGCCGTGTGGACGGCGATCCGCGCCACCGTTCTGAACCGCCCGGTCCGGGTCGTCGAGCGCGCGGAGACGGCGTTCGGCGCCGCACTCCTCGCCGCGACCGGCACGCTCCACGAAGACCTCACGGCGAGCGCCGCCGCCATGGTGCGTACGGGGTCGCTCGTCGAGCCGGTGCCGGCGGAACGCCCCGCACTGGAGGACGCCCACGCCCGCTTCGTCGAGGCACTGCGCGAGCGCGGCTGGCTCCCCGACGACTGACGCGGCCGCGGCCCGACGCCGTCTACAGCCACCCGTGGCGCGCCGCGTGCCAGGCGAGCTGCATACGGGTCGCGGCGTCGGAGCGTTCCATCAGGCTCTGGATCCGGCGCTGGACGGTACGACGGCTCAGCTGCATCTGCGAGGCGATCGTCTTGTCACTGACCCCCGCCACCAGCAAGGACAGCAGCCGGCGGTCCGTGGGGGAGAGGACGTCGGGCGTGTGGGGGCCGCCATCGGCCGGCCCGCCCGTGTCGTCGATGTCGAGCGGCACCGCGTCCTCCCAGTAACGCTCGAAGAGCGCGATGAGGGCCGCGAGCAGATTGCTGTCCCTGACCAGTGCCGTCGTGGGCTCCTCCGGGCTGCCGTGCGGTCCGCCGCTGACGAGCGGGAACACCGCGACGGCGCGATCCACGATCGCCAGGCGCAGCGGCAGTTGCGGCACGGCGCGAGCGACCTCACCGGCCTGCACGCCCGCCATCACGTTGCTCACCGCGTCCTCGTCGTCGAAGAACGCCTTCTCGTACAGCACCCGGTAGCGCACACCGCGGGCCAGCGCGTCGAACTCGTCCCTGTTGCTTCCCGAGGGCATGGCCACGTACTGCGCCTTGCAGAACCAGAGCATCTCGTCCTGCGCGCCCTTCTGAAGCTGCCGCAGGCAGTGACGCAGCGCCTCGGCGCCGGTGATGACCTCGAGGAGCTGACCCGCGTCGCGGCGACGCATCGTCTCGCGGTAGGAGTCCATCAGCCGAGCGGCCTCGCGCCGGGCGATGTCGAGGGCGTCGGCGCTGTGCCTGATCCGCGGCAGCAGGGCCGCGTCCGGGGCGGCGGCCATGTAGAGGTGCGGGGTGCCGTCGGTCGGGCTGGCGAGGCCCTTCGCGGTGAGCGCCCGGAGAACCTCCGCGGTGTGAGCCGCCGTCAGCCCCGCGCGCTCCGCGAGATCGGACGCGCTCGCCCGGCCGGATGCGACGAGGAGCCCGTAGACGGACTCCTCGTCGGGGGAGAGCCCCGCAATCTCCAGCATGGCGCATGCCCTCCCCGAGACCTGGGTCAGATTGTTGAATAGCGTACTACGTGGCTGGAGGGCGGGACCGGGGGTGCACGACGCCGCTCGTACACCCCCGTACCTCCCGTGCCGGGGCTACCGGTGTACGGCGTAGGCGCGTTGCACCGTCTGCCGCACGGAGTTGCCCGCGCTGTCGCTCGCCGTGACGCGGAGCGTGACCCAGGTCCGGCGCTGTGCCGGTGCCGTGAGCTCGGCCCGGAAGCCGAGGTCGCCGTGAGCCCTGGTGCGCGCGGTGGTCCAGCTCCGTCCGTCGTCGTACGACGCCTCGACGCGGAGGGTGACGCCACGGGGAGCGGCGAGGCCCTTCTGCGCGCGGACCTTCACCTCGACGCGGTGCGACCGTCCGCCGTCCACCACGTTGCGGGCGTCGACCGGTACGTCGTAGTCCAGCTGGAGCAGCGGGAGCGGCGTGGTCGCCTTGCTGTGGCCCGAACGGAACGACCAGGACGTATCGGTCGACACACCGGCCTTCCAGTCCTCCGACTCGCGCGCCGTCGACAGATCCAGCCGGTAACGGGCGGGCGCGTCCGGCACGCTGATGTCCTGCCAGGCGCTGCTCACCCCGGCCACCTTCTCGCCGTCGCGGTACAGGACCGCGCTCGCGACATCGACCTGCGGGACCTCGCCGAGACCGTCGCCGGCACTCCTGCGCGACCAGTGTCCGGGCTGCGAGTCGGTGAACTCCGGAATCCTCAGACGCAGCAGGTTTCCCTCGCGCACGGTCGGGGTGGAGGTACCGACCGGAATGGAGGGCCGCACGATCGCGCCCTGCCAGGTCTCCGCGGGCCGGTGGCCGGCCCGGAAGGTGCGCGGCTGGTCGAGCATGCCGTGGACGAGCGGCTCGTCCACGAAGAAGGTCGTCGTGTGGTGCACCCGGTGCTGCCACACGGTGTCGTCGGCGCTCACGTACTCGGTGCGGGCGAACCCCAGAGGCACGAACCGCGTGTACTGGTTCCAGGCCGTCTGCTGGTAGGGCCGCCAGCCGAAGCGCTGCTCACTGGCCCAGCCGCTGACACCGTTGTCCGCGTATGTGGTGGGAACAACCGCGCTGTTGGACGCGGACACCGTGTGCACCACCTTCCGCGGCACCTGCTGCCGCGCCACCTGCATCACGTCGTAGAGGTAGGGGCTGCGGGCGGTGCCGGAGAACACCACCGAGGCCGAGCCGCGGGCGATGCGGGCCAGCAGCGCGGCGCCCTCCGACGCGCCGACCCGTATCGTGGGCACGGCCCAGCGCTCGCCCATCGGCTGCCAGCGGGTCCAGCTGTTGTCCTCGAAGTGGACGACCAGCACCGCCCGGGCACCGGCCTTCGCGGCGCCTTCGACGAAGTCCTTCTCGTTCTCGCCCATGGGATTGTTCACGACCGCGATCCGGCCGCGGGCCTGGGCGAAGTCGGGCTTGTCGGCATCACCCGCGTCGACCGCGGTCAGGGTCTGGCCGGACTCGGGAAGGAGGGGTGACATCGGAAGGTAGTAGGCGCCCAGGTCGGTCTGCTTCTTCTTCGCCTTCACCTTCGCCTTGAGGAGTGGGGCGACGAGCTGCCAGCGGGAGGCGAACTCGAACGTGCCCTCGGTGACCCGGGCGGTCGGGCTGATGTACAGCCGCTTGGCGCTGTCGAAGAACATCGTGCCCTGCGTCAGCCCCCGGCCCTCGATCTCCCGGTACGTCTGGTAGCTGAGGATGCCGCGCTGCTCGGCGGGCCGAGGTGTGCGGATCTCGACCGGCACGGTGGTCCGGGCGTCCAGGGTGACGGTCATGTCCTTGGTGACCTTCACCTCCGGGATCACCGCGTGGCGCAGCTCCTCGCCGTCGTTCGCCGAGTCGGTCCAGCTGGTGTTGACCTGGTAGACGCCCTCCTCGACCTCGGTGGTGGCCGCGGCGGGGTCGGTGTACCCGACGAAGCCGTCGGCACCCCAGATGGTGGGCAGGTCACCGACCCGCTTGCCGTCCTTGTCGATGGTCTTGAAGGTGATCCGGTGGGTGGGCCCCTGGACGACGACGCTCACCGTGGTCCGCGCGAGCACCGTGCCGTCGGCGGAGGTGGCGGTGACATAGCCGTAGAACTTGCCCCGACCCGCGCGGGCCGGGTCGACGGTCAGCAGAGCCTCGGCGGACGCGTTCGCCGGTATCCGTACGGAGTCGGCGCCGAGACGCACCGATCCGGCAGCGGGCTTCCGGCCGGCTTCCGTGGCCAGCTCGACCGCCAGACTCAGCTGGACGTCCGTGCCGGAGGAGTTGGTGTAGCGGAGCCGGGAGAGACCGGGTTCGGCCGCCTCCGTCGAGAAGGGCCCGAGGGCCAGCGTTCCGGTGGCGCTCACCGCACCGAGCACGGCGGCCCGGGCATCGATCCGTCCGCTGCCCTGCTCCGTCACCTTCTGTCCGGCGACGGTCACCGCGGAGCTGATCAGCGCGTCCTTGAGCCGGTCGGCGGTCCACTCCGGGTGCCGCTGGGCCAGCAGCGCGGCCGCGCCCGCCACATGAGGAGTCGCCATGGAAGTGCCGGAGGCGGCGACGTAGTGCTCGTCGACCGGCGTGCCCATGGTGGTGCCGGCCGCGCGCGCGGCCACGATCCCCACGCCGGGAGCCGTCACATCCGGCTTGACCGCCTCGTCACCCGGGCGCGGACCGCGGCTGGAGAACGGGGCGAGGGAGTCGTCCCGGTCCACCGCGCCGACCGTCAGGGCGGCGTCCGCGGCGCCGGGGGAGCCGACCGTCCGCGGGCCCTGCTCGCCGTCGTTGCCGGCGGCCACGACGAACAGGGCGCCGGAGCGCCGGCTGAGGTCGTTGAGGGCCAGGCTCATCGGGTCGGTTCCGTCACTGGCGCCCGACGAGCCGAGGCTCATGTTGACGATGTCGGCGCCCTGCTCCACCGCCCATTCCATGCCCGCGATGACCTGCGACGAACTGCCGAAACCGTCGTCCCCGAGCACCTTGCCGACCAGCAGCCGTGCGCCGGGCGCCACGCCCCGGCGGGTGCTGCCGGACCCGGAGGCGACGCCACTGCCGCCGACGACGGACGCCACGTGAGTGCCGTGCCCGAACAGGTCTCCGGTGCCGCCGCTGTCGGAAAAGTCCTTGGCCGCCGTCACCCGGCCGGCCAGATCGGGATGGTTCTGGTCGGCTCCGGTGTCCAGGACGGCCACCTTGACCCCGTCGCCGCGATACCCGGCCGACCACACGTCCGGGGCGCCGATCTGGGCCGTGCTGCGATCGAGGGACGCGCTCACCCGGCCGTCCAGCCACACGCGCGGCGCGTCGGCGGCCTTCGTACGCCGTCCGTCGGCGGAGACCAACGTCTTCCAGAACCGGCCGAGATCGGCGTTGTCGACGCGCAGCGCGTGTGCGTCGATGCTGTCGAGCCTGCGCACGGACGACTGCTCGGCCAGCCCGGTCAGTTCGTTCAACGACGAGGCCGTCATGCCGTCGGCCTGCTCCACGATCAGCGGGAGGGCGTCGGTGTGCTCCGTGTCGTACCGCTGCGCGAGTAGCGCTGTTACGTCGAAGAGGTCGCGGTCCAGCCGCCCGGCCGTCACCAGCGCGTCGGCGTCGGACGGCAGGACCGAGACATGGCCGTCCTGCTCCAGGGTCCGGAAGAGCAGCCCCTTCCGCCCGGGGCCCGGCGTCACGGACGCCGCCTGGCGGCCGTCCGGGCCGCGGGTGAGCGCCACCCGGTCGCCCGTGATCAGCCGCACCGTCGGCGCGTCGCCCGGCGACAGGGGCACGGCGGCCGTGCCTCGGGGCGCTTGCGCACTCGCGGGCAGGGGGACCACGGCGCCGGCGGCCAGCGCGAGACCAGCTGATATGGCCGCCAACAGGCGCAACCGTCTCATCAGGTGCAGCCTTTCCTCTTGATCGACGTAACTGCGTGCCGGGCCAGAATGTGCTGATGGCCGAAGGGGTGTCATGCGAATCCCGTGACGCAGGTGGGACATGTCGCAAGAGCGACAGCCCCGAACCGACCTTATGTTGATGCGTCAACCTCCCGGGGTTAAGGTGACGTAACGGTCGACGGGTATCCGTCGAGCCGGTAGCGAGCAGGTATTCAAGGAGGAAACATGGCGGTCGAAGTGAGCGACGTGCCCGGGGCGAACCGCTATGAGGCGTACGTCGACGGTGAGTCCAAGCCGGCGGGCATCGCGCAGTACATCCGTACGGCAGAGCTCGTCGCGTTCGTGCACACCGAGGTGGAGCCGGCGTACGAGGGGCGAGGAGTCGGGTCCGCGCTGGCCCGGGCCGCCCTGGACGAGGCGCGCGCGGCGAACCTGCGGGTGCTCGCCACCTGCCCCTTCTTCGCGGGCTGGATCGCCCGGCACCCCGACTACCAGGAGCTGCTGTACCAGTCCCGCAGCAAGGTCAGCGACTGAAGCAGTTGACTGGTCAACTATATGAATGATTGGCTTTCCCGGTAGGTCCCTGCCGCTCGTTGAAGAGGCAGAGGTTCGGCAGTCACCCCGAGGAGGGAACCATGGGAACGCGCGTTGCGGACAACCCCGATGAGTCGCGTTACGAGATCTTCGACGGCGATGAGCGGGCCGGATTCGTCGAGTATCACCGATTCCGGGACGAGATCGCCTTCCTCCACACGGAGATCGACCCGCGCTTCGGGGGCCGAGGCCTCGGGGGCACGCTGGCCCGCTCGGTTCTCGACGAGGCCAGGAAGCAGGAGCTCACGGTGCTTCCCTTCTGCCCCTTCATCCGTGGCTGGCTCCGCAAGCACCCTGAGTACACCGACCTGGTGCCGGAGGCGCAGCACGCGCGGTTCGGGCTGTGACACCCGCCGGATCACCGGACACCGGAGGAGGTTGGTTCTGCCGTGCGAGCTCTGATCATCGATCGCTCAACGCCCCTCGGCATCCGTCTCGGTGAAGCGGAACCACCCAGGCCGGCGCCCCACCAGGCGCTGGTACGGGTGGCCGCCACCTCCCTCAACTTCGGCGAGGTGAGCCACGGCATCGCGACGGCGGCGCCGGGCGTCGTTCTCGGCTGGGACGCGGCCGGGCTGGTGGAAGAGGCCGCCGCCGACGGGTCCGGACCGCCCGTCGGCACTCCGGTGCTCACCATCGGCGCGGACGGCGGATGGGCCGAACTCCGCGCGGTGGACACCAGGGCCCTGGGCTCCGTGCCGCCCGGCACCGATCCCGGTGCGCTCAGCACGCTCCCTGTCGCCGGCCTCAGCGCCCTGAGGGCCCTCCGTCGTTGCGGACCCGTGTCCGGGAAACGCGTGCTGGTCACCGGCGCGACGGGCGGGGTGGGTCGGTTCGCGGTGCGCCTCGCCCACGCCGAGGGCGCCCGGGTCACGGCGTCCACGGGTGATCCGGACGAACACGGGGACGCCCTCCTGGCCTTGGGCGCGGACGAGATCGTTCACGGACCCGAGCACGCCGACGGGGAGTGGGACGCCGTCGTGGACACGGTCGGCGGCCAGCAGCTGGTGGACTCCTTCGCGAAGCTGGCGGCACACGGCACGCTCGTCGCCGTCGGCGATGTCACCTCGCGCCCCGTCACCTTCCCGCCGGGCGCGTTTCTCGGCAGCGAGAACCGGCACGGCCGTGCGATCGTCACGTTCCACTCGCTGGACGGCCCCGCACCCGGTCCCGATCTGGAACACCTCGCCCGGTTGATGGCGGAGCAGGTGCTCACCCCCCACATCGGCTGGCGCGGCGACTGGAGCCGCGCGGACGAGGCCATCGACCTGCTGAACTCCCGCCGCCTGCACGGCAAGGCCGTACTGGACGTTCCGACCGTTCGGTGACCTGGCAGGTGGAAGGGGGCGCCGCCGCCCGTGGCCGCGGCGCCCCGCTCCCACCTGAACCCGCATCAGTGGAGCTGGCGTTCGTGCTCCTCGGCGAGGTCCAGGTTCGCGGACACGCCTCGCAGCGTCACCAGCGCCCAGACCGCGGCGACGACCATCACCCCGGCGCCGGCGACACCGGTCACCACGGCCGCCTCGGTGAACGCCTCCTTCGCGGCCGCGAGGACGAGGCTCCCCGTGCCGCCGCCGACCTCCCCGGCCACGATCAGGGCTTCGGCCAGCGTCGAGGACGCCCGGTCGAGCAGGTCCGCGGGGAGGCCGAGCGCGTCGGTTCCCGCGGAGGCGGCCCTGGTGTACCAGGAGACGAGCAACCCGCCCAGCACCGCGGTGCCGAGCGTCGTACCCACCTCGTACGCGGTCTCGGACGTCGCGGCGGCCTGCCCGGCGCGCTCGGGCCTCACGGAACTCATGATGATGTCGTTGCTCAGCGCCAGGGCCATGCCCGCACCCAGCGAGACCAGCCCCAGCACGGCCGCGACGAGAAGAGGGGGCGATGCCGGAGTCAGGAAGACGGTCAGCCCGAACCCGGTGGCCGTCGTCAGGAGCCCGCCGGTGACGACGTGGGCGGGCGGATGACGCTTGACCAGGGCGGCCCCGACGAACGCGGCGCCGGCGGCGAGGACCGCCTGGGGCATCAGCCAGAAAGACGTCCGGAGCGGGCTGAGCCCGAGGACGAGCTGGAGGTGCTGGGTGAGCGCCAGCAGAGCTCCGGCCATCGCGAGGATGGCCAGCAGATCCGTGATGACGGCGCCGCGGAAGTACCGCACCGTGAACAGCCTGACGTCCAGGAGAGGTGTGGGGAGCCGCAGTTGCCTCCGGACGAACAGGGTGATCGCCAGAAGGCCGACGGCGAGGGCCGTGAGTCCGAGACCGACGTCCTTGCCCCCGGTGAGGGTCTTGATGCTGTACACCACGCCGATCAGCCCGACGAAGGAGAGCGCGACGCTCGGGATGTCGATCCTGTGCAGATCGGGGTTGCGGCTCTCGGGCAGCAGGAGCGGACCGAGGACGAGGAGAAGCAGCATGACGGGGATGTTCATCAGGAACGCGGCCTGCCAGCTGAACGTCTCGATGATCCAGCCGCCGACGACCGGCCCCGCGGCTCCGCCGACCGACGCCATCGCCGCCCACACGGCCATCGCGTAACGGCGCTCCTGCCGGTCCAGGAACATGTTGCGGGCCAGCGACAGCGTCGAGGGCATCATGATCGCGCCCCCGACGCCCAGGAGTGCGCGGGCGGCGATCAGCATCCAGGGCTCCGTCGCCAGTGCGCCGAGCACCGAGGCGAGCGCGAAGAGGACGGCTCCGACGAGCAGGTTCCGCCGCCGCCCGAACCGTTCACCCACGGAGCTCATCGCCACGAGCAGACCGGCGAGCACGAGTGAGTAGGTGTCGATCATCCACAGCTGCTGCGTGCCCGAGGGGCTCATGTCGGCCGAGATCTCCGGCAGCGCCATGATCAGGACGGTGCCGTCGATGGTGATCAGCAAGAGGGGCAGGACGAGTACGGCGAGACCGGTCCAGGTCTTGGTTGTGGCCTTGGGAGGGGGGCCAGGCATGGGCGCTCCTGATACGAGGGCGGGGGACGGGCTACCCATGAGCGTACGGACCATCTGGTCGGTAATGCAACACGTGGCGAACTGTAGTGCCGGGCATTTGGTCGGTAGATGGTCGCTGTGCGTTACTGTGTGCGCTCGCGCGGTGCTCTCGGTGGTGCCTGATGTGCCTGATGCGCGTGACCGGCGAAGGAGTGGCGAGGGGTCGGCGGGGCGCGACGGATCGACCCTCGCGAGCGTGGCGCCCCTGTCCGGGCGGGCCGGTGCTACCCGCGGTTGCCGAGGCAGGCGTCGCCGGTGGCCGTCGCGGGCGTCGCGGGCGTCACGCGGTCTTGTGCGGGGAAGGGGCCGTGATCGCGGCCGTGCCGAGGCTGCCGGACAGGGCGGCCGAGCCGCCCGTCAGGGCGTGCGTCGCGGCGTGACCGTGTGGATCGTCACGCTCATCGGGCCAGCGACAGCGCGACCGTCGCGGTGATTCCGCCGAGCTGCGCGACCTGTTCCTCGGTCAGCCGGTCGAAGAGGTGTTCACGCAGGGTCGCGTGGTAGCCCGGCGCCGTCTCGGCGTACTTCGCCGATCCCGCCTCGGTCACGGAGGCGATGGTGACGCGGGCGTCGGAAGGGTCCCGCTCGCGCGTGAGCCAGCCGTGCTTCTCCAGGCGCGACGCGAGTCGGGACAGGTGTGACGGGGTGACCCGGGACAGCTCGGCGAGTGAACTCATGGTGTGCGTGCGCTCGCGGTGCTCCGTCAGGCACCACAGGATCAGGAACTCGTGGTGGCAGAGGCCGTCCCGCTTGAGGCGCGCCTCCAGTGCCGCCGGAAGCCAGAGCAGCACCGACAGCATCGAGTCCCAGGTGTCCGACTCGGTCGGGAGGAGTTCGCCGTCTGTCGCCATGTGCGTGATCCTAGCATCAACCCTTGCCGCGGAAAGCAACGCACCGTTATTTGTCGCGGAAAGGAAATCGCTGTAAGTTAATTTCCGCAGTAAGTAATTTTCGGATCGAGGAGTGACTCCATGCGTGCTGCCCGCTACCACGACTACGGCCCCGCCGACGTGCTCGTCATCGACGATGTCCCGGAGCCGCACGCCGGTCCCGGTGAGATACGCATCCGGGTGGCCGCCGCCGGCGTCAACCCCATCGACTGGAAGCTCCGCTCGGGAGAGGTCCGCGAGCACTTCCCCGTCGAGTTCCCGGCGATCCCCGGTCGCGATGCCGCCGGAGTGGTGGACGAGGTCGGCGAGGGCGTCTCCGGTGTGACGGTGGGTGATGAGGTGTTCGGCCTCGGCGGCATCTTCGGGGCGGCCGCGGAGTACGCCGTGCTGACCGCCTGGGCCGCGGTGCCCGAGGCGTGGACCCTGGAACAGGCTGCCGGAGCCGGCCTCGCGGTCGCCACCGCGGGCCGGGCGCTCGACGCACTCGGTGACCTCTCCGGCCGCACCCTGCTGATCGAGGGAGCCGCCGGTGGGGTGGGCGGCGCCGCCGTCGCGATGGCGGCGGCACGTGGTGCCGCCGTCATCGGCACGTCGAGCCCGGCCAAGCACGCCTATCTGCGGACGCTGGGCGCCGTGCCCACCGCCTACGGTGACGGACTGGCCGACCGGGTCCGCGAACTCGCGCCCGGGGGAGTCGATGCGGCGCTCGACCTGGCGGCATCCGGATCGCTCGCCGACCTGGTCGCCCTCGTCGGCCACGCGGACCGCGTCGTGACGGTGGCCGACGCGGTCCGCTCGGCGGAGCTCGGAGTGCGGCACGTCTACGCCGAGAACGACGCGGCTGTGCTGGCGGAGGGGGCGGCGCTGGGCGGCCGGGGCGCGTACACCCCCTACGTACAGGCGACGTACCCGCTGGACAGGATCGCGGACGCGCACCGGGAAGCCGAGGGCGGTCACGTCCAGGGGAAGCTCATCGTGACCCTCTGACGGCGGGTGCTGCCACCGGCCGATGACGCCGGTGCGCGGCCACCGTGACGGGATTCCTCATGACGACTCGGGCCCGGGAGATTCTCCCGGGCCCGAGCCGTGCTGTGCGGGCGGCCTGTTCCAGGAAGCGGATGGCGGTCGGTCCGCGACGGCAACGGCCCGGACCGCGCGGTCCGGGCCGTTGCCCAGGGGTTCAGAGAGGGGTGCGGAAGGTGCCCTCGCTGGCCAGCTCCAGCAGAAGGTCACGCGCGGTCGAGATGCTGTTCTCGTCCTGCTCTCCGTAGACGGCGGCCATGGCGATCCCCTCGGCGGCCCTCCGCACGATCAGGATGCGTTCGGGGCTGATCCCGTCGAGGGCGAGCTGCTCGTCCCACCACGCGGCGTTCTCCTCCATGACCGGAGCGACCGCGGGGATCGTGTAGAGACCGCCCCACATCGGCGCCGATGTGAAGTCGCGGGCGGTCGCTGCCTCGGCGCTTCCCGCGCAGAGCGCGCGAACATACGCGCGGAGCATCTTTCCCGGGTAGTTCTCGGAGAGGTCGAGGTAGCCGCGGACCGTCTCCCGGAAGCGTTCGTGCGTGTCCTCCACCAGAGCGACCACCAACTGGTCCCTGCTGCCGAAATGGTGGATCAGACCGCTCTTCGACACCCCGGCGGCCGCGGCCACCTGAGCCAGTGTCACGGCGGCACCCTTGTCCAGGATCACCTGGACGGCCGCATCGAGCACCGCACGCCGCGTGCGCTCCGCGTTGCGTGTCTGTCGCCCATCGGACACCCGATCCACCCGCCCGTCCTGACGTCGCCTACTGACCAATTGGTCCACTTTACAACACGGCAGGACGGTAGACCGGGGCGTGAGGAAGCGTCCTGAGAGGGGACCCGCGGTCATGGACCCCGTACGGCCGGAGCGTCGCCGACGCCGACGCCGCGGCGTCCGGCCGGCCTCAGCTCTCCTGCCGCCGCTGCTGACCTTGCCGGCCGGCGAGGCCGCGCAGCCGCTCGCCGGTGCCGTCGCGTCCGGCCCGCCACACGCCGTGCTTGGCCAGGATTCCGTTGCCCAGGGCCTGGACGGTCCTGTTCGCCGGGGCGGCCAACGCCGTGGAGGTGTGGGGGGCGTAGACGGCCTCCGTCTCGCTCCGGGCCGTCAGCCAGCCGGTGAAGGTCATCATGGCCAGACCGACGTTCTGCGGGCGGAAGGAGTGTGCGAGCAGGCCCGCGCGCCTCCCGCCGGGCGGAAGCAGCCCCGGAGGTGACAGCAGCCGGAACCCGGTGTGGTCACGCCCGACGACCTCGACGGGCACCACGACGGGGTACCCGTCCGCACCCCGGTAGGCCAGCAGCCGGTACGGAAGGGGGTTGATCTTCCGCGAGAGCTTGGCGACGTCGACGCGAGGTGCGGTGCCGTTCTCGGGCGCCCGCTGTTCCGCCGGGGCGTCCGGCCAGGCGGGTCCGGTGACCTCTCGCGGCCCGTAGGCGGCCAGGTCGGGCCAGCTGGTCATCCTCCTGACGTCGACATCGACGCAGACCCGGGCTCGCCGGTACTCGTGCAGCAGCCAGTCCCAGGCCCGGCCGCTCTTTCCCCGGCCGAAGAAGCGATCGGACGCCTTGATGACATCGTCCAGCCGCCGGGGCGAAGGGCGCATGTCCACCACGGCGTCGCCCTGGGCGAGGACGTAGTCCTCGGGGCGGGCGAATCCGTGTTCGCGCGTGTGGTAAGCGAGCGCGACACGGGGATCGCGGAGGATGCGCTCCAGCTTCTTGGGGAAGCCGAGCGAGGTCGTGAACCCGATCCGGCCCGCCGATCGGTCGGTGAGACCGAGCGGGGAGACGCTGACGACGACGGCGCCACCTGCCGGGGTGACGTAGGCGACCGCGACGTTCAAGTCTCCTGACAGCACCTCGTGTGCCGTGTCGGACCAGCGCAGGGGAGTGGAGGTCATGAGCGAGGTCCTCGCAGTATCTCTTCCATGGACGAAACCTTTCCCGATGCGGATCGTGCAGGTCGTATCCGCATCCGCATCAGGGGCGGGGGATGTTGCGCAGATTCGCCCGAGCCAGGTCGAGCATCTTGCCGACGCCCCCGTCGAGCACCGTCCGGCCCGCGGCGAAGGCGAACCCCTTGATCTGGGCGGCCGAGATGTGCGGCGGGATGGAGAGCGCGTTGGGGTCGGTCACCAGGTCGACCAGGAACGGTCCGTCATGGGCGAGCGCCCGCTTGAGCCCTTCGGCGACATCCCCGGGGTGCTCGATGCGGATCGACTCGATGCCCACGCTGCGGGCGATGGCCGCGAAGTCCACCGGCTCGTGGTCGGTCTCGTGCTCGGGCAGCCCCTCGACCAGCATCTCCAGCTTGACCATGCCGAGCGAGGAGTTGTTGAAGACGATCGTCTTCACCGGCAGATCGTGCAGCTTCACGGTGAGCAGTTCGCCCATCAGCATGCCCAGTCCACCGTCACCCGACATCGAGATCACCTGGCGCCCGGGGTCGGCGAACTGTGCGCCGATGGCGTGCGGCAGCGCGTTGGCCATCGTGCCGTGCACGAACGAACCGATCACCCGGCGCCGGCCGTTGGGCGTCAGATAGCGCGCTGCCCACACGTTGGACATGCCGGTGTCCACGGTGAACACCGCGTCGTCGGCGGCGAGTTCGTCCAGAACCGAGGCCGCGTACTCGGGGTGGATGGGCGTGTGCCGCTCGACGTCGTGGGTGTAGGGGGAGACCACCGCCTCCAGCGAGCGGGCGTGTTTGCGCAGCATCCGGTGCAGAAAGCCGCGGTCCTCCTTCGCCTCGACCAACGGGAGCACGGCCCGCAGCGTCTCCCGTACGTCACCGTGGACCCCGAGTTCCAGAACGGTGCGACGGCCGAGGCGGCCTGCGTCGTGGTCGATCTGCACGCTTCGTGCCTGCGGCAGGAAGTCGTTGTACGGGAAGTCGGTACCGAGCAGGACGACCAGGTCGGCCTCGTGCATCGCGTCGAAGCAGGCGCCGTAGCCGAGCAGGCCGCTCATGCCGATGTCGTAGGCGTTGTCGAACTGGATCCACTCCTTGCCCCGCAAGCTGTGTCCGACGGGGGCGGCGGCCCTGTCCGCGAGCGCCATGACCTCGGCGTGGGCGTCCCGTACTCCCGCGCCGCAGAAGAGCATCACCTTCCGCGCCGCGTTGAGCTTGTCGGCCAGCTTCTCCACCTGCGCGGCCGGGGCGACGACCCGGCCGCGTTCGGTGACCAGGTGGCCGGCTCCCGTCGGATGGACGGCCTTGTCGTGTGCGACATCGCCGGGTATCACCAGGACCGACACCCCGCTGTTGCCCAGGGCGCGTTGCATGGCGATCCGCAGAACCCGCGGCATCTGCCCGGGGGTGCTGATCATCTCGCAGTAGTCGCTGCAGTCGGTGAACAGCCTTTCCGGGTGGGTCTCCTGGAAGAAGCCGGTGCCGATCTGGTGGGACGGGATGTGCGAGGCGATGGCGAGCACGGGCGCTCCGGAACGGTGCGCGTCGTACAACCCTTGGATCAGATGGGTATTCCCGGGGCCGCAGCTTCCGGCGCACACCGCGAGCTTGCCGGTCAGCTGTGCCTCCGCCGCCGCGGCGAACGCGGCCGCCTCCTCGTTCCGCACATGGACCCACTCGATGCCGTCCGTACGGCGCACCGCGTCGACCACCGAATTGAGGCTGTCGCCCACCACGCCGTAGATCCGCTCAACCCCCGCCTGGCGCAGAACGTCCACCATCTGCTGGGCCACGGTCTGATTCCGCATCGCCGGACTTCTCCCCTCGCACTGCACACCTGTGTTGTGTGACGATCGGCAGCCAATATAGTTGATACGTCTACTTCATGGCGGCCCGGGCGTCGCTGTGCTGGAGAGGGGGTGTGGCGGGGTCGGATCGGCCGGGCCGTCGACGAGCATGAAAAGAGGGTCGATGCGTGCACCGTGGGGATGTGGGCGAGTCTCGCATCGCTGGAAGGCGCCGAGCGGGGTGCTGAGGGGATGGTCCTGTCGGCGGCCGTCGGCGCCCTCGTGGAGAGGCCGCGGGCCGGGGCTCGTCTCCACGGAGGGGTGCGCCGGTCCGTCGGCCGTGCCGGTGTCAGGCCTCCTTCACCGGGTGTCCACTCATGATCGACACGCGGTTGAACGCGTTGATGCTGATGGCGACCCAGAGGACGGCCGAGATCTGCTCGTCGGTGAGATCGTCGCGTGCCGCGGCGGCCGCGCCGCCCCGCGCGGATCCGTTCAGGCTGGTCGTCTCCTCCGCCAGGGTCAGCGCGGCGCGCTCCGTGGCGGTGAAGACCTCGGTCTCGCGCCAGGCCGGCAGCAGCCCGAGGCGCTCCGGGCTCTCCCCGGCGTCGAGCGCCGCGCGGGTGTGGGCGCGCAGGCAGTAGGCACACCCGTTGATCTGGGAGACGCGCAGGTTGATCAGTTCCACCAGGGTGACCGGCAGGCCGGCGCGGGCGGCCGCCGCCCCGGCGGCCTGTGCGGTCCGTGCGAGAGCGCGGAACGCTTCGGGGTCGAACTTGTCGATGAACACCTTCTTGGCGCGGCTCGATGCCGAGGTGATGGTCACTGTCTGCTCCCTGCGATCGAAGTATTGTTGAAGAATAAACTACATGTCTGGAGAGTCGAGCATGAGCAACGTCGAACGTGAACCCGTCAGCAGGCACGGCACGCGGGGACCGGAGGCGGCTGAACCCGCTCTCCGCCGCGTCGAGATCCTGACGCCGCGTGATGTCCCCCTGGGCGGCCCGCGGTCCATGAGCGTGCGCCGCACCCTTCCGCAGCGGGCCCGCAGCTTCGTGGGCGCCTGGTGCTTCGTCGATCACTACGGTCCCGACGACGTCGCCCTGCGCGGCGGAATGGATCTCCCGCCGCACCCCCACACCGGCCTGCAGACAGTCACCTGGCTGTTCGACGGCGAGGTGGAGCACCGGGACAGTCTCGGCAGCCATGCCTTTGTGCGCCCCGGTGAGATCAATCTGATGACGGGGGGCCGCGGCATCTGCCATTCCGAGTTCTCCACCGCTCGCACCACCGTCCTGCACGGTGTGCAGCTGTGGGTGGCGCTGCCGGACGAACACCGCGAGGCGGAAAGGGACTTTCAGCGGTACGTGCCATCGCCGATCCGGAAGGACGGCGCCGAGATCAAGGTGTTCCTCGGCTCCCTGCTGGACGCGGTCTCGCCGGTGCGCACCTTCACACCGCTGCTCGGCGCGGAGCTGATCCTCGAGGCCGGCGCCTCCCTCGCGCTGAGCGTCGACGCCACATTCGAGCACGGCCTCCTGGTGGACGAGGGGGACATCGAGCTGGACGGGACGGCGCTGAGCCCTGCCCAGCTCGGATTCCTCCCTCCGGGCAACGGTTCGCTGACCGTCCGCAACACATCTTCTGCTCGGGCTCGAGTCATCCTGCTGGGCGGTCCGCCTTTCGAGGAGGAGATCGTCATGTGGTGGAACTTCATCGGCCGCAGCCACGACGACATCGTGCGGGCCCGCAAGGATTGGGAGGAGGCGTCCGAACGCTTCGGCACGGTGGAGGGGTACGCCGGAGAGCGGCTGCCCGCCCCGGAACTGCCCAACGCGACGCTCGCGCCGCGCCGTAACCCGCCCACCTCCTGAACCGCCGCCCGCGGGCGGTGTGTTCCCGCGGGCAGCCGACGCCGGCTCGGGATGCGCTACGCGAGAGGCCCGTCGTAGCGCATCCAGAAGTCGACGGCATCGGGGCGAGGCCGGGGTGCGACGGCGCTGCCGCCATCGAACCTCATCACCTTCTCGGCCTCCTCCCGCAAAGTGGGCCAGGCCGACAGCCCCGGCCCGTTGGGATCTCCCGTACGCGCGAAGTTGATCCAGAACCCGCTCATCTGGTCACGCAGGGTGTGGTCGCGCTGCCCGTAGGCGGCGTCGCCGTCCTTGCCGAGGTTGTCGTACGCGTACATCACCTCCGCCCCGTGATAGGCGCCGAACTTCCTCAGGCCGGCTTCCGGAGGGACGTGCGCGAAGTAGTAGGCGTAGACGTCCGCCTTGCCCGTACGCGTCTGCAAGGTGCCCCACCGGCGCATGGCCCGGGTCATGATCTTGTCGGTCTCGGCCTGGAGGAGGGAATCGAGCACCTGCGCCTCCGTGTCGCCGGGGTAGAGGCGGAGGAAGAGATCCGCGTCCGCGCCGTGCTCCTGGCGCACCTTTTTCCGGTAGCCGGCCACATCGGCGTCCGGGGGGCTCAGCAGGGCGAGGGAGGCCTCGTCCGCGTTGCTGCCGATGAGCGTGGGCACATCCAGCTGATCGCCCGCCGCGTATATCTCCGCGGGAGTCCGGTCCAGAACCAGGCCGTCGATGGACGGCCGCCAGTGGCTCTTGAGGGACTTGGCCGCGTCCACCACCCGTTCCACGGGCATGCGGCGCATCTCTTCCACGGTGGCGCCCCCGAGCTTCTCGCTCAGGCGCCGCCCCGCATCCTCGGCCACCGGCCCGGTGTCGTACTGATCGCCCCGCTCGGTGTTCCCGCGCGTCCCCATGCAGGCTCCACCACCGCCGATGATGCCGTCGACCAGACCCTTCGCACGCGGTGTCGCCCCGAGGACGCACACGCTCTCGCCACCGGCGGACTGACCCGCGATCGTCACCCGGTCCGGGTCGCCGCCGAAGGCCGCGATGTTCTGACGGACCCACCGCAGAGCGGCGATCTGGTCGAGCACGCCGTAGTTGCCCGAGGCGCCGGCCGCCGACTCCTCGGCCAGCGCGGGGTGCGACAGGAAACCGAGCACCCCGAGCCGGTAGTTGATCGTGACGGCGATCGTCTCGCCTCTGGAGGCCAGCGACTCGCCGTCGTACAGCGGAAGGGCGCCGGAGCCGGTGGCGAACCCTCCGCCGGGTATGTAGACGATCACAGGGAGTTTCGCCGAGGCAGGCTTCCTGCTGCGCCAGATGTTGAGGTAGAGGCTGTCCTCGCTCACCGGATAGGGGTTGAGGAGCGTGTTCTCCAAGGGAGCTTCCACCACCTGCGACAGCGCCCGGGTGAGGAAAGTGGAGGCCGGCTGAACGGGAACGTCGGAGAACCGGTCGGCGCTGAGCAGCCCCTGACGCGGCTCGGGGGGCTGCGGCGGACGCCAGCGCAGGTCTCCGACCGGGGGACGGGCATAGGGAATCCCGGCGAAGATCTCGACGTCGCGCTCATCGTTGAGAACGCCCCTGACCGGCCCCTCTCGCGTCGGCACGGTCCGGGACGGCCGGGGATCGGAGCCTCCCGCCACGCGGTTCTGCGGCGACGGGTGGGCGAGGACGGCCGTGGTGCAGACGAACACCGCCGCCAGCAGCCACGCCCCCGCCTTGAGCAGGGCGGGACCTCGAAGCCACCAACGTACGGTGAGAACCAGCACCCCCAGGGCGGCGGCGACGAGCGCCCACCCCCACCACGGGCTCCGGTTGAGCCAGGAGACCACGGAGCCGGCAACGGTCAGAAGAGCGAAGGACACCCACGTCCACGGAGACCGTCCCGGACCGCGCTGACCGCGCTGACCGCGCGCCGAATCTTCGCGAGCGGCCCGAGCGGTGCCGGTCGTACACCGCTCATTTCGCGTTCCCACCACTGTCTCTTCCTTCGTCCCACTCCCTTCGGTCCGCCCGTCGGGTGCGCTCGTTCTTCCAACTCCACCGGGGCGGCGCCACGGTGGTGAGGACACCGACGCACCGGCCCGCGGTCGACACAGGCTTCTCCTCGCCCCGCAGCGGCTGATCAGCCGCTGCGGGGCGAGGAGAAGGGGGCCGGTGTTGCGGCCGTCCTAGGGCGTGTCCGGCGGATCAGGGCCGGACACGCCCTAGCCGAGGAAGGCGCGAAGGGCCGCGTTGACCTCGTCGGCATGCGTCCAGAGCAGCCCGTGCGGGGCGCCCTCGACCTCCACGTACTGCGCCTCGGGCAGCTCACGGCGGAACCGGCGGGCGGTCGCGTCGATGGGCAGGATCTGGTCGGCCGTTCCGTGCAGGATGAGGGCCGGCTTGCCGCTGTCGCGGACCGCCTCGACATCGGCGCGGAAGTCCTCGATCCAGGCGGGAACGACCGCGTAGGCCGCCACGGGCGCGCTCGACGTCGCGACGTTCCAGCTCGCGGTCACGGCCTCCTGGCTGATGCGGCTGCCGAGGTTCTCGTCGAGGTTGTAGAAGTTGGCGAAGAACTGGGTGTACCAGGCGTACCTGTCCCCCTTCGCCGCTGCGGCGATTCCGTCGAACACCTCCTGCGGCACCCCGTCGGGGTTGTCGTCGCGGGCGACGAGGAACGGCTCCAGGGAAGCCAGGAACGCCAGCTTCGCAACCCTCTCGTGCCCGTACCGCGAGACGTAGCGGGCGAGCTCGCCCGTACCCATCGAGAAGCCGACGAGAACGACATCGCGGAGGTCGAGGTCTTCCAGCAGGGCGTTCAGGTCGGCGGCGAACGTGTCGTAGTCGTATCCCGTACCGACCTTCGACGAGCGTCCGAAGCCGCGACGGTCGTAGGTGATGACGCGGTACCCGGCCTCCAGCAGGTCCCGGGTCTGCCGCTCCCAGCTGTGACCGTTCAGCGGATACCCGTGGATCAACACGACGGGCTGACCCGTTCCCTGGTCTTCGTAGTACAGCTCGATCGGCGTGCTGTTCTCACTGCCGACGGTGATGTAACCCATGTTCTTCTCCCTTTCCGAGATGGGCGAACGTGCTGGTCAAACTATGTTTCCTGGTCAGACCATCGGGTTACCGCTGACGGTCCGGTCCGCCTCGACGTACGGCTGGACGACATCCCAGTGCTCGACGACCCGGCCGTTCTCGAAGCGGAAGATGTCGACGATCGCCGCGTCACCGTCGGGGTGCCAGCCGCTCACCCGGCTGTGCGCGATGACGAAGTCGCCGTCCTCGAACACCCGCTCGGGATTCCAGCGGAAGCCCTCCAGCGTCGGCACCGCGGCGCGGAGTCCGTCCAGCCCGTTGGGCAGGTTGGGGCTGTGCTGGATGTACGGCTCGGCCCAGTAGCGGTCCAGAGCGGTCACATCCTTGTCGTGGAAAAGCTCCCGCATGGCTGTGAGCAGGGTTTCCTTGTTCGACATACCTGGACTCCTTGAAGGTTACGGCCGGCCGGAACGGCCGACCGCCGAGGGCCGCGATCGAAAATGGCGTCATGCCGGGGAACGGGAATGGCCTACGGGTGAATTCCCACGATGTCCACGTCGACCGATCCGGTGTGGACCGTGGGCCGTCATTCTGCCGCTGGTCACCGTGAACGTCGTTCGCGCGCCGGATTCGGTGTCCGGCCTCACCCGCAGTGCACCGGGGTATGCCGCGAACGTCTTACCGGAGAGCTGACGTGCGGCACGACTAGATTCCTCTTACGAGGGCAGTCATAGAGGTGAGTTGAACTCGCAACTCACTGACGGACCCAATAATACGAAGGCTTCGCTGTTTGGCAAGCCGGGAGAGCCGGAGGAGGCGGAGAAGCGATTGTCCGATCTCGTATCGCCGCAGCCCGGCGGACAGCACCGACTCCTTCCCTCCGCTGAATCCGGCGACGCCGCGACGCCCCGGGCGGCAGGGGAGCAACGGGAGAACTGGCAGTCGCTGGTGATTCTCGCGCACCTGGTCGAAGCCGAACTGGAGCGGAAGACGCAGTGCGATGCCGGCATCGCGCACAGCCACTTCAAGATCCTCGCGCTGCTCGCGGGCGCGGACCGGCACACGATGGGACTCACCCGCCTGGGCCGCGCCCTGCGGTTTCACAAGAGCCGGCTCTCTCACGCACTCCGCTCGCTGGAGGCGGCCGGTCTGCTCCGTCGCGAGGACACCCCCGACAAGGGCCGTGCCTATCAGGCCGTTCTCACGCGACGCGGCCTCGACCTGGTGGAACGAGTGCTGCCACTGCAAGACGTCTTCGCCCGCGACGTCGTGCTCTCGGGCCTCACCGCGACCGAGATCGCGCAACTGCGCACGCTCGCCGAGAAGATCATCGCCAACCTGGACGTCGGCAGGAGCGGCCAGGTCCTCCAGCGCGGACCGGCATCTAGTTGACACGTCAAGTGTCGGTGCTAGTGTACGGCGGCAGGTGCAAGCCGTCCCATGAGCAGGTGAGCCGAGACCGGACTCGGCGCACTGCCGACGCCCGAGGGGAGCATGGTCGCTCAAGCCGTGCGAGGTGATCGCAGGATTCGACGACGAAAACCTCTACTGTCTGTGCACGGGGGACAGAATTTCCGAAAGTTACGGGGCCGGGCCCAGTTCGGCGTGAAGGGTGAACAAGGCCGGCCCAGGGTTTTGCAGGACCGGATCCAGGGAATCTCCGGCCACGACGTCGGGTCATTTCCGGAACGAGTCGTGGACATCGTCGAGTCGCCTCCGGACCTGCCTTCCGGAAGGCATGTCTTTTCTTGTACGGAGACCGCTGGAAGCGGAGTGGAAGCGCGCTCCATGTGCACTGCCCGCTGCCAGGCTGCCGTGCCGGATACGCATAAGGCCGGACACGAAGAGGTCGGCTCTCGGGGGCCGACAGCACCGAATACCCGGAAGGACCACCGCGATGAACGCTCCCGTGATCGAAAAGCCCGACTTCAGCGGGCTGAGCGCGATGTACATCAACTGCACCCTGAAGCGATCTCCCGAGCGCAGCCACACCCAGGGCGTGATCGACCGCAGCGTGGCCATCATGGAGGCGAACGGAGTCAGCGTGGACCAGATCCGCGCCGTCGACCACGACATCGCCACCGGTGTCCGCCCGGACATGACCGAACACGGCTGGGACACCGACGAGTGGCCCGCGCTCCTTCAGCGGATCCTCGCCGCCGACATCCTCGTCATCGGCGGATCGATCTGGCTCGGAGACAACAGCTCGGTGACCCGGCGCGTCATCGAACGGCTCTACGGCTACTCCGGCGTACTCAACGAGGAGGGGCAGTACGCCTACTACGGACGGGTCGGCGGCTGCCTGATCACAGGCAACGAGGACGGCCTCAAGCACTGCGCCATGAGCATTCTCTACAGCCTGCAGCACATCGGCTTCGCCGTCCCGCCCCAGGCCGACGCCGGCTGGCTCGGCGAGGTCGGCCCGGGCCCTTCCTACCTCGACGAGGGATCCGGCGGGCCCGAGAACGACTTCGCCAACCGGAACATCTCGTTCATGACGTACAACCTCCTCCACACCGCGACGATGATCCGCAACGCCGGTGGCTTTCCTGCCTACGGCAACCAGCGTTCGGCCTGGGACGCAGGCTGCCGCCCCGACTACGCCAATCCCGAATACCGCTGACCCGCTTGCAGGCGCTACCGAGGATGTGAGCTGCGATGACCGCACCGGCTGCCACGAACTGGCCGAGCCTGAAAGTCTCCGACTGGACGGCGACCCGCGACACCCTGCACATGTGGACCCAGATCGTGGGCAAGATCCGCATGGCCCACGCGCCACTGGTCAACCACTGGTGGCAGGTGACGTTGTACGTCAGCCCCCGCGGACTGACGACATCGACCATCCCGTACCGCTCCGGGGCGTTCGAGATCGAATTCGACTTCGTCGGCCACCGGCTCGAAGTCCGCAGCAGCGACGGCGGTGTGCGCGGCTTTCCGCTCCGCCCCATGGCAGTGGCCGAGTTCTACGCACAGGTCCGGCACACGCTCGACGCACTCGGGATCGAGGCCCCGATCCATCCGCACCCCAACGAGGTCGAGCAGGCGATCCCCTTCGCCGAGGACCACGACCACGCCTCCTACGACGGTGAGGCGGCGACCCTGTTCTGGCGACAGCTGCTGCAGGCGAACCGGGTCATGGGGGAGTTCCGGTCGCACTTCGTGGGCAAGGTCAGCCCGGTGCACTTCTTCTGGGGAGCGATGGACCTCGCCTGCACCCGCTTCTCCGGGCGGACGGCTCCTCCGCACCCCGGCGGCGCACCCAACTGCGGGGACTGGGTCATGGTCGAGGGCTACTCCCGGGAGCTTTCCAGCTGCGGATTCTGGCCCGGCGGCGGCGAGGAAGGAGCCTTCTACGCGTACGCCTACCCCGAACCCGAAGGGTTCGCCGATCACCCGGTCGGGCCCGAAAGCGCCTACTTCAGCCCCGAGTTCAAGCAGTTCCTGCTGCCCTACGAGGCCGTCCGCTCCGCGCCCGACCCCGACCGTGCGGTCGCCGAGTTCCTGCACACCACCTACGAGGCCGCCGCGGTGCTCGGGGAGTGGGACCGCGCCGCATTGGAAGACGACCCCTTCCGGTGGGACGGAACCTCCACGCCCCGCTGGTCGCCCAAGTAGCCCGTCGCCGGCCCCGGCTGCTGACATTTGTCATGCGCGGCGATGACAGCTCGCCCTGCCGTACGGGCATGAGCAGGGCGATCCTGGACTCATGACGCAGAACGTGATGGAGGCCGGGAAGCCGCGGCGCATGCTCGCCGGTGGGTGCGAGACCGCTCGCGGCATCTCCTTCCCGGTCGCACGCGGTCACCTATGGGCCCTGCCCGTGACGGGCAGGGCCCTTTCCGGTGGCGAGAGGCCCTGACCGGACCGGGCCGACCGTTCGCCGGGCACGAGTCCGTGGGGCGCAGACGGCCCTGCTGATCGCCCGGTTCCACGGAAGCGCGGCTCGCGGTGGCCGAGGAACGGCTGGGGTGCGGACACGATCCGCACGATGTGATGGGAAGGAATCTCACGGTGAAAGCGCTCAAGTGCGAGCCGGCCGTGCAGACGGCACGGTGGGGTCGGACGAAGGCCGTGGACCGGGTGGCGGAGGTACGACTCCTCGCGCACGTCACGCAGGAAGAGGCGAGGGCACTCGGTGCCGCGCTCGTCGGGGCGGACCGGGCGGAGCCGCCGGTAGGGGTGACGGCATGAGCGAGGAGGGCGGGACCGATCCGGACACACGGTCCACGGACACGCAGCCGCTCACCGACGACGGGCGCTCCGTCCTGTGCACGATGGTCGCCATGCTGTCCCTGAAGGACGACATGACGGTCGTCTCCAGCCTGAACGAGCGCCTGGCCCCCGTGGAGGCCTCCCCGGATGCGGAGCTCGCCGAGCGGGACGCGTCCGGGCCGACGGCGCCGGTGCCGCTGGGGGAGGGTGCGTGAGCGGCGAAGCCCAAGAGGCTCGGGCCGCAAAGGCAGTGGCCGCGCCGCTGCTGCTCGCCGATGACGAGCAGCGCGGTGAGGCCGTCATGCCTCCTTGATGGTCCCGACGAAGTTGTAGAGGGTGCCGTCGACGGTGACGTTGGAGTACACCGTGGCGTTCGCGAAGTCCTCCACATGCGTCACGGTGGCGCCACTGGCCTCGGTCCAGGAATTGAGGTAGAGACCCTCGCGGATCTCCTTGAGATCCAGCTCGACGGTCTCGGTGTGGCCGTCGGGTGCGAGCCCTCCGCCCTGCTCGACCACGAAACTGCCCTGGGAGGGGGAGTCGAACGTGAAGTTCACCTTGAGCGGCCCCAGTTCGAACCTGTAGCTCTTGCCGACCAACGGATGGGTCATGGCGTTTCCTTCTCTTGAATGCCGGGGATCCGGCCGACGAGGCGAACGTTCGGATGGCGGCGCACGGAACCGTCTGACTGCCTCGGCCCACGAACGGTCGCCGATGACTGGCCGCAGTCGCAGGTTGCCGGAGCTCGGGGGAGCGGCACTGGCCACCTTGCTGCTCAGGTCGGCGCATCGCCCGTCCTGGGACTGTCGGCCCGACTGCGGACTCCCGCCAGGCCGTTGACGTGCGGCTACTTCGCCGCCCACCCACCTTTTTGTTGACGTATAAACAATAAGATGGCAGAGTTGATGTGTCAACTTAATTGCAGGGGGAGTGGCGGGGCGCCCAAGAGGGCTGTGATCGGGCGGGCCCACCCCAGGGGGCAGGCCCCGACCTCGCCTCGCAGCAGCGTGCGATCTCGCGCTGAGCCCACGTAAGCGTTGAAAGAAGGCCCACGATGGATGCTTCGCCAATCGAGTTCGGAATCGACAGCTTCGGAGACCTGCCCCGCAACGACCGGGGCGTCATCGTCTCGCACGCGGAGGCGATCCGCGCCGCGGTGGCCGAAGCGGTCCTTGCCGACGAGGTCGGTATCGACGTGGTCGCGCTGGGCGAGCACCACCTGCCCGAGTTCGCCATCTCCAGCCCCGAGACCGTGCTCGCCGGTATCGCGACCGTCACGAAGCGCATCCGGCTCGCGTCGGGCGTGACGGTGCTGTCCTCGGACGACCCGGTGCGGGTCTTCCAGCGGTTCGCCACGGTCGACGCGCTGTCCGGCGGACGGGCCGAGGTGATCCTCGGACGCGGCTCGTTCACCGAGTCGTTCCCGCTGTTCGGGTACGACCTCAAGGACTACGAGGTGTTGTTCGAGGAGAAGATCGACCTCTTCCACCGGCTCCTGGACGAGAAGCCGGTCACCTGGGAAGGAACCACACGCCCCGCCCTGCACGCCGCGGACGTGTACCCGAAGACCGAATCGGGACGCCTCAACACCTGGGTGGGCGTCGGCGGGACACCGCAGTCCGTGATTCGCACGGCTCAGTACGGATTCCGGCTCATGCTCGCCATCATCGGCGGCGCTCCCGACCGGTTCGCTCCCTACGTGGATCTGTATCGGCGGGCGAGCGAAGAGTTCGGCACGACCGCACGCCCGGTCGGGCTGCACTCGCCCGGCTTCATCGCCTCCACCGACGAGGAGGCCAAGGAACTCTTCTACCCCGGGTACAAAGAGACACGCGACCGGATCGGGGCGCTGCGCGGCTGGCCGCCGCTCCGCCGGGAGGAGTTCAACGCCGAGGTCGACCACGGTTCGCTGTACGTCGGTTCGGTCGAGACGGTCGCGACCAAGATCGCGCACGCGGTCCGGGTGCTGGACGCAGGCCGATTCGACCTGATCTACTCCGCCGCCGGCACCGTCTCGGCGTCGGCCCGGCTTCGGGCGGTCGAGCTGTACGGCACCCAGGTCATCCCCCGGGTCTGCGAGCTTCTGACTGAACAGCCCGCGGCCACGGCCGGAGCGAAGCGATGAGCACCATCGGGATTCTGGGGGCCGGGAAGATCGGCACCGTACTGGCGCGCCGGGCAGGCGCTGCCGGATACCGGGTCCTGATCTCCGGATCCGGTGACCCCGCCAAGATCGTGCTGACCACCAAGGTTCTCACCCCGGGGGCGACGGCCGTATGGCCGGCCCAGGCCGCGGACGCCGCCGACGTGGTGATCCTCGCTCTTCCGCTCGGCAGACACCGAGAGCTCCCCGTGCCCGAGCTGGCGGGGAAGCTGGTCGTCGACGCGATGAACCACTGGTGGGAGGTCGATGGTCCGCGCGACACGATCCTCCCGCCGGAGACCTCATCGAGCGAGGCCGTGCAAGGGTTCCTGAAGGGTGCCCGCGTCGTGAAGGCCTTCAACCACATGGGCTACCACGATCTCGAGGGCGAGGCACGTGCGGCAGGCGCCCCCGGACGCAAGGCGATCGCGATCGCCGGCCACCTGCCCGACGATCTCGCCACCGTGTCCGCGCTGGTCGACACGTTCGGATTCGATCCGCTCATCATCGGCGACCTCGCAGCGGGTATCCGGCTCGAACCCGGAACACCCGCCTTCGGCGCCAACGTCGATGCCGCTCAGCTCCGAATCCTTACCGAGACCCCCGCTCAGGCGGGACTCGTCGAGCACTCGTAGACCGAAAGCACCTGAGGCGGATCTCCTCCCAGGAGAAGTCATTCATATGACCCGAGAAATATCCGAAGAAACCGGCGCTTCCGTGACGGTCAGGGTCGATATCACTCCATCGATCTGTTCCTACTCCGTTCGTCGTGCGGATGAGAGCGTTGTCGGCACGGCTGACTTCGTGATCTCACCCGGAGAGCACGAAGAGCGGATATTCTTCCGCACGGAAATATATTCAGATGTCCATGAACGCGGCCTGGAGAGGCTGCTGATGCAAGAAATCCTGCACAGCAGCATCGACGAAAAATACACCGTCGTGCCGTTGTGCCCGCTACTGGCTCACCATCTACGCCTGCACGGCAAGGAGTTCGTCGCGGA
>MUNB01000183.1 GCA_002154345.1 Streptomyces griseus
GGTGGCGGCCGCCGGGGTGGGGCCGGCCCGGGGCGGCCGGGAGGTGCCGGTGGCGGCTCCGGCCGAGGAGGCGGCCCGATGATCACGCCTCCGGACACCTTGCCGTACCGGCATGTGCTGACGCTGCCCACCTTGGGTTCGGCCGTGCGGATCGCCCGGGAGACCGCCGAGCAGGTGCTGGCGGAGTGGGGCGTGGCGGCGCAGGAGCCGTGCCGGGATCCGGCGCTGCTGATCGTCAGTGAGCTGGTGACCAACAGTGTGCGGCACGCGGCGGAGCTCTCGCCGAATGTGACGGTGGTGTTCGCGGGCGGCCCCGACACGTTCGCGTTCGGTGTGCACGACCGCCATCCGTACCGCCCGGCGCTGTTCGCGTCCGCCGGCATAGCGCCGGGTCGGGGGCTGGCGACCGTGATGGAGCTGACCCATGGTCTGGGCGGCAGCGCGGTGGTGCGGGGCGATGTCGACGAGGGCGGCAAGAGCATATGGGTCACGCTGCCGCTGCGGCGGAACAGCCGGTCACATGATCGTTGAGAGATGTCCGGTGCAAGATCTGTACCGGGTGGAGAAGGGCAGGAAAGCGCCATGAGCGACATCGTCGTGAAGGACAGCAACGGGACCGTGCTGGCGGACGGTGACTCCGTGACCACGGTCAAGGACTTGAAGGTGAAGGGCACGTCGGAGACGCTCAAGCGCGGCACGCTGGTGAAGAACATCCGGCTCACCGGGCGCGCCGGTGAGATCGAGTGCAACACGAAGAAGGTCAAGGGGCTCGTGCTGAAGACCGAGTTCCTGAAGAAGGCCTGACCCGGCCGGGCCGGTCCCCGGGTTCATCCTCGTGGTGCGAAGGCGCGAGGATGAACCCATGGAGAAGAGTTCTGGTCAGGTGTGGTGCGGCGGGTTTCCGCCGTGCGGAACGGGGCCCCGCCGGTGAGTACGCCGCTGTACCGCTTGAAGGCGGAGTTCTTCAAGACGCTGGGGCACCCGGTGCGGATCAGGGTGCTCGAACTGCTCAGTGAACGCGAGCACGCGGTCTCGGAGATGTTGACCGAGGTGGGGGTCGAGGCCGCCCATCTCTCGCAGCAGCTGGCCGTGCTGCGCCGCGCGGGTCTGGTGACGGCCCGGCGGGAGGGCTCGGCGGTCCATTACTCGCTGGCCGACCCGGGGGTGGCGGAGCTACTGCGGGTGGCGCGGACGATCCTGACCGGGGTGCTGTCGGGCCAGGCGGAGCTGCTCGCCGATCTGCGGTCGGGGAACGACGGCCCGGACGACGGTCGTCCGGGCCGCGCTGATACCCGTTAGCGGTCAGCCGATGTCCGTACGGCGAGGGCGCGGCGGAGGTCGTCGAGCTGGTCGACGAGCTTGCGGCGCAGGGCGGGGATGAGGGCCGGGTCCTCCAGGGCGCGGGTGCCGATGGCGAGGCTTTCGGCGTCGACGGCGTACGCGGGGAAGGCGTGGCGTCCGGCGGCCTCGGCGATGGCGGGGCCGCGGCGGGCGGCGAGTGCGGTGGCTTCCGGGTAGAAGCGGGGCACGTAGTCGCCGGTCAGCTCTTCCTGGCCGGGCTGCCAGAAGCCCTGGGCGGTGGCGGTGAAGAGGTAGTTGGACAGGGTGTCGTCGGTGAACAGGGCGTCCCAGGCGGCGGCCTTGGCCTCGGGGGTGGGCAGGGCGGCGCGGCAGCGGGCGGCGCCTTCGCGGCCGGTGGCGCTGGGGTCGGCTTCGAGGGCCGCGGCGATGGTGGTCTCGTCGGTGGCGCCGAGGACGGCGAGCCGGGTGAGGATGCGCCAGCGCAGTTCGGGGTCGAGTTCGGGTCCGCCGTGGACGGTGTCCTCGTCGAGCCAGGTGCGCAGGGTGTCGGGCTGGGTGGCGGCGTCGATGAAGTGGCGTACGGCGATGAGGCGCAGGCCGGGGTTGGAGCCGTCCTCGGTGCGGCGGATGAGGTCGCGGCAGAGGTCGGTGAGGGTGGCGAGGGCGCCCGGGCGGTTCTCGGGGGCGACGTAGCGGGCAGCGATCTGTCCGGCGGCGAAGGAGAGGACGCCCTGGACGAGGGCGAGGTCGCTCTCGTGCGGGAGGTGGGTGCGGGCGGTCGCGAGGTAGGTGGCCGGGTCGAGTTCGCCGTCGCGGACCATGTCGCGGGCGGTGTTCCAGAGGACGGCCCGGGTGAGGGCGTCGGGGATGCCGGAGA
>MUNB01000184.1 GCA_002154345.1 Streptomyces griseus
ATCAGCCCGGCGGTGGCGCCGATCGCCACGACCGCCGAGGCGACGGCCAGCACGGCGTGACGGCGGGTGGCACGCCGGCGATCCCGGTGTGCGATACGGCGCTGCGCGCGTGAACCCGGCACTCCTCGATCCCCTTTTCCGGCACCGTTGTTCGTCCGATCCGATGAACCTCGGGCCGGTCGGCGCCGTGGCGAGCCTATGGCTGGGACGCTCCGCGCATGACGCAGATCGAGCAGTCCGCAGTACCGGTCCCCGTCGGCTGCGCGCCGACGGGCGGCTCCCCGGTGGTCGAACGTATGCGGGAACTGCGTTCCCGGTGGCCGTCCACGGACGGGGTGGCGGTCTTCAACGAGGCCTATCTGGAGGTCGTCGAGAGGGCTGATCCGGGCCTCGGCCGGGGTGGGTTCGACGACCGGGAGGCCGCCGCCCTGCTGGGCGTGCGCTGCGCGGAGCACTATCTGTCGGCCGTGGAGACGGCGACGGCGGGCGGGCGTCCGCCGCAGTGCTGGCGCCCGCTGCTCCAGTACCGCCGCCATCCCGGCGTACGCCCGCTGCAGTTCGCGCTGAGCGGTCTACAGGCGCACGTCGGGCACGATCTGGTCCTGGCGGTGGTGGACACCTGTCGTACGCTCGGCTGCGCTCCGCCGGACCTGGAAGGGGAGTTCGAGCGCGTGGGCGATCTCCTCGTGTTGCTGGAGGAGTTGATCCACGACGATCTGATGCCGGGTCCCGATCTGCTGGAGATCGCGGACCCGGTGACGCATCTGGTGAGTTCCTGGAGCCTGGAGCGGGCCCGCGAGGCGGCCTGGTCGGCGGCCCGGGTGCTCTGGCGGCTGCGCGGATTCCCGTCGCTGGCCGAGGAGTTCAGGCAGCGGACCGACGCGGGCGCGGGTCTGGTGGGGCGTTTCCTGCTCACGCCCTGCCGCTGACGCCCGCGCCCGCGTCGGTGCGCGGTGCCGCCGGTCAGTCCTCCGGGAGTTCGACCGGGGCGATCTCGTCGAAGACGTCGCCGGGGCCGGGGTTGGTCGCGTCGGTCGCCCCGCCGAACTGGTGCATGACGCCCCACACCGCGTTCAGCGCGGTCTGCACGGCCCCCTCGGCCCAGCCGGCCGTCCAGGAGATGTCGTCGCCCGCCAGGAACAGCCCCCGCTTGTCCTCGGGCAGGTCGTCCTGCATGAAGTGGGTGAACAGCCGCCGCTGGTAACGGTAGTGGCCGGGCAGGTTCGCCTTGAACGCGCCCATGAAGTACGGCTCGTTCTCCCAGGAGACGGTCACCGGGTTGCCGATGATGTGGCTGCGGATGTCGACGTTCGGGTAGATCTCGCCGAGCGACTTGAGCATGACGTCCATGCGCTCCTTCGGGGAGAGCGGCAGCCACTTCAGGCTGTCGTCGCACCACGTGTAGGAGAGGCAGATGACGGCGGGCCTGTCCGGGCCCTCGTCCAGGAGGTACGTCCCCCGGGTCATCCGGTCGGTGAGCGTCATCGACATGGTGTCGCGGCCGGTGAGCTCGTCCTTGTCCAGCCAGAAGGGCCGGTCCACCGGCACGAACAGCTTGGACGACTCCATGTAGTGGGTGCGCTCCATCGCCGTCCAGTGGTCGATCGGGAAGAGCGCGTCATCGCAGTCGATCTTGGAGAGCAGCAGCCAGGACTGGCCGGTGAAGACCGCGGCCCGGAAGGTGCGGATGTCGCCGGTGGCGTCGGTGACGGTGATGCGGTTGCCCGCGGTGCGGGTCAGCCGGGTCACGGCGCCGCGCGGCTCGCCGCCGTGCAGGGAGGAGAGCGAGGTGCCGAGCGGCCAGTGGACGATCTTCTGCGGCTCACGGTCCCACAGGCGCAGCGGAAGCTGCTGGCTGCCGCCGACGATGCCGCGGTGGTGGTCGTCGGCCTCGGTGTAGACGACGCGCAGGATCTCCAGGATGGAGTTGGGGAAGTCGGTGTCCCAGCCGCCGGTGCCGAAGCCGACCTGGCCGAAGATCTCGCGGTGCCGGAAGGACTTGAAGGCCTCGGACTCGCAGAGGAAGCCGTAGAAGGTCTGGTTGTCGAGCCGCTCGACGAGCTGCGCCCAGATCTCCCGGATGCGCGGTACGTCGCGCTCGCGCAGGGCCCGGTTCATGTCGGAGAAGTCGGCGCCCTCCTCCAGACAGGCGTTCCAGGCCTCGGCCACATCGCGGTAGACCTGCGGCAGGTCGTCGATGGTCTCGGCGTAGTGCGACTCGCCCTTGAGGTCCACGACGGTCGAGGGCGTGGCCGGGGAGAGCGGGTTGGGGAAGGGCCGGGTCTCCAGACCCACCAGGTCGATGTAGTGCTGGAGCGCCGTGGAGGACGGCGGGAAGCGCATCGCGCCCATCTCGGCGGTGAGGTCGCCGTCGCAGCCGTCGAAGCCGACGGTACGCAGCCGGCCGCCGATCTGGTCCGCCTCGTACACGACGGGCTTGAGGCCCATCTTCATCAGCTCGTACGCGGCGATGATGCCGGACAGCCCGCCGCCGATGACGGCGACCTCCTGGCCGTGCTCGGTCGCCGGTATCTGTCCGAGGCCGGCCGGGTGGGCGAGGAAGTCGTCGTACGCGTACGGGAAGTCCGGTCCGAACATGGTGATCGGCGGGGCGGCCGCGTCGGTGTGCTGGACGGCGTTGGGCACCGTGGACGTCATGGGGTACGGACTCCTTGCGCGATGACTCTGGGGAGGGGAAGTCGAGGGGGGCGGGCTCAGGCGAGGGAGCCGTACAGACCGGGGCGGCGGTCGTGCAGATAGGGGTTGGCGGCGCGCGATGCGGCCAGGAACTCCGGGTCCACCTCGCCGAGGACGAGCTCCTCGCCGCGGCCGGCGCGGGTGCGCACGGTGCCGTCGGGGCCGGCCAGGCAGCTGAGCCCGACGAACTCGAACTCGCCTTCCGGGCCGGTGCGGTTGACGTACGCCACGTACATCTGGCTCTCGAAGGCCCGGACGGGGACGACGGATTCGGCGACGAACTGGAAGGGGTGCATCTGCGCGGTGGGCACCAGCAGCAGGTCGGTGCCGGCCAGGGCATGCGCCCGGACGTTCTCCGGGAACTCGACGTCGTAGCAGATCAGCAGGCCGATGCGGAGACCGTCGAGGTCGGCCTGGACGACGGTCTGCTCGCCGGGGGTGAACCACTCCTGCTCGAAGCAGCCGAAGAGGTGGGTCTTGCGGTAGTTCGCGAGGCGCGTGCCGTCGGGGCCGATGAGCTGGGAGGCGTTGAAGATCCGCTGCCCGTCGCGCTCCGGGTAGCCGTAGAGGACGGCGAGGCCGTGGCGTACGGCGATCTCGGCGACGGCCTCCGCGCCGGGACCGTCGGCCGGCTCGGCGAGTACGGGGACGGCGTCGCCGATGGCGTAACCGGTGAGGAACAGCTCCGGCGAGACCAGCAGCCCGGCTCCGGCGGCGGCGGCCCGTGCGGCGGCCTCGTCGAGCACCTTCAGGTTCTCGGCGACGGCGCCCGGACGTCCGGAGCTCTGGAGCAGGGCGGTGCGCAACGACGGCATGGCTGACCTCGGGCGGTGCGGGCGGGGTGGGGAGACGTATCGAAGGTACGTGGCCCGGTTCGCGCCGGACAAGGCGCGAGTGTTGCGCGTCGACCGTTGATTCGTTGCGCGCGAAGGGCTTGCCGCGGCGAATCGTTGCGTCGGACATCACCGCAGGTCAGCGGGGTGATGTGCGCCACCCGTTTCAGGCCGGCGGGGCCTCCGCGGAGTACCGGCGGAGCAGCGGTGAGAGCACCAGGACGGACTTGGTCCGCTCGACGTACGGCTCCCCCGCGATCCGCTCCAGGACCTGTTCGAAGTGGCGCATGTCGGCGGCGAAGACCTGCACCACCGCGTCCGCCTCGCCCGTGACGGTGGAGGCCGCGGCGATCTCCGGATAGCGGGCGAGGCCCTGCTTGATCGCTTCCGGGGAGGTGTTGCGGCTGCAGTAGATCTCGATGAACCCCTCGGTCTCCCAGCCGAGCGCCGCCGGGTCGACCCGCACGGTGAAGCCGGTGATCGCGCCCTCGGCCCGCAGCCGGTCGACGCGGCGTTTCACGGCGGGGGCGGAGAGGCCGATGAGGGCGCCGATGTCGGCGTAGGAGCGCCGGGCGTCTTCGGCGAGGGCGTGGACGATGCGTTCGTCGAGGTCGTTCAGGCGCACGTCGGGCGGTTCACTTCTCTGCGGTGGGTCGGCTTGCGGGAGGCGGAGGGTGCCGCCTCCCGCAGTAGACCACGGGCCGCCGCCCTGGGCATGCCCGGTGCGGCGGGGCAGGCCGTCAGAAGGGGAACTGCGAGCGGCCGTGCTGGATGGAGATCCACTTCTGGGTGGTGAAGGCCTCGGTCATCGATTCGCCGTTCAGCCGGCCGAGGCCGGAGCTCTTCTCACCGCCGAAGGGGACGATCGGCTCGTCGTGGACGGTGCCGTCGTTGATGTGGATCATGCCGGTGTGGATGCGCTGCCCGACCCGCACCCCGCGCTCGATGTTGCCGGTGTGGACGGCGCCGCTGAGTCCGTACGGGGTGTCGTTGGCGATGCGGACGGCCTCGTCCTCGCCGTCGAAGGGGATCAGCAGGGCGACGGGGCCGAAGATCTCCTGGTGCAGGACGGGCGAGTCGGCGGCGAGGCCGGTCAGTACGGAGGGGCTGACCAGGTTGCCGTCGGCGCGGCCGTGCAGGAGGGCCGTCGCGCCGGCCGCCACGGTCTGGTCGACGAGCTTGGAGACGGACTCGGCCTGCGAGGAGTTGATCAGCGGGCCGATCTGGGTGGCCGGGTCGGCGGGGTCGCCGACGGTGAGCGAGGCGACCTTGGCGACGAACTTCTCGGTGAACTCCGCTTCGACGGCGCGGTCGACCAGGATGCGGTTGGCGGCCATGCAGACCTGGCCCTGGTGGACGTACCGGCTGAAGACCGCCGCGTCGACGGCGTAGTCCAGATCGGCGTCATCGAGCACGATCAGGGCGCTGTTGCCGCCGAGTTCGAGGACGGCGCGCTTGAGGTTGCGGGCGCAGACGGTGGCGACGTGGCGGCCGACCTTGTCCGAGCCGGTGAAGGAGATGACCTGCGGTACGGGGTGCTCCAGCAGGGTGTCGCCGATCTCCGCGATGTCGGTGATCACGACGTTCAGCAGCCCGGCGGGCAGCCCGGCGTCCTCGAAGATCTTGGCGAGCAGGGTGCCGCCGCAGATCGGGGTGTTCTGGTGCGGCTTGAGGACGACGGCGTTGCCGAGGGCCAGCGCGGGCGCGACGGACTTGAGGGAGAGCAGGAAGGGGAAGTTGAACGGGCTGATCACGCCGACGACCCCGACGGGCACACGGTAGACCCGGTTCTCCTTGCCCTCGGTGGGCGAGGGGAGGATCTGTCCGGCGGGGCGCAGGGCCAGCTGGATCGCCTCACGGAGGAATTCCTTGGCCAGGTGCAGTTCGAAGGCGGCCTTCAGCCGGGTGCCGCCGAGCTCGGCGACGATGGCCTCGCCGATCTCCGGCTCGCGCTCCTCCACGAGGCGCAGCGCCTTCTCCAGGACGGCCCGCCTGCTGTACGGGTTGGTGTCCGCCCACGCCTGCTGGGCGCGCTCCGCGGCGCGGTAGGCCTGGTCGACCTCGTCGGCGGTGGCGACCGGGATCGAGGCGAGCTTCTCCCCGTCGAACGGGTTGAAGTCGATGATGTCCCAGGACCCCTTCCCCGGCCTCCACTCGCCGTCGATGTACTGGTGGGCCAGGTCAGTGAAGAAGGACATGAGATCCCTTACCGCAGAGAGAGGCAAGCAGCTGAGTGCGCTTCATATTACTTATACTTCAACAGAGTTGAAGCGCGGCCCCGGCCACTCCACAAGGCCGGAAAAGACCCCGCCCCCTCCGGCGCGAAAAGGCCTTAAGGGGGCGGGGTCGTCGCGGTGATCCGGGATCAACTCCAGCTGGCGTGCAGCGGCTTGCCCTCGGCGTAACCGGCGGCGCTCTGAATACCGACGACGGCCTTCTCGGCGAATTCCGCGAGGGAACCGGCGCCGGCGTAGGTGCAGGAGGAGCGGACGCCCGCGATGATCGAGTCGATCAGGTCCTCGACGCCCGGGCGGGTCGGGTCCAGGAACATCCGCGAGGTGGAGATGCCCTCCTCGAAGAGCGCCTTGCGGGCGCGGTCGTACGCGGACTCGTCCGAGGTGCGGTTCTTGACGGCGCGGGCCGAGGCCATCCCGAAGGACTCCTTGTAGAAGCGGCCGTCGGCGGACTGCTGGAGGTCGCCGGGCGACTCGTACGTACCCGCGAACCAGGAGCCGATCATCACGTTGGACGCGCCGGCGGCGAGCGCCATCGCGACGTCGCGCGGGTGCCGGACGCCACCGTCGGCCCAGACGTGCTTGCCATGCTTCTTCGCCTCGGCGGCGCACTCCAGGACGGCGGAGAACTGCGGGCGGCCGACGCCGGTCATCATCCGGGTGGTGCACATGGCGCCGGGGCCGACACCGACCTTGATGATGTCCGCGCCCGCCTCGATGAGGTCGCGCACGCCCTCGGCGGCGACGATGTTGCCCGCGACGATCGGCACCCGCGGGTCGAGTGCCCGCACGGCCTTCACCGCGCTGATCATCGATTCCTGGTGACCGTGGGCGGTGTCCACGACGAGGACGTCGGCGCCCGCGTCCAGGAGCTGCTTGGCCTTGCCGGCCACGTCGCCGTTGATGCCGACGGCGGCCGCGACGCGCAGCTTGCCCGCGGCGTCGGTGGCGGGGGTGTAGAGCGTGGCGCGCAGGGCGGCCTTGCGGGTGAGGATGCCGACGAGGCGGCCGTCCGCGTCGACCGCGGGGGCGAGCTTGCGGTTGGCGCCGTCGAGCTTGTTGAAGGCGTCGCGCGGGTCGATGTCGGCGTCGAGCAGCACCAGGTCCTTGGACATGACCTCGGAGAGCTGGGTGAAGCGGTCGACGCCGGTGAGGTCGTGGTCGGTGACGACGCCCACCGGGCGGCGGTCGGCGTCGACGACGACGCCCGCGCCGTGGGCGCGCTTGGGCAGCAGCGACAGCGCGTCGGCGACGGTCTGGCCGGGGGCCAGCTCGATCGGGGTGTCGAGGACGAGGTGGCGCGTCTTGACCCAGGAGATGACGTCGGTGACGACCTCGATCGGGATGTCCTGGGGGATGACGACGAGGCCGCCGCGGCGGGCGACGGTTTCGGCCATCCGGCGGCCCGCGATGGCGGTCATGTTGGCGACCACGAGCGGAATGGTGGTGCCGGTTCCGTCGGGCGACGAGAGGTCCACACCCTGCCGGGAGCCGACCGCGGAGCGGCCCGGAACCATGAAGACGTCGTCGTACGTGAGGTCGTACGGGACCGCGGGGGACTCTGTGTAGCGACCGGTGCCCGGCTCAAGAAAACGCATAACACTCATTTTTTCATACGAAACGGTGCAGGTCGTTTCCACGAAGACACAGCAAAAGACCCCCGCGTTCGTCCGTTCCTCCAAGGAGCACCGAGAAGTGCTCCGAGAAGGTGGCCGGGGGCCCCGGGCAAGTGGAACCTGCCTTACCCACGGACTCTACCCGAACGGTATTCGAATCATTCGTGATCACCATCCCTGGACCGGGTGACAAGGGGTCAGGTAGCTTCAAACCCGCAGGTCTCGGGGGTGTCCGAAGCGTCGATCCGGCTCGTCGGCACCCCTGGGCACACCGTTTGACCGGAGAGGATCCAGATCCGCCTGTGGACAGCGAACTGCCGGACATCTACTGCCCGTTCCCGCAGCGGACCAACCCGCACGTGGGACACACCCGGGGGCATCTGGACGCCTGGACCAGACGGACGGGGCTGGTCCACCGCGAGTCCGCGAGGCACCGATTCGAACAAGCCGATTTCGGGTCGTTCGTCGGCATGGTCTACCCGACGGCCGACGAGGAGCACCTCGACCTGGTGGCCGACTGGTTCGTCTGGCTCTTCCTGGTCGACGACCAGCTCGACGACGGCCACCTCGGCCGTTCACCCGATCGGGTGAGAAGTGTCGTCGAACGCATGCGCGCGGTGGTCGACGGCTCCGCCCCCGAGCCGCTGCCCGGGGAGGAGGTCCCGGCCGCCGTGACCGCCCTGGCCGATCTGTGGAAACGTACGACGCCGAACGCCGCGCCCCACTGGCGCACCCGGTTCGCCTGGCACCTGATCACCTACCTCACGACCGCCACGACCTGGGAGGCGGGAAACCGCGCCGAGGACGTGGTGCCCTCGGAGGAGACGTACATCGCCAAGCGGCGGCACACCGGGGCCATCCACGTCTGCATGGACCTCATAGAGATCGTGGCGGGCATCGAGGCCCCGGAGTCGCTCCACAACGACCCCCGCTTCATCACCGCGCTGGAAGCCGCGTGCAACCACGTGTGCTGGGCCAACGACGTGTACTCCTTCGAGAAGGAGCAGGTGCTCGGCGAGATCCACAACCTCGTCCACCTGGTCCGCCACCACCGGGGTTTCGGGGAGCAGCAGGCGCTGGACCATGTCGCGGAGCGGCTGGCGATGGAGACCGAACGGTTCCTGACCGCCGAGGACGAGTTGCTGGAGCTGTATCCGGAGCTGTCCGGGCTGCTGGTGCCCTATCTCGACGGGATGCGGAGCTGGATGCGCGGCAATCTGGACTGGTCGCGCCAGACGCCCCGCTACAACCCCGCCGACGTGGGCCAGTACGAGGAGCCCGAGGAGTATCTGGAGGAGACCGTGCTGGGCGTCCCGCCCGCGCGCACCGAGGTGGCGGCTCCCGCTCCGTGCGCGGCGAAGGCGCCGCCGGCCGGCTGAGGGCGGCCGGACATGCCGAGGGCCGGGCACCCCGCGGGGTGCCCGGCCCTCGGCATGTCCTGGGGGTCACTCCCCGTCGGGGTCGGCCCGCTCCAGCGCCGGGCGGACGCCCGCGGCTGACTCGGTGAGCAGATGGTCGGCCGCGGCGGTGTCCGTGACCAGGCTGGTGACCAGACCGGAGCGGAGCACCGCGCCGATCGCCGCCGCCTTGCGCCGCCCGCCCGCAATGGCGACCACCTCGGGGATCCGGCGCAGCCGGTCCGCCTCCACGGTGATGCAGCGCTCGCCGAGGTCACGGCCGACCCGGCGGCCTTCGGCGTCGAAGAGGTGCGCGGACATCTCGGCGGCGACGCCGAGCGAGGCGTAGTGGGCGCGCTCCTCGTCCGAGAGCATGTCGTGGACCGTGGAGATGCCCGGCTCCCAGGAGCCGATGGAGACGGCGGCGACCGTCACCTTGTCGAAGTACTCGAAGGCGCGGGCGATGCCCGTCTGCTCGCGCAGCGCGGCGGCCGTCGCGGGGTCGGGCAGCAGCATCGGGGCGTAGATGGGGTGCGCCTCGCCGCCGGACACCTGGGCAGCCCGGCGGACCGCCTCGACCGAGCCGCGCTCGGCGGTGCCCGCGTCGTACACCCCGGTCAGCTGGACCACCGTGCACGGCGGGAGCCGGTCGAGGGCGGCCGCCATGTGGATGGTGGAGCGGCCCCAGGCCAGGCCGAGCACATCGCCCTCGGCCACCAGTTCGCCGAGGAGGTCGGCCGCGACCTCGCCCAGGTTCTCCGGGTCGGGGGCGTCCTCGGGCTCCTCGGCCGGGGACTCCACGACGACCGCGTGGCGCAGCCCGTAACGGGCCCGGAGCGCGTCGGAGCGTTCGGCGTCGAGCTCGGCCGGTACCCGGATCTCGATCCGTACGAGATCGCGTTCGAGGGCGGTCTCCAGGACCCGGGCCACCTTGAAGCGGCTCACGCCGAACTCCTCGGCGATCTGGATCTTGGACTTGCCCTCCAGGTAGAACCGGCGGGCCATGGCCGCCGCCTGCACCAGCTCCGCGGGTCCCATCCGCATGGCTGACCGACCCGCCGAGATGCCAGACACCGCGATCTCCTCACTGCTGTTCACACGCCCGATACGCCGTTCATCCTGTCAGATCCGGCGATCCTTGATCGGTCCTGTCGGACCGCGTTCATCTGCCCTTGGTTCAGTGGCCGCATGCCCAGGGGGCGACGGCCGTGACCGCCTCCGCCTGCGCCCGCAGCCCGCGCACCGCTGCTGCCGGGTCCGCCGCCCCGTAGACCGCGGATCCGGCCACGAAGACATCGGCGCCGGCCTCGGCACACCGCTCGATGGTGGCGGCCGAGACCCCGCCGTCGACCTGGAGCCACAGTTCGAGGCCGTGCTTGCTGATCAGCTCCCGGGTGCGGCGGATCTTCGGCAGCATGATGTCCAGGAAGGCCTGGCCGCCGAAGCCCGGCTCGACCGTCATGATCAGCAGCATGTCCAGCTCGGGCAGCAGATCCTCGTACGGCTCGATCGGCGTCGCGGGCTTCAGCGCCATCGAGGCGCGCGCCCCCTTCGCCCGGATCTCCCGCGCGAGGCGCACCGGAGCCGCGGCGGCCTCCGCGTGGAAGGTGACGGACCCGGCGCCGGCCTCCACGTACTGCGGGGCCCAGCGGTCCGCGTCCTCGATCATGAGGTGGCAGTCCAGCGGGGTGTCCGTGGCCTTGCCGAGCGCCTCGACGATCGGCACGCCGAGGGTCAGGTTGGGCACGAAGTGGTTGTCCATGACATCGACGTGGAGCCAGTCCGCGCCTTCGACGGCCTTCGCCTCCTCGGCGAGACGTGCGAAATCGGCGGACAGGATGCTGGGGTTGATCTGCGCCATGACCCAAGCCTGCCACGTCCGCGGCCGGTTCCCCGCCTCGATGCCCTCCGAAGCCTCACACGGCCATCACAGTCCGCGCATTCTGGGCATTTTGCCAGCGCTTTACTTTTCTTTTGCCGTACGGGCGCGCACGCTGACGCGGTGATATTCAGCCGGTCCGGCGCAGCAGAGCCAGATACATCGCGTCCGTGCCGTGCAGATGCGGCCAGAGCTGTACGTCGGGCCCCTCCCCCAGCGCGGGCACTCCGGGCATCAGCGGGCGGGCGTCGACCCACTCCGCCTCCACCGGTTCCCCGCCCCGGCCCTTGAGCACGTCCTCGACCACCACACGGGTCTCCGCGAGATGCGACGAGCAGGTCGCGTAGCCGACCACGCCGCCGACCCGCACCGCCTTCAACGCCTCGCGCAGCAGGCCGCGTTGGAGCGGCGCGAAGCCCTCCAGATCCTCGGGCCGACGCCGCCAGCGGGACTCCGGACGGCGGCGCAGCGCGCCCAGGCCGGAGCAGGGCACGTCCATCAGGATGCGGTCGAACGTGCCGGGCAGCCACGGCGGGCGGGTGCCGTCGGCGGTGATCACCTGGTACGGGCCGGGGTTGCCGGCGAGCGCCCGCTCGACCAGCCGGGCCCGGTGCGGCTGCTTCTCGGCGGCGAGCAGCGTCGCGCCGCGTCCGGCGGCCAGCGCCGCGAGCAGGGCGGCCTTGCCGCCGGGGCCCGCGCAGCCGTCCAGCCAGCGGGTGTCGCGGCCCTCGACGGGTACCGCGGCCAGGGCGGCGGCGACGAGCTGGCTGCCCTCGTCCTGCACGCCCGCCCGGCCTTCCTGGACGGCTTCCAGCGCACCGGGCTCGCCGCCCTCGGCCATCCGGACGGCGTACGGGGACCAGCGGCCCGGCAGGGAGTTGTCCTCGCCCAGGGCCTTGACCAGCTCGTCGGTGGTGGAGCGGCCGGGGCGGGCCGCCAGCGTCACCTCGGGCCGCTCGTTGTCGGCCTCCAGAAGATCCTCGATGCCCGCCCGGCCGCCGCCCAGCGCGTCCCAGAGGGCGGAGACGATCCAGCGGGGGTGGGAGTGGACGACGGCGAGGTGGTCCTCGGCGTCCTCGTCGTACGGCGGGGCGACCTTCTCCACCCAGCCGTCGAGGTCGTGCGCGGTGACCTTGCGCAGCACCGCGTTGACGAACTTCGCGCGCCCCTCCCCCAGCACCACCCGGGCCAGCTCCACACTGGCGGAGACGGCCGCGTGGGTGGGGATACGGGTGCCGAGCAGCTGGTGGACGCCCATGTTCAGGACGTCCAGGACCGGCGGGTCGACCTCGCGCAGCGGCCGGTCGATGCAGGCCGCCACGATCGCGTCGTACGTGCCCTGGCGGCGCAGCGTCCCGTAGACCAGCTCGGTCGCCAGCGCCGCGTCCCGGCCGTCGAAGTCGCCCTTGGCGCGGGCCTTCTTCAGCAGCGGAGGCAGCACCAGGTTGGCGTACGCGTCGCGCTCGTCGACGGCCCGCAGCGCCTCGAAGGCGAGGAAGCGGACCGGGTCCTTCTTGGGACGGCGGTGAGGCTTGGCGGGACGGCGACGCGGCTGGTCGTTCACGTGAAAGGTGCTCCGCTGAGGGTGAGAGGGGCGAACCCTCCCAGCGTACGTCGCCGTCCCCGGCCGCCCGAACGGCAGCCCGGGGCCCGTGGACGCCGTCCCGGGCCCGGGAAAGCCCGCTACAGGCCCAGCAGCTCGCCGTGGGCGATGCGGACGCCGCGCGCCCAGTCGGCGGCCTTCATCGGCTTCTTGCCCTGCGGCTGGACCCAGAGCAGCTCGACCGCGTGCGATCCGGTGCCCACGTACACGTTGTTCTTGGCGGCCGACAGCTCGCCGGGGGCCAGGTCGGTGCGGTCCAGGACCGGCGTGGCCTGGATCAGCTTGAGCCGCTCGCCGCGGAACAGGGTCCAGGCGCCGGGGGCCGGGGTGCAGCCGCGTACGACGCGGTCGACGCGCAGCGCCGGAGCGGACCACTGGATCTGCGCGTCCTCGACGGTGATCTTCGGGGCCAGGGTGACCCCGTCGTGCGGCTGGGGCACGGCGTGCAGCGTGCCGTCCTCGATGCCGTCCATGGTGGCCGCCAGCAGCCCGGCGCCGGCGAAGGCGAGCCGGGTGAGCAGATCGCCGCTGGTGTCGGTGGGGCGGATCTCCTCCGTGAGGACGCCGTAGACCGGCCCGGAGTCCAGGCCCTCCTCGATCAGGAAGGTCGACGCGCCGGTCACCTCGTCGCCCGCCATCACCGAGTGCTGCACGGGCGCCGCGCCCCGCCAGGCGGGCAGCAGCGAGAAGTGCAGGTTGACCCAGCCACGGGCGGGCACGTCGAGGGCGACCTTGGGCAGCAGGGCGCCGTAGGCGACGACCGGGCAGCAGTCCGGGGCGATCTCGCGCAGCCGGGCGAGGAACTCCTCGTCGCGGGGCTTCACCGGCTTGAGCACCTCGATCCCGGCTTCCTCCGCCCGCTCGGCCACCGGGCTCGCGACGAGTCGGCGGCCCCGTCCGGCCGGGGCGTCGGGACGGGTCACCACGGCGGCCACCTCATGGCGGTCGGAGGCGATCAGGGCGTCCAGGGCGGGGACGGCGACTTCGGGGGTGCCGGCGAAGACGAGCTTCATGGTGGCTGACTGCCTCTCGGGCCAAGACGTACGGTGACGAGCAGCACACCAGTCTAGGGGTGCCCTGGTCGGCAGGGCCCGGCCGCACCCTGGTGCGGGGGCGGCTACCAGGGGGCGTACGCGCGCCGCGCACGCCCCGTGCATATGCACATACGCCCCGATAGCGTGACCACATACCCGGCTCGGGCGTTGGTCAAAGGAGATTGACCGAAGCGGGCCGCCCCGATGCGGCCCGATCCCTTTCAACGCCGGTTCGAGAGGCTTCTTCATGGCCGACCACGCAACCCACGACGCCCAAGCGCGGGCCAGTCTGCATCTTCTGGTGCGGGACATCGAGCGGGTCCGGCGGCAGGTGGACGCGCTGCGCACCCTCACCGCCCAGCTGGGCAACGTCTACCGTCCGCGCCGCTCCGGCCCCTCCGCGGGCTTCGTCGTCTACGGCAGGGCCCCGGCCCCCACCGTCCGCCTCGCCCAGGAGCTGCGGGACAGCGTCGAGACCCTGGTCACGGCCGCGGTGGACTTCGACCGCTCGCTGGGCTTCTCCTGGGACGCGGTGGGCTCCGCCCTCGGCGTCACCAAGCAGGCCGTGCACCGCCGTTACGGGACACGCCGGGCCACGCCGCAGCCCGCGGCGGAGACGGCCGGCGAGACGACGGCCGTGCCGCGTCCCGTCTCCGTCGGTCCGGGTCTGACCGGGTCCTCCGCCGCAGGGTCCGGCTCCCCGGTGCCCTCCGTCCCGGCGGCCCGCTCGATGCCGCCGCAGCCGTCGTCGGCCCAGCAGCCGGCCCGCGAGGAACTGCGCCCCGGCGCCTTCCCCGGCCCCCGTAACGGCTGACCGTTCACCACCCCGCTGCCCCACCGTGCCGGTCGCACGGCGGGGCAGTCCGCTGTCCGGGCCCGGAGGCCTGGGGCTCCCCCGAAGCCGCAAGGTCCCGCGGGATCGCAAGCTCTCCCGGTGGCCTCAGCCGATGTCCGGCGGGTCGATCCTGATGCGTATCGGGTCGGTCGCGCCCTTGGCCGTACGGGCCGCGAGCGCCGACTTCAGGGCGCGGGCCAACGCCGCCCCGCGCCCCGGGACCACCCGGACCAGGGCCCGCTCCCAGGTCTCGCCCGGTGGGGCGTCCCCCGGTCGGCGGGGTCGGCCGGGTCCGGCCGACGGGACCGGCACCGGGCCCAGGATCTCGGCCTCCGGCGGCAGCCCGGCGGTCCGGAGGAAGGCGGCCAGGGCCTCGGCCGGGCCGGTCACCGAGGCCATCCGGGAGACCGGCGGGAAGCCCAGCTCGGCCCGCTCCGCCAGCTCCCGCCGGGCGAATCCCGCCGGGTCCCAGCGGACCAGCGCCTGCACCGCGCGCTCCGTCGGCTCGGCCACGATCACCACCGTGCCACCCTCGTCCTGCCCCCGCACCAGCGCCGCCGCCGCCGTCCACCGCCGCAGCGCCTCCTCGCCCGCCCGCAGATCGGGGCGGCCGAGCATGGCCCAGCCGTCCAGCAGCAGGGCCGCCGCATAGCCGCCCTCCGCCACGGGCTCCGCACCCGGGGTGGAGACGACCAGGGCCGGGGCGTCCGGCACCGCGTCCAGGATGTGATCGCGCCCCGAGGTGCGGACCGGCACGGCGGGGAAGGCCCGGCCCAGCTCCTCCGCGGTGCGGCGGGCGCCGACGATCTGGGCGCGCAGCCGGTTGGCGCCGCACTCCGCGCAGTGCCAGGACCGCTCGGCCCGCCCGCACCAGTCGCAGTTCAGATCCTGCTGGTCCGGGGCCTGGAGAGGGCCCGCGCAGTGCCGGCAGCGGGCGGGCGTGCGGCAGCGTTCGCAGGCGAGGCGGGGGGCGTAACCCCGCCGGGGCACCTGGACCAGCACCGGACCGTTGCGCAGGCCGTCGCGCACGGTCCCCCAGGCCAGGCTGGGCAGCCGGGCGGACCGGGCGGCGCCGTCCCGGGCCAGCTCGCCGTCGCCGACCGTACGGATGAGGGGCGCGGCCCGGCGCAGTCGCTCGCGGTCCGCGAGGAGCGGCAGCGCCCAGCCGCTCTCCACGAGCTGGGCGGCCTCGACCGTGCAGCTGGTGGAGCCGAGCAGGAAGCCGCAGCGGCCCTGTGCCGCCCGTAGCTCCAGGACCTCGCGGACGTGCGGGAAGGGGGCGTTGTCGTCGCTGTGGCTGGAGTCCCCGTCGTCCCAGACGACGACCAGCCCGAGGTCCTGGACGGGGGCGAACATGGCGGCCCGGGTCCCGACGACCGCCCGGACCGAGCCCCGACGCACGGCGAGCCACTGGCGGTAGCGCTTCTCGGGGCCGGACTCGGCGGTCAGCAGGGCGTGCCGGCCCGCGCCGAGCGCCTCGGTCAGGGCCGCGTCGACCCGGCCGGCCGCCCGCCCGTCCGGGACGACGACGAGGGCGCCGCGCCCGGAGGAGAGCGTCGCCGCGACGGCCCCGGCGATCTCGGCGGGCCAGTGCGGGCCGGGCAGGGCGGTCCACACGGCGCGCGGCGCACCGCCCTCGGCCAGTGCGCGCAGGAAGGCCGGGCCCTGGCCGTACCGCTCCCAGCTGCCCGGCTCGGGGGGCGGTGGCAGAGGCAGCGGGTCCGGGGAGGGCTTGGACTCGGCGCGGGCGTTGCGCGGCGGCACGGCGAGCTGGAGGACGTCGGCGAGGCTGCCCGCGTACCGGTCGGCGACGGCGCGGCAGAGGGCGAGCAGCTCGGGTCCGAGGACCGGCTCGGGGGAGACCACCGAGGCGATGGCGGCCAGCGCTCCCTGGTAGTCGGAGTCGGCGCGGCGCTCGACGATGAAGCCGTCGATGAGCCCGCCGCCCTCGCGCCGCCCGCCCTGGACGTTGCGCCCGCCGGCTCCGAAGCGGACCCGCACCCGGACGCCGGGCCGGGCGTCGGCGTCCAGCTCCTCGGGGACCGCGTAGTCGAAATACTGGTCGAGGTGGAGGACGCCCTTGTTGACCAGGACGCGGGCGACGGGCAGTTCGTCGGCGAGGGGCGCGCCGCGCCAGGTCCGCGGCTTGGCGCGCGGCACCTTCGCCCGGCGCACGGTCTCCCGGATCAGCGCAAGCTGCTCCGGCGCCCCGGCACCGGGCTCGGCGGACTGCTCGTTCTCGCTGCTCACAGCTGAATTCCTACCAGAGACCACTGACAGCGGCGGGGGCACGGCAGCGGGGCCCGGCCACCGCGTTCGGTGTCCGGGCCCCGCCGTCGTACTCGATGTCGCCCGCTCCGCTGTCGTACGCGGGCGGGTCGGCCGCGGTTCTACAGACCGGCGGCGGCGCGGAGTGCGTCCACGCGGTCGGTGCGCTCCCAGGTGAAGTCCGGCAGCTCACGGCCGAAGTGGCCGTACGCGGCGGTCTGGGCGTAGATCGGGCGCAGCAGGTCGAGGTCGCGGATGATCGCGGCCGGACGGAGGTCGAAGACCTCGCCGATCGCGTTCTCGATCTTCTCCGTGTCGACCGCGGCGGTGCCGAAGGTCTCCACGAAGAGACCGACCGGCTCGGCCTTGCCGATCGCGTACGCGACCTGGACCTCGCAGCGCGCGGCGAGACCGGCGGCGACCACGTTCTTGGCGACCCAGCGCATCGCGTACGCCGCCGAGCGGTCGACCTTGGACGGGTCCTTGCCCGAGAACGCACCGCCACCGTGACGGGCCATGCCGCCGTACGTGTCGATGATGATCTTGCGGCCGGTCAGACCCGCGTCGCCCATCGGGCCGCCGATCTCGAAACGGCCGGTCGGGTTCACCAGCAGGCGGTAGCCCTCGGTGTCCAGCTTGATCCCGTCCTCGACGAGCTGCGCGAGCACGTGCTCGACGACGAACTCGCGGATGTCCGGCGCGAGCAGCGAGTCCAGGTCGATGTCGCTCGCATGCTGCGAGGAGACGACCACCGTGTCCAGCCGCACCGCCTTGTCACCGTCGTACTCGATGGTGACCTGCGTCTTGCCGTCCGGACGCAGGTAGGGAATGGTCCCGTTCTTGCGCACCTCGGACAGCCGGCGCGAGAGCCGGTGGGCGACGTGGATCGGGAGCGGCATCAGCTCCGGCGTCTCGTCGCAGGCGTAGCCGAACATCAGGCCCTGGTCGCCCGCGCCCTGCTTGTCGAGCTCGTCCTCATCGCCCTCGACCCGCTTCTCGTACGCGGTGTCGACGCCCTGCGCGATGTCCGGCGACTGCGCGCCGATCGACACCGAGACACCGCAGGAAGCACCGTCGAAGCCCTTTTTGGAGGAGTCGTAACCGATCTCCAGAACCTTGTTGCGCACGAGGTTGGGGATGTCGGCGTAGGCCTTGGTGGTGACCTCGCCCGCGACATGCACCAGACCGGTGGTGATCAAGGTCTCGACGGCGACGCGCGAGGAGGGGTCCTCGCGCAGGAGCGCGTCGAGAATCGTGTCGCTGATCTGGTCAGCGATCTTGTCGGGGTGACCCTCGGTGACAGATTCCGAGGTGAAGAGACGGCGGGACACATCGCTCCCTGGGGTTGCAGCGGCTGCTGGCTGATCATGGGTGGCACGGCTCGAGAGCTGCGCTCGGCTCGTACCGACGGCCAGTTTATCGGTCGCATCCGGCGGCCGGGCCAGGTGTCTCGCCCTTTGGGAGGTTCGTGACGTGCGCCACGCGGGTCGCCAGTAGGACAATCCACCCTTCCAGGCCGCCATTTTGTGCCTTATGGGACGATTTTGCTCGCCCGGAGGGTTGATTATGAAATCGGCTGGAACCTTCCTGAAACCAGATCCCAGACCGTGTCGGCAAGGGCTTCCTTCGGTCCGTACGGCACCGGGGTCTCCTGGCCGTCGGCGGCGAGGACGACCGCTTCGTTCTCCTCCGAGCCGAAGGTCTTGCGCTCCCCCACCTCGTTGACGACGAGGAGGTCGCAGCCCTTGCGGCGGAGCTTCGCCCGGCCGTTGACCAGCACGTCGTCGGTCTCGGCGGCGAATCCGACGACGATCTGACCGGGCCGGGCCCGCTCGGCGGAGACCTCGGCGAGGATGTCGGGGTTACGGACCAGGGTGACCGCGGGAGCCTCCTCGCCGTCCTTCTTCTTGATCTTGCCGGTGGCGTACTCGGAGGGGCGGAAGTCGGCCACCGCGGCCGCCATCACCACGACGTCCGCGTCGGAGGCGGCCTTCAGCACGGCCTCGCGCAGCTGGACGGCCGTGCCGACCCGCAGGACGTCGGCCCCGGCCGGGTCGGGCAGCCCGGTGTTGGCCTCGATCAGGGTGACCCGGGCCCCCCGGGCCACCGCAGTACGCGCCAGCGCGTAGCCCTGCTTGCCGGAGGAGCGGTTGCCCAGGAAGCGCACCGGGTCCAGCGGCTCACGGGTGCCACCCGCGCTGATCACCACATGGCGGCCCGCGAGGTCCCTCCCGGTGACCCCGCGCGCGAGCACCCGGCGGCAGACCTCGAAGATCTCGCCCGGGTCGGGCAGCCGGCCCTTGCCGGTGTCGACGCCGGTGAGCCGCCCGACGGCGGGCTCGATGACGACCGCGCCCCGGCGGCGCAGGGTGGCGACGTTCTCCTGGGTGGCCGGGTGCTCCCACATCTCGGTGTGCATGGCGGGGGCGAAGACCACCGGACAGCGGGCGGTCAGGAGCGTGTTGGTGAGCAGGTCGTCGGCGAGCCCGTGGGCGGCCTTGGCCAGCATGTCCGCGGTGGCCGGGGCGACCACGACGAGGTCGGCGCCCTGCCCGATCCGCACGTGCGGCACCTCGTGGACGTCCTGCCAGACCTCGTCGGAGACCGGGTGGCCGGAGAGCGCCGACCAGGTGGCGGCCCCCACGAAGTGCAGCGAGGCGGCGGTCGGGACGACCCGTACGTCATGGCCGGACTCGGTCAGCCGGCGCAGCAGCTCGCACGCCTTGTAGGCGGCGATGCCCCCGCTGACCCCCAGGACCACCTTCGGCTTGTCCACTGCGTCTCCCCGCACTCGGCACCGTAACGGCAATATGTGCGTCCCATGCTGCCTCACCGCGCGCGGCGCGTTCATCCGGCCCCGGACACACCTCAGGCCCGGCGGACGGGCCGCCGGGCCTGGAGTGAAGGTGCCGTGGTGCTGCTGCTTTACTGCGCGGGGCCCTCGATGGCCTCGGAGGTCAGCAGGCCCGCGTTGATCTCGCGGAGCGCGATCGACAGCGGCTTCTCGTGCACGTGGGTGTCGACGAGCGGACCGACGTACTCGAGGAGACCCTCGCCGAGCTGCGAGTAGTACGCGTTGATCTGGCGGGCGCGCTTGGCCGCGTAGATCACCAGGCTGTACTTCGAGTCGGTGGCCTCGAGGAGCTCATCAATCGGCGGGTTGATGATGCCCTCGGGCGTGGTGATGGAAGAGGACACTCTCTGCCTTCCGAAGGGGGTGTAGATCAAAGATCCGGGAGATCTGGACGATCTCGGAGATCTAGGCCTGAAGCATCAACGTTAGCAGCTCGCGTGCCACGTCCTCGACGGAGGTGTTGACGAGCGTCGTATCGAACTCGGCCTCGGCGGCCAGCTCGACCTTCGCTGCGGCGAGCCGGCGCTCGATGACCTCGGGCGCCTCGGTGCCCCGGCCGGTGAGCCGGCGCACCAGCTCCTCCCAGCTCGGCGGGGCCAGGAAGACCAGACGCGCGTCGTCCATCGACTGACGGACCAGCCGGGCGCCCTGGAGGTCGATCTCCAGCAGGACCGGCTCGCCCGCCTCCAGGCGGTCCAGCACGGCGCGGCGAGGTGTGCCGTAGCGGTTGCCCGCGAACTCGGCCCACTCCAGCAGCTCACCGTTGGCGATGAGCTTGTCGAACTCCTCGTCGTCCACGAAGAAGTAGTGGACACCGTTGCGCTCCCCGGGGCGCGGCTTGCGTGTCGTCGCCGACACGGAGAGCCAGACCTCGGGGTGCACGGTGCGCATATGAGCGACGACCGTGCTCTTGCCGACGCCCGAAGGGCCGGAGAGCACGGTCAGCCGCGGACGTACGTCCGGGGGTACGGGGGACGTCCCCCGGGATGTTGCAGCCATGGGGCGATTATCCCCGCTCTCAGGAGTGCCTGAGAACGTCAGGCGGGGCTGCCGCCGAACTCACGCTCCAGGGATGCGATCTGGTTGGAGCCAAGACCCCTGACCCGGCGGCTCTCGGAGATGCCGAGACGCTCCATGATCTGCTTGGCGCGGACCTTGCCGACGCCCGGCAGGGATTCCAGCAGTGCGGAGACCTTCATCTTCCCGATGACGTCGTTCTCCTGGCCCTGCTTGATGACCTCGTGGAGGGAGGCGCCGGAGTGCTTGAGTCGATTCTTGACCTCGGCCCGCTCCCGGCGAGCCGCGGCGGCCTTTTCGAGCGCGGCTGCGCGCTGTTCAGGGGTAAGGGGCGGAAGAGCCACGCCTACGTCACCTCGGATGTCGATCTGTCGGATACGGACCGGCGGAGAGGCTGGACGCCACCCCACCAGGTGAGCGACGAACACACTGTGCTCGGCCGCTCTTCGACGGAGACTAGCGGCAAGGGCCGCTGTAGTCAGCGAGAACAGACGAAAAGTCCTGGTCAGCTGTGGCCGACCAGGATTTTCCCGACATATCGACCAGGTTTCCCGTCAGTAATTCGTCAACGCGCTGTAAACGTGTCAGGGTCAGCTGCCGGATACGGCACGACGGACCTCGTCCGCGAACCGTTCGGCCGCTTCGCGCAGCCCGGACACGTCCGGGCCGTGGCGCAGCACGCCCCGGCTCACGCTGGGCACGACGTTGCCCACCGCGTCGCCGAACACCGTCGGCAGATCCGCGGGGGTCGCGCCCTGGGCTCCGATGCCGGGCGCGAGGAGCGGTCCGTTGATCGCCAGGTTCACTCCGGCGTCGCCGAGCGTCGCGCCGACCACCGCGCCGACCGAGCCGAGCGGAGCCGCTCCCTCGTTCTCCGCGGCCATGTGGTCGAGCATCAGCTGGGCGAGCGAGCGGCCGTCGGCCGCCGTGGCCCGCTGGACCTCGGCGCCCTCCGGGTTGGAGGTGAGGGCGAGGACGAAGACGCCCGCGCCGGAAACGGCGGCGGCGTCCAGCGCCGGGCGCAGCGAGCCGAAGCCGAGGTACGGGGAGACGGTGACCGCGTCCGAGAAGAGCGGCGAGTCCTTGTCCAGGTAGGTCGCCGCGTAGGCGCCCATGGTGGAGCCGATGTCGCCGCGCTTGGCGTCCATCAGGACGAGCGCGCCGGCCGCCCGCGCCTCCTCGACGGCCTTCTCCAGGACGGCGACGCCGCGCGATCCGAAGCGCTCGAAGAACGCGGACTGCGGCTTGAGGACGGCGACCCGGTCGGCCAGCGCCTCCACGACGGTCCGGGTGAAGCGCTCCAGGCCCGCGATGTCGTCGTTCAGACCCCAGGAGGTGAGCAGCGAGGCGTGCGGGTCGATGCCGACGCAGAGCGGCCCGCGGGTGTCCATGGCGTGGCGCAGGCGGGCGCCGAAGGGTTCGGTGGTCACAGGGCGGCCTTCTTCCGGGTCTCGGCGCCGACGGCTTCGGCGAGGGTGGCGTACGGGGAGGCGGCGAGCCGGGCGGCGAGGCCCTGGTGGATCGCGCGGGCGTAGCAGGGGCCTTCGTAGATGAAGGCGCTGTAGCCCTGGACGAGGGTGGCTCCGGCGAGGATGCGCTGCCAGGCGTCCTCGGCGGTCTCGACGCCTCCGACGCCGACCAGGGTGATCCGGTCCCCCACCCGGGCGTACAGACGGCTCAGGACCTCCAGCGAGCGCTCCTTGAGGGGCGCGCCGGAGAGTCCGCCGGTCTCCCCCACCAGCTCGGGGTCGGACTTCAGGCCCAGGCTCTCGCGGGCGATGGTGGTGTTGGTGGCGATGATGCCGTCGAGGCCCAGTTCCACGGCGAGGTCGGCGACGGCGTCGACGTCCTCGTCGGCGAGGTCCGGGGCGATCTTGACGAGCAGCGGGACGCGCCGGGTGGTGACGGTGCGGTCGGCGGCCTCGCGTACGGCGCTGAGCAGCGGGCGCAGCGACTCGGTGGCCTGGAGGTTGCGCAGGCCGGGGGTGTTGGGCGAGGAGACGTTGACGACCAGGTAGTCGGCGTGGGCGGCCAGCGCCTCGGTGGACTTCACGTAGTCGGCGGCGGCCTCGGCCTCGGGCACGACCTTGGTCTTGCCGATGTTGACGCCGACCGTGGTGCGGAAGACCGGGTTGCGGGCGGCGAGGCGGGCGGCGACGGCGGCGGAACCCTCGTTGTTGAAGCCCATGCGGTTGATCAGCGCACGGTCGGCGACGAGCCGGAAGAGGCGCTTCTTGGGGTTGCCGGGCTGCGGTTCGCCGGTGACGGTGCCGATCTCGATGTGGTCGAAGCCGAGCATCGCCATGCCGTCGATCGCGACGGCGTTCTTGTCGAAGCCGGCGGCGAGCCCGAAGGGGCCGTGCATCCGAAGGCCGAGGGCCTCGGTGCGCAGCTCCTTGTGGCGGGGGGCGAGGGCGGCGGCGACGAAGGTGCGCAGGACGGGGATCCGGGCGGCGAGGCGGATCCAGCGGAAGGCGGCGTAGTGGGCCCGCTCGGGGTCCATCCGCTTGAAGACCAGCCGGAAGAAGAGCTTGTACATGAAGAGATGTCCTCACAGAGAGGGGGACACCGTTTCCGGTGTCCCCCTGCTGGGCTGCTAGTCGCGGGCCGCTGTCAGATGCTCGGCGTGTTCCTGGAGGGAACGGACGCCCACGTCGCCGTGGTTGAGGGCGTCGATGCCCTGGACGGCGGCGGCGAGCGCCTGGACCGTGGTCAGGCACGGTACGGAGCGGGAGACGGCCGCGGTGCGGATGTCGTAGCCGTCGAGGCGGCCGCCGGTGCCGTACGGGGTGTTGACGATGAGGTCGACCTCGCCGTCGTGGATGTGCTGGACGATCGTCTTCTCTCCGTTGGGGCCGGGGCCCTCGGACTGCTTGCGCACGACCGTGGCGTTGATGCCGTTCCGCTTGAGGACCTCGGCGGTGCCGGAGGTGGCCATCAGCTCGAAGCCGTGGGCGACCAGCTCGCGGGCCGGGAAGATCATCGAGCGCTTGTCCCGGTTGGCGACCGAGATGAACGCGCGGCCCTTGGTGGGCAGCGGGCCGTAGGCGCCGGCCTGCGACTTGGCGTACGCCGTGCCGAAGACCGAGTCGATGCCCATGACCTCGCCGGTGGAGCGCATCTCCGGGCCGAGGACCGTGTCGACGCCGCGGCCGTGGATGTCGCGGAAGCGCGACCACGGCATCACGGCCTCCTTGACGGAGATCGGCGCGTCCAGCGGCAGGGTGCCGCCGTCGCCGACCGCCGGCAGCAGGCCCTCCGCGCGCAGCTCGGCGATGGTCGCGCCCAGCGAGATGCGGGCGGCGGCCTTGGCGAGCGGGACGGCGGTCGCCTTCGAGGTGAAGGGGACCGTGCGGGAGGCGCGCGGGTTGGCTTCGAGGACGTAGAGGATGTCGCCGGAGAGCGCGAACTGGATGTTGATCAGTCCGCGGACGCCGACGCCCTTGGCGATGCCCTCGGTGGAGGCGCGCAGCCGCTTGATGTCGAAGCCGCCGAGGGTGATCGGGGGCAGGGCGCAGGCCGAGTCGCCGGAGTGGATGCCGGCCTCCTCGATGTGCTCCATGACGCCGCCGAGGTACAGCTCGGTGCCGTCGTAGAGGGCGTCCACGTCGATCTCGATGGCGTCGTCGAGGAAGCGGTCGACCAGGACCGGCCGGGTGGGGCTGATCTCGGTGGACTCGGAGATGTACGAGGCGAGGCGGGTCTCGTCGTACACGATCTCCATGCCGCGCCCGCCGAGGACGTACGACGGCCGTACGAGGACGGGGTAGCCGATCTCGTCGGCGATGGCCTTGGCCTCGGCGAAGGTGGTGGCCGTGCCGTGCTTGGGCGCGGGCAGCCCGGCCTCGGCCAGGACCCGGCCGAAGGCGCCCCGGTCCTCGGCGGCGTGGATGGCCTCCGGGGAGGTGCCGACGACGGGCACGCCGTTGTCCTTGAGCGCCTGCGAGAGGCCGAGCGGGGTCTGGCCGCCGAGCTGCACGATGACACCGGCGATCGGGCCCGCCAGCGATTCGGCGTGCACGATCTCCAGGACGTCCTCCAGGGTGAGCGGCTCGAAGTAGAGCCGGTCGGAGGTGTCGTAGTCGGTGGAGACGGTCTCCGGGTTGCAGTTGACCATGACGGTCTCGTAGCCCGCGTCGCTCAGGGCGAAGGAGGCATGCACACAGGAGTAGTCGAACTCGATGCCCTGGCCGATGCGGTTGGGGCCCGAGCCGAGGATGATCACGGCCGGCTTGGTGCGGGTCGCGACCTCGCTCTCCTCGTCGTAGGAGGAGTAGAAGTACGGCGTCCTCGCCGCGAACTCGGCCGCACACGTGTCAACGGTCTTGTAGACCGGGCGGATGCCGAGCGCGTGCCGGACCTCGCGGACGACGTCCTCGCGCAGTCCGCGGATCTCGCCGATCTGGACGTCGGAGAAGCCGTGCCGCTTGGCGTCGGCGATCAGCTCGGCGTCCAGGCGCTCGGCGGTGGCCAGCTCGTCGGCGATCTCCTTGATCAGGAAGAGCTGGTCGACGAACCAGGGGTCGATCTTCGTGGCGTCGAAGACCTCTTCCTGGGTGGCTCCGGCGCGGATCGCCTGCATGACGGTGTTGATGCGGCCGTCGGTCGGGCGGACCGCCTCCGCGAGCAGCTCGGCCTTGTCGCCGACCGGGCCGGTGAAGGCGAACTGCGAGCCCTTCTTCTCCAGCGAACGCAGGGCCTTCTGGAGGGCCTCGGTGAAGTTCCGGCCGATCGCCATGGCCTCGCCCACCGACTTCATGGTGGTGGTGAGGGTGGAGTCGGCGGAGGGGAACTTCTCGAAGGCGAAGCGCGGGGCCTTGACGACGACGTAGTCGAGGGTCGGCTCGAAGGAGGCCGGCGTCTTCTCGGTGATGTCGTTGGGGATCTCGTCCAGGGTGTAGCCGACGGCCAGCTTGGCGGCGATCTTGGCGATCGGGAAGCCGGTGGCCTTGGAGGCGAGCGCCGAGGAGCGGGAGACGCGGGGGTTCATCTCGATGACGATGACCCGGCCGTCGGTGGGGTCGATGGCGAACTGGATGTTGCAGCCGCCGGTGTCGACGCCGACCTCGCGGATGATCGCGATGCCGATGTCGCGCAGCCGCTGGTACTCGCGGTCGGTGAGCGTCATGGCCGGGGCGACGGTGATCGAGTCGCCGGTGTGGACGCCCATCGGGTCGAAGTTCTCGATGGAGCAGACGACCACGACGTTGTCGTTCCGGTCGCGCATCAGCTCCAGCTCGTACTCCTTCCAGCCGAGGATGGACTCCTCCAGGAGCACCTCGGTGGTCGGGGAGAGCGTGAGGCCCTGTCCGGCGATGCGGCGCAGCTCCTCCTCGTCGTGGGCGAAGCCGGAGCCGGCGCCGCCCATGGTGAAGGAGGGGCGGACGACGACGGGGTAGCCGCCGAGGGTGTCGACGCCGGCGATGACGTCGTCCATGGAGTGGCAGATGACGGAGCGGGCGGACTCGCCGTAGCCGATCTTCTCCTTGACGGCCTCCACGACGCCCTTGAAGAGGTCGCGGTCCTCGCCCTTGTTGATCGCCTCGACGTTGGCGCCGATGAGCTCGACGCCGTACTTCTCCAGGACGCCGTTCTCGTGCATGGAGATCGCGGTGTTCAGCGCGGTCTGGCCGCCGAGGGTGGGCAGGAGCGCGTCGGGGCGCTCCTTGGCGATGATCTTCTCGACGAACTCGGGGGTGATCGGCTCGACGTAGGTGGCGTCGGCGATCTCCGGGTCGGTCATGATCGTCGCCGGGTTGGAGTTCACCAGGATGACGCGCAGGCCCTCGGCCTTGAGGACGCGGCAGGCCTGGGTGCCGGAGTAGTCGAACTCGGCGGCCTGGCCGATGACGATCGGGCCGGAGCCGATGACCAGGACGGACTGGATATCGGAGCGCTTAGGCACGCTGGCCCTCCATCAGGGAAACGAAGCGGTCGAAGAGGTACGCGGCGTCGTGCGGGCCCGCGGCGGCCTCGGGGTGGTACTGGACGCTGAAGGCGGGCCGGTCCAGCAGCTGGAGGCCTTCGACCACCTGGTCGTTCAGGCAGACGTGGGAGACCTCGGCGCGGCCGAACTCCGTGTCGGAGACCTGGTCCAGCGGGGCGTCGACGGCGAAGCCGTGGTTGTGCGCGGTGACCTCGACCTTGCCGGTGGTGCGGTCCTGCACCGGCTGGTTGATGCCGCGGTGGCCGTACTTCAGCTTGTAGGTGCCGAAGCCGAGCGCGCGGCCGAGGATCTGGTTGCCGAAGCAGATGCCGAAGAGCGGGGTGGAGCGCTCCAGGACGCCGCGCATCAGGGCGACCGGGTGGTCGGCGGTGGACGGGTCGCCGGGACCGTTGGAGAAGAAGACGCCGTCGGGCTCGACCGCGTACACCTCCCCCAGGGTGGCGGTGGCGGGCAGCACGTGCACCTCGATGCCGCGCTCGGCCATCCGGTGCGGGGTCATGCCCTTGATGCCGAGGTCGATCGCGGCGACGGTGAACTTCTTCGTGCCGATCGCGGGGACGACGTAGGCCTCCTTGGTGGCGACCTCGGCGGAGAGGTCGGCGCCGGTCATCTCGGGGGCCTGGCGGACCTTGGCGAGGAGGGTGCCCTCGTCGGGGATGGCGTTGCCGGAGAAGATCCCGACGCGCATCGCGCCGCGCTCGCGCAGGTGGCGGGTGAGGGCGCGGGTGTCGACGCCGCTGATGCCGACGACGCCCTGGGCGGCCAGCTCCTCGTCCAGCGAGCGCTGCGAGCGCCAGTTGGAGGGCTTGCGGGCGGGGTCGCGGACGACGTAGCCGGAGACCCAGATGCGGCCGGACTCGGGGTCCTCGTCGTTGACGCCGGTGTTGCCGACGTGCGGGGCCGTCATGACGACGACCTGGCGGTGGTACGAGGGGTCCGTCAGCGTTTCCTGGTAGCCGGTCATGCCGGTGGAGAACACCGCTTCGCCGAAGGTCTCCCCCACGGCCCCGTAGGCACGGCCGCGGAAGGCGCGACCGTCCTCCAGGACGAGAACGGCGGGGGTGTGGGCCCCCCGGGTGGAGATCGTCATCGTGCGGTGCCTTCCGTCGTGGTGCTGGTGAGTTCCGTGGTGCCGGCGAGCTGGTTGACGGCGTCGACCCAGGCCTGGTGCTCGGCGGCGCGGTCGGAGCGGAAGCCGGAGTCGATCATCGTCCCGCCGTGCTCCCAGGTGATGATCAGCAGGCCGCCCTCGGGGAGGACCTTGCCCGCGAGCGCCTTGTCGAGGCGGGCCTCGCGCAGGGATGCGGCCGGGATGAAGAAGTCGGCCGCTCCGGGGCGTACGACGTCGAGGCCGCGGGCGGTGAGCGTGAGCTCGGTACGGCTGCGGGTGCCGAGGCCGTGCGCGACGATCCGGTCGAGCCAGTGCCCGGCGGTGGTGGAGGCGTGGTAGCGCCCCTGGAGGGTCAGCAGGGGCTCGTCGTCGGCGAAGCCCTCGGGGGTGGCCGGGAGCTCCGGCAGGTCCGACTGGAGGCTGGCGCGCCACTTCCAGCCCTGGCGCATCAGCCAGTAGACGAGGGCGATGAAGACGAACAGGCCGACCACCCAGGCGATGCGGGCGGCCCAGTCCGTCACTTCCGCCGACTTCTGCTCGGCGGCCAGGTGGTACAGGGGGGTCAGAGTTGTCACGCGAGCTTCCCGTCGACGACCGTGGCACGGCCCCGCAGGAAGGTGTGGGTGACACGGCCCGGCAGCTCACGGCCCTCGTAGGGGGTGTTGCGGCTGCGGGACGCGAAGCCCGCGGGGTCCACGGCTCCACGGTATGCCGGATCGACCAGAGTGAGGTTGGCGGGCTCACCCGCCGAGACGGGACGGCCGTGCCCTTCGAGCCGGCCGATGGCCGCGGGGCGGAAGGACATGCGGTCGGCGACGCCCGCCCAGTCGATCAGACCGGTGTCCACCATCGTCTGCTGGACGACCGAGAGCGCGGTCTCCAGGCCCACCATGCCCATGGCGGCCGCGGCCCACTCGCAGTCCTTGTCCTCGTGCGGGTGCGGGGCGTGGTCGGTGGCGACGCAGTCGATCGTGCCGTCGGCGAGCGCCTCGCGCAGGGCCAGGACGTCGGCCTCGGTGCGCAGCGGCGGGTTCACCTTGTAGACCGGGTTGTAGGTGCGGACCAGCTCGTCGGTGAGGAGGAGGTGGTGCGGGGTGACCTCGGCGGTGACGTTCCAGCCCTTGGACTTGGCCCAGCGGACGATCTCCACGGAGCCGGCGGTGGAGAGGTGGCAGATGTGGACGCGGGAGCCGACGTGGGCGGCGAGGAGGACGTCGCGGGCGATGATCGACTCCTCGGCGACGGCGGGCCAGCCGCCGAGTCCCAGCTCGGCCGAGACGATGCCCTCGTTCATCTGGGCGCCCTCGGTGAGGCGGGGCTCCTGGGCGTGCTGGGCGACGACGCCGTCGAAGGCCTTCACGTACTCCAGGGCGCGGCGCATGATCACGGCGTCGTCGACGCACTTGCCGTCGTCGGAGAAGACCTTCACTCCGGCGGCCGAGTCGTGCATGGCGCCGAGCTCGGCGAGCTGCTTGCCCTCCAGGCCGACGGTGACGGCGCCGACGGGCTGTACGTCGCAGTAGCCGGACTCCTTGCCGAGCCGCCAGACCTGCTCGACGACGCCGGCGGTGTCGGCGACGGGGAAGGTGTTGGCCATGGCGTGCACGGCGGTGAAGCCGCCGACGGCCGCGGCCTTGGTGCCGGTGAGGACGGTCTCGGAGTCCTCGCGGCCGGGCTCGCGCAGATGGGTGTGCAGGTCGACCAGGCCGGGCAGCAGGATCTGCCCCTCGGCCTCGATCACGGTGGCGCCCTCGGCCCGGAGGCCGGTGCCCACCTCGGCGATGGTCTCGCCGTCGATCAGGACGTCCTGCGGCTCGCCGCCGAGGATCCGCGCACCGCGGACAATGATCTTGCTCATGGTTACTTGTTCTCCTCGGTACGGGCGGGGGCGGCGGACAGCGCGGTGTCGGAGCCGCCGAGCAGCAGGTAGAGCACGGCCATGCGGATGGAGACGCCGTTGGCGACCTGCTCGACGACCGTGCAGCGGTCGGAGTCGGCGACCTCGGCGGTGATCTCCATGCCGCGGACCATCGGGCCGGGGTGCATGACGACGGCGTGTTCGGGCATCTTCGCCATCCGCTCGCCGTCCAGGCCGTAGCGGCGGGAGTATTCGCGCTCGGTCGGGAAGTACGCGGCGTTCATCCGTTCGCGCTGCACACGCAGCATCATCACCGCATCCGACTTCGCCAGCACGTCGTCGAGGCTGTAGCTGACGTCGCAGGGCCACTGCTCGACGCCCACGGGCACGAGGGTGGGCGGGGCCACCAGGGTGACGTGCGCGCCGAGCGTGGTCAGCAGGTGGACGTTGGAGCGGGCGACGCGGCTGTGCAGGATGTCGCCGACGATCGTGATGCGGCGGCCGTCCAGGTCGCGGCCGAGCCCGGCGTCGGGGCCGACGAGCCGGCGGCGCATGGTGAAGGCGTCCAGCAGGGCCTGGGTGGGGTGCTCGTGGGTGCCGTCCCCGGCGTTGACCACGGCCCCGTCGATCCAGCCGGAGGTGGCGAGCCGGTAGGGGGCTCCGGAGGCGCCGTGCCGGATGACGACGGCGTCGGCGCCCATCGCCTCCAGGGTCAGCGCGGTGTCCTTGAGCGACTCGCCCTTGGAGACCGAGGAGCCCTTGGCGGAGAAGTTGATGACGTCGGCGGACAGCCGCTTGGCGGCCGCCTCGAAGGAGATGCGGGTACGGGTCGAGTCCTCGAAGAAGAGGTTGACGACGGTACGGCCGCGCAGGGTGGGGAGCTTCTTGATCGGCCGGTCCGCGACCCGGGCCATCTCCTCGGCGGTGTCGAGGATCAGGACGGCGTCGTCGCGGGTGAGGTCGGCGGCCGAGATGAGGTGACGCATCATCTGGGGTTCTCCGGGTGGCTGGAGGGGGTTTCAGGCATGCGGGCGCGCAGAAGGGCGCCGTACGTCCCCACAGGGGCGTACGGGAGGGTTCGGGCTACTGCGCGTCCGCGGGGGCGGTCTGCTTGACGCCGAGCAGCACGGCGTCGCGGCCGTCCTCCTCGGCGAGCTGGACCTTGACCGTCTCCCGCAGCGACGTGGGGAGGTTCTTGCCGACGTAGTCCGCGCGGATCGGGAGCTCCCGGTGGCCGCGGTCGACGAGGACCGCGAGCTGCACCGCGCGGGGGCGGCCGATGTCGCCGAGCGCGTCGAGGGCGGCGCGGATCGTGCGGCCGGAGAAGAGCACGTCGTCGACCAGGACGACCAGGCTGCCCTCGATCCCCTCGCCGGGGATGTCGGTGCGGGCCAGGGCGCGCGCCGGGCGCAGCCGCAGGTCGTCGCGGTACATCGTGATGTCGAGCGATCCGACCGGCGTCTTCCGGCCGGTGATCTGTTCGAGTTTGTCGGCGAGCCGGCGGGCGAGGAAGACGCCCCGGGTCGGGATGCCGAGCAGCACCACGTCGTCGGCGCCCTTGGCGCGTTCGACGATCTCGTGGGCGATACGGGTCAGAACACGGGCGATGTCGGGGGCCTCGAGAACGGGGCGCGCCGCGTTGCCGGTGTCGTCGTGCTGTGCGTCCATAAGAAACGGACCTCCTTCTCCGCCTCACGGGACGGATCGTTAAAGGACGTCGAAATTGCGTCATCCACGCTACCAGGGCTTGTGCTCGGCCCTGACCCCGCCCCCGGGAGGTGCCGGTCCGGACCATTCGGCTTGACGCATCCAAGTAACGCTGCGTAACCTCACAGTGAGTTACCAGCCACGCGGCGGAGCCGCACACTGTTCCAGCGTCCGGGGAGCCATATGTCCAGCGAATACGCAAAACAGCTCGGGGCCAAACTTCGTGCCATCCGCACCCAGCAGGGCCTTTCCCTCCACGGCGTGGAGGAGAAGTCCCAGGGCCGCTGGAAGGCCGTCGTGGTCGGTTCGTACGAGCGCGGCGACCGTGCCGTGACCGTGCAGCGCCTCGCCGAGCTGGCGGACTTCTACGGGGTCCCGGTGCAGGAGCTGCTGCCCGGCACGACGCCGGGCGGAGCCGCCGAGCCGCCGCCGAAGCTCGTTCTGGACCTGGAGCGCCTCGCCCACGTCCCGCCGGAGAAGGCCGGTCCGCTGCAGCGCTACGCGGCGACCATCCAGAGCCAGCGCGGTGACTACAACGGCAAGGTGCTCTCGATCCGCCAGGACGACCTGCGCACGCTCGCCGTGATCTACGACCAGTCGCCTTCCGTACTCACGGAGCAGCTCATCAGCTGGGGCGTGCTGGACGCGGACGCGCGCCGCGCGGTCGCCCACGACGAGGGCTGAGCGAGCGGGGCCGGACCCCACAGCAGAAACGTACCGCCGGGCGGGCGGGGACCTTCGGGTTCCCGCCCGCCCGGCGTTGGTGCGCCCGGTGTCGCGGCGGGTACACCGAAGGGCCCACGGTCGGCTGACCGTGGGCCCTTCGAGGCGTGTGCGACCGAACCGTCGCGGCCGGGGCTACTGCTCCCGGCGGAGGTTCGGCTTGAGGTCCTTGAAACGGGCCAGCAGGCCGTTCACAAAGGCCGGGGAGTCATCCGTGGAGAACTCCTTGGCGAGCTGGACGGCCTCGTCGATCACCACGGCGTCCGGGGTCTCGTCCATCCAGATCAGCTCGTACGCACCGAGCCGCAGGATGCTCCGGTCGACGACCGGCATGCGGTCGATCTCCCAGTCCACGGCGTAGGTGACGATGAGGTCGTCGATCCGGTCCGCGTACTGCGCGTACCCCTCGACGAGCTCCATCGTGAATTCGCCGACCGGCGGCTGACGGTCGTCGGTCCGCGAGTGCCGAACCCAGTCCGCGAGGACGCTCTGCACGGACTCACCGCGCTGGTCGGCCTCGAAGAGAATCTGGAAGGCACGCTTGCGGGCCTTGTTCCGGGCAGCCACGGTTAGCTGTTCACCCGGCCGAGGTAGTCGCCCGAGCGGGTGTCGACCTTGATCTTCTCGCCGGTGCTGATGAAGAGCGGCACGCCGATCTCGTAACCGGTCTCCAGGGTGGCGGGCTTGGTGCCGCCGGTGGAGCGGTCGCCCTGCACGCCCGGGTCGGTGTGCTGGATCGTCAGCTCGACGGCGGCGGGCAGCTCGACGTAGAGCACCTCGCCCTCGTGCTGGGCGACGGAGGCGGTGAAGCCCTCGATCAGGAAGTTGGCGGCGTCGCCGACGGCCTTGCGGTCGACCATGAGCTGGTCGTACGTGTCCATGTCCATGAAAACGAAGTACTCGCCGTCCATGTACGAGAACTGCATGTCACGGCGGTCAATGGTGGCCGTATCGACCTTCACGCCGGCGTTGAACGTCTTGTCGACGACCTTGCCGGAGAGCACGTTCTTGAGCTTGGTGCGCACGAAGGCGGGGCCCTTGCCGGGCTTGACGTGCTGGAACTCGACGACGGACCAGAGCTGGCCTCCGTCGAGCTTGAGCACCAGGCCGTTCTTGAGGTCGTTCGTGGAAGCCACGGTTGCGGAATCTCCTGGACTGAAGCTGGTGGAACGACCGAGGATGCGCGCTAGAGCGCGAGCAGCTCCTTGGTCGTCATGGTGAGTAGCTCGGGTCCGCCGTCCGCCTCGGGGCGCACGACGAGCGTGTCATCGATCCGGACACCGCCCCGGCCCGGGAGGTGGACCCCCGGTTCGACGGTGACCGGCACACAAGCGTCCAGTTTACCCATGGCTGTCGGTGCCAGTTGCGGGTCCTCCTCGATTTCGAGCCCCACACCGTGCCCGGTCCTCGGCTGAAGACCCTCTCCGTGCCCCGCGGATTCCAGCAGGTGCCGGGCGGCGCGGTCAACGTCCCGGTAGGCGGCCCCCGGCGCCAGGGCCTCCCGGCCGGCCCGCTGAGCGGCGAAAACGAGGTCGTAGAGCTCGATCTGCCACTCGGCGGGCGCGGTGCCGATGACGAACGTCCGGCCGATCTCGCAGCGGTAGCCGTGGTAGCTCGCGCCCAGCCGGACGGAGAGGAAATCCCCCTCCTCCACCCTGCGGTCGGAGGGCCGGTGGCGGCCCTGGCCGGAGTTGGGGCCGGTGGCCACGGAGGTGGCGAAGGCGGGGCCGTCCGCCCCGTGGTCGACCAGGCGGCGCTCCAGTTCGAGGGCGAGGTGCCGCTCGGTGCGGCCGACCAGGATCGATTCGAGGAGTTCACCGAGGGCCTGGTCGGTGATCTCCGCGGCGATCCGGAGGCAGCCGATCTCCTCCTCGTCCTTGACGATCCGCTGCTGCTCCACGGTGAAGCCCAGATCGGCCAGGTCCAGGCGCGGGGCGGCCTTCCCCATGGCCCGGTGCCGGGCCACGGTCAGATCGTGCTCCTCGACGGCGAGCGAACCCGCGCCCGACGCGGCGGCGAGGCCCGCGGCGGCGACCACCGGATCCGCGTCCGGTACGGGCAGGAGATCGATCCGGAGCGCCTCGTCGGGCCGCCCGTGGGCGGGTTCAGCGGTCGGGGCGCGGGGGCAGAGCAGAACGTCCTCGCCGGGGCCGAGCAGCAGCACGGCGCCGGGCGGCGCTCCGCCCGCGAGATAGCGGACGTTGGCGGGGCGGGAGACCAGGGCGGCCGCGGACCCCGCGGCGGCGCACCGGTCGCGGAGCAGCCCGCGTCGGACGGCGTGCACCTCTGACATGGTTCGAGCGTACGAGCGGGGGCGGAGGGCCGCCCGGCCAGCGCACCCGACCGGGGTGCGGAGCGCTGTCGTCACCAGGCGGGCGGGCTCGCGATGGAGCGGGCCAGCACGTCGTCCAGGACGCGGGCGGTGGTCTCGACGTCGTACGTGGAGTTGTCGATGATCGGGAGGCCGGAGCCGTACCAGCCGGCCATCCGGCCGTGGATGCGGGCGACCTCCTCGTCGGAGAGCCTGCGGTTGCCGCTGCGGGCGGCGTTGCGCTCCAGGACGATCTCCAGGCCGGGCAGCAGGACCACGGGCAGCAGGCCGGGGCCCACATGGCGCTTCCAGCCGCCGAGGCCGACGACCGGGCGGTCGGGGAAGACGGCGTCGTCGAGGATGCAGGAGATGCCGTTGGCGAGGAAGTTACGGGCGGCGAAGCCGCAGGTGCGGCGGGCCAGGCGGTACTGCGCCTCGGAGTGGTCGTTCCAGCCGGCCTGCGGGTCGGCGAAGCCGGAGCAGACCCACTCGCGGACGTCGTCGAGGGAGACATGGGCGGTGGGCACCCGGCGGCGGGCGGCCCAGAGCTTGGCGACGGTGGTCTTGCCCGCCCCGGCCGGGCCGATGAGCAGCACCGCGAGCGTCGCGCCGCCGGTGCCGGGCTCGGCGGGGGGCGCGGGCAGCGGTACGGGACCGCCCGGGGGCAGCTGGACGTGCCCGGTGTGCCCGACGGCCTCCCTGGCGGGGGGCGTGGGGCCGGTGCCGCTCCAGC
>MUNB01000185.1 GCA_002154345.1 Streptomyces griseus
CCCCCCCAGGTACGCGAGCACGCCCTTCGAGAGAGGCAGCACCTCGTGTCACTCACCCGCAGACAGACGGCCACCACCCTGCTCACCCTTCCCCTCGCCCTCACCGCCACCCCGGCCTTCGCCCACGGCGGCGGAGCGGGCGGCCCCCGCCCCCGTACGCTCCACATCGCCGGCGACTCCACGGCCGCCACGAAATCCGCCGACGCCGCGCCCGAGACGGGCTGGGGCATGGCCCTCCCCTTCTTTCTCGCCCGCCACCTCCGGGTCGCCAACCACGCGGTGAACGGCCGCAGTTCGAAGAGCTTCATCGACGAGGGCCGCCTCGCCGCCCTGCTGGGCGGAGTCCGCCCCGGCGATCTGCTCCTCATCCAGTTCGGACACAACGACGAGAAGACCGAGGACCCGGCCCGCGGCACCGACCCCGCCACCACCTACCGCGCGTACCTGCGCGAGTACGTCCGGGGAGCCCGCGCGCGACGGGCCCGGCCCGTGCTCCTCACCTCCGTCGAGCGGCGCCGGTTCGGCCCGGACGGCACCGCCCGGCCCACCCACGGCGAGTACCCCGCCGCGATGCGGGCCCTGGCGGCGGAGGAGGGCGTCCCGCTGCTCGACATCCAGGCGCTGTCCCTCGCCCGCTGGCAGCAGCTGGGGCCGGACGGCACCCTGCCGCTCTTCCTGTGGCTGAAGCCGGGCGAGTCGCCCAACCACCCGGACGGCGCGCAGGACAACACACACTTCAGGCCGCCGGGCGCGGTCGAAACGGCCCGGATGACGGCACGCGCCCTGCTGGACGGAGGCGTACTCGCGGCCCGCGACCTCCGTCGCCTCGGCGACCGCGTCCCGGACGAGTGGATCACCTGGGACGGACCGGGCGGATCTGCCGGACCGGCCGGATCCGCTGGATCTGCCGAACCTGCCGGATCTGCCTGACCCGCTGGATCTGCGTGACCCGCTGAACCTGCCTGAGCGGCACCTCACGACACCGCGCCGCCTCGCCTTCCTCTCTCCCCCTATCTCCTTTCTCCGCTTCCTCCGACTACAGAGAAGGTTTCGCCATGCCCGCACGCACGCGTCACACCCGGGCCGTCGCCGTCACCCTGGGCTGCGCCTCGCTGGCCCTCGCGCTGAGCGTCCCCGCCCAGGCCGCCCCCCGGCCCGGCCCGCACGGCACGGGGATCGAGCGCGCCGTACTGCCCGCCGGGGACGGCTGGGCCGCCGCGGAAGGCTCCACCACCGGGGGCGCGGACGCCGCACCCGAGCACGTCTACACCGTGACCGACCGGGCCGAGCTCGTCGCCGCCTTCGCGGAGGCGGGCGACGCGCCCAAGATCGTCAGAGTCGCCGGCACCATCCACGGCAACTCCGACGCCGACGGCACCCCGATCGGCTGCGACCAGTACGAGACCGACGGCTACACCCTGGAGAAGTACCTCGCCGCCTACGACCCGGAGGCGTGGGGCCGCGACCGGGTTCCCGAGGGCCCGCTGGAGGACGCCCGCGTGGCCTCGGCGAAGCTCCAGCAGGCCGCCGTGAACGTCCGGGTCCCGTCCAACACCACCCTGATCGGGGTCGGTGCGAACCCCGAGATCATCGGCGCCAGTCTGCAGGTACGGGACGTCTCCAACGTCATCGTCCGCAACATCTCGTTCGAGGACACCTACGACTGCTTCCCCCAGTGGGACCCCACGGACGGCAGCGAGGGCGCCTGGAACTCGGAGTACGACAACCTCGTCGTGTACGGCTCCCGGAACGTCTGGGTCGACCACAACACCTTCAGCGACGGCGACCGCCCCGACTCCGAACAGCCGCGCTACTTCGGCCAGTTGTACCAGCAGCACGACGGCCTCTTCGACATCGTGCGCGGTGCCGACCTGGTCACCGTGTCGTGGAACGTCCTCAAGGACCACGACAAGACGATGCTCATCGGCAACAGCGACGGCGCCGGCGCGACCGACCGGGGCAAGCTCCGCGTGACGCTCCACCACAACCTGTTCAAGGACGTCAAGGAACGTGCTCCGCGCGTCCGCTTCGGCCAGGTCGACTCGTACAACAACCACTTCGTCGCCACGCGCGGCAGTTCCTACGGCTACTCGTACGGCATCGGCGCCGAGTCCCGTCTGGTCGCCGAGCACAACGCGTTCACGCTCGCCGGCGACGTGGACCGGGCCACCGTCCTGAAGAAGTGGTCGGAGGCCCCGCTCACCGCGGAGAACAACTACGTCAACGGACGCAGGACCGACCTGATCGCCGTGCACAACGCCGGAGTTCCCGGCGAGCAGCTCGCCGAGGGCGCGGGCTGGACCCCCGAACTGCGCACGACGGTCCACCACCCCTGGGCCGTCCCCGTGCTGGTCGGCCTCAAGGCCGGGGCGGGCAGGGTGCCCGGCCTCCGGTGACCGGCGCGTACCCCCGATGAACCGGCCGGAGCGGCACCGCATGCTTTCCATCACCCCGGAGAGCGCCGCTCCGGCCCTTCGCGGTCCACCCGCGGCCGTTCACCCGCTTACTCGTTTACCCGCCCCCCCCCCGTAGCCGTTCGTCCGGAGGAGTACCGCCATGCCCACTCGACGCACCGCCCTGTCCCTGATCGCCGGCACGGGCGCCACGCTCGCCCTCGGCGCACCGGCCGCCCTCGCCCGGTCCGCCGCCGGCCCCCGCCCCTTCGGCCGTTACGGCTCACCGGCCCGTCGCCTCGGCCCCCGCACGCTGTACGTCGACGCGCACGGCCGGGGCGACCACACCGATGTCCAGTCCGCCGTGGACGCGGCCACCGGAACCGGCCGCACCATCGTGATCGCCGCCGGCGTCCACCGGGCCACGGTCGTCATCGGAGCCGCCCACCGCGACCTCACGCTGATCGGCGCGAGCCCCGACGCCCGCGACACGGTCCTGGTGTACGGCAACGCGGCGGGCACGCCCCGGCCGGACGGCACCGGAACCCTGGGCACCAGCGGATCGGCCTCCGTCACGATCGGGGCGGAGGGCTTCACCGCCCGCGATCTGACCTTCGCCAACGACTGGCTGCGCTCCGACAACCCCGAGTACACCGGCACCCAGGCGGTGGCGGTCAAGGTCCAGGGCGACCGTTCGGCCTTCCACGGCTGCCGGTTCCTGGGCCACCAGGACACGCTGTACGCCGACTCGCCCTCCCTCGGCGTGTTCGCCCGGCAGTACTACCGCGACTGCTACGTGGAGGGCGACGTGGACTTCGTCTTCGGTCGGGCCTCCGCCGTCTACGACCGCTGCCACTTCCGCGGCCTCGTCCGCCCCGACCTGGCGGCCGCGCCCCACGGCTTCGTCTTCGCGCCCAGCACCGCCGGGGCCGGCCCGCACGGTTTCCTGGTCCTGCGCTCCCGGGTGAGCAGCACGGCCCCCGACGGCCACTACAAGCTGGCGCGCCCCTGGGTGCCGTCCTCCGACCCGACCGCACGCCCGATGCTCACCGTCCGCGAGAGCCGTCTCGGCGCGGGTATCGACGCGTCCGCGCCGTACGCCACCATGTCCGCCGGCCACCCGTGGCAGGAACAGCGCTTCGCCGAACACCGCAACACCGGTCCCGGCGCCCGGATCACCGTCCCGGCGAACCGGCCCCAGCTCAGTGCGTCCGAGGCCCGCGCCCACACCCCGGCGCGCTGGCTGGGCGACTGGCGGCCGCTCGGATGATCCGCCGCGCCGCCGCCGTGCGCCCGGCACCGAGCAGGGCCCGCACCCCCCGTCGAGCGGGGGGCGCGGGCCTTTGCCGGTGCGCGGGGAACAGAGCGCCGGAGTCGGTCGTCGCACGGCCGGTCGCCGGGCGACGGCACCCGTCAGCCGGCGTAGGTCTCGTACTCGGCGATCCTCGGGGAGCCGGTCGAGCTGACGATCTCGAAGGTGATCTTGCGCAGGGTGGTGCGCGGGAAGGAGATGGTTCCCGCTCCGTCGCCGGAGGCCAGGACGGTTCCGGCGTCGGCGTCGAGCAGCCGCCAGGCCCCGATGGAGCCCGCGGATCCCGCCGCCTCCCGGATCACGACCGAGGACACGGCGGTGGCGGAGTCCCACTTGATCGAGGCGTGACCGGTCGAACCGGAGGGCGACCAGTAGGTGTTCAGGTCACCGTCCCGCAGGTGGCCGAAGCTGGTCCCGGAGGCCTTGCTCGATCCGTCGGACCCGGCGCCGATGCTGAGGTTGGCCCCGCCGGGCGGCGTGGGGTCGGTGGGCCCCGGAGTCGGGTCGGTGGGTCCGGGGG
>MUNB01000186.1 GCA_002154345.1 Streptomyces griseus
GCTGCGGGCCCGCAGCACCTCGATCACGATCGGCACCACGGAGATGAGCACGATCAGGATGAGGATCATCTCGATGTGCTCGTGCACGAAGTCGATCTTGCCGAGCAGCGCTCCGAGGACGGTGACGCCGACGCCCCAGAGGATCGCGCCGACGACGTTGTACGTGATGAAGGAGCGGTAGTTCATCCGGCTGACGCCCGCGATGATCGGCGTGAAGGTGCGCACGATGGGCACGAAGCGGGCCAGGACCAGGGACTTCGGGCCGTGCTTCTCGAAGAACTCGTGGGCCTTCTCGACGTTCTCCTGCTTGAAGAGGCGGGAGTCGGGGCGCTTGAAGAGGGCCGGGCCGACCTTGCGGCCGAAGAGATAGCCCACCTGGTCGCCGACGATCGCGGCGACGGCGATCAGCGTGCAGACCAGCCACAGCGGGTACTTCAGCTGTCCCGTGGTCACCAGCAGACCCGTGGTGAACAGCAGCGAGTCGCCGGGCAGGAAGAACCCGATCAGGAGGCCGGACTCGGCGAAGACGATGAGAAGGAGGCCGGGGAGCCCGAACGTGTTGAGCAGATAGTCCGGGTCCAGCCAGCTCGGTCCGAGCGCAAGCGTATTCAAGGGTCCGGGCTCCAGGATGAGGTGTGCGATGGCGGCTCTGTGGCTGCCCCAAGCTATCAACGCCCGATGGGCGCCCGTGGTTCCAGTGGCGCACAGCGGGAATGCGCATCCTGGAAAGCGGCCCGAAGCTGATCACAGGAGGTGCCACAAACATGGGCATTGAGGAATTCGGTGGCGGCCAGACGGCCCAGGCGGACGTGCTGGTCGTCACCACGAACGACGTACCCGGCTACCAGGTGACCCAGGTCATCGGCGAGGTCTTCGGGCTGACCGTGCGGTCGCGTCACCTCGGCAGCCAGATCGGCGCCGGGCTGAAGTCGATGATCGGCGGCGAGCTGAAGGGGCTGACCAAGACGCTGGTCGAGACCCGTAACCAG
>MUNB01000187.1 GCA_002154345.1 Streptomyces griseus
CCCCGACGGCACCCTCGCCCAGCGCACCCGCAAGACCCACATCCCGGTGACCGAGGGCTATTACGAGGACGACTGGTTCCGGGCCGGTCCGGCGGGCGGCGACGCCTTCCCGCTGGTCGCGGTCGACGAGGCCCGCTTCGGCCTGCCGACCTGCTGGGACCAGTGGTTCCCGGAGCTGGCCCGCGCCTACTCGCTCGCCGGGGCCGACGTCCTCGTCTACCCGACCGCCATCGGCTCCGAGCCCGGCTTCCCCGGCTTCGACTCCCAGCCGCTCTGGCAGAAGGTGATCACCGGCAACGCCATCGCCAACGCCACCTTCATGATCGTCCCGAACCGCATCGGCGCCGAGAACGGCCTCACCTTCTACGGCAGCTCCTTCATCGTGGACCCGTACGGCCGTGTCCTCGCCCAGGCCCCCCGCGACGAGCCCGCCGTCCTGGTCGCCGACCTCGACCTGGACGCCCGGCGCGACTGGCTGGAGCTGTTCCCGTTCCTGACCACCCGCCGCCCCGACGCGTACGGCCCGCTCACCGAGCCCCGCTGAAGGGGCCCGGTGGCGGAGCCGGGGGCGATCCGGGGCTTGGATCTGCTGCTCCCGCCCGCGCCCCGGTGCGCCGATACGCACCTGAAACAGAGCCGCGCGGTGCTCGAAGCACGCCCCTGACCGGCCGGAAGCGGCGTTCCCGGAGGCTGTCGGCGTACCCGATTCCCGGTGTGCACGACCGTCAGGAGACCAGTGCCGTGCTGAGCCCACCCGAGGCCACAGCGCCCGCCGCCGACACGGGGCCCGCGCCCGGACCCGTTCCCGCGACGCCCGTTCCCGCGACGTCGGACCCCACCGCACCTGATCCCACCGCGCCTGCCCCCGCGCCCGCCGGGCCCTCCGCCCGCCGCGCCGCCCGCCTGCTCGCCGTCGGGGCGGTCGTCTGGGCGGCGGTGACGGCGCTGCACGCATCGATCCCGAACACGGGCGTCAACGCGGGCAGCCTCTTCCAGACGCTGCTGCCCTGGACGGGCCTCGGCGTGCCGTTCCTGCTCGTGCTCGCCGCCGTGCTCCGGTCCCGGCTCGCCGCCGTCGCGGTCCTCGCGCCCGCCGTCGTGTGGGTCACGCTCTTCGGCGGCGCCCTCACCGACAAGCGTTCCGGCGGCGGCGATCTGACGGTGGTCAGCCACAACGTGGACGAGGCGAACACCGATCCGGCCGGCACCGCGCGCGTGCTCGCCGGGGCGGGCGCGGACGTGCTGGCGCTCGAAGAGCTGTCCGACGCGTCGGCGCCCGTCTACTCCCGCGAGCTGGCGTCCGCCTACCCGCACCACGCGGTGCTCGGCGGGGTCGGCATCTGGAGCAGGCACCCGCTGGCGGACGTGAAGGAGGTGCCGATCATGCCGTGGACCCGCGCGATGCGCGCCACGGTGCGAGCCCCGGACGGACCGCCCGTCGCCGTGTACGCGGTCCATCTGGCGTCGGTACGGGTCTCGGCGGCGGGCTTCACGACGGGCCGCCGCAACGAGGCGGCCCGGGAGCTGGCGGCCGCGCTCCGGGCGGAGTCCGCGCCCCGCGTCGTGGTGCTGGGCGACCTCAACGGGACGTACCGGGACCGCGCGCTGGCCCCGGTGACCTCGCAGCTGCGGTCCGCGCAGGGCGAGGCGGGCGCGGGCCTCGGGTTCACCTGGCCCGCCGCGTTCCCGATGGCCCGCATCGACGACGTACTGGTACGGGGGCTGACCCCGCGCGCGGCCTGGACCCTGCCCGCCACCGGCAGCGACCACCTCCCCGTAGCGGCCACGCTGACCCGGTGACCCGGTGACCCGGTGACCCGGTGACCCGGTGAGCCGATGACCGGGCCACCCGCCCTCCCCCGACTACGATGCGAGCGACCGACCGATGACCTCGAACGCCCAGGTAGGCAGCGTGTCCGAAGCCCGGGGCCCGGCCCCCGTCAGCGTGCTCGTGGTCGAGGACGACGCCACCATCCGCCGCGCCGTCCAGCTGGCCCTGGAGCGCTACGGCTACCGGGTCGCGGTCGCCGCCGACGGGCTCAGCGGCCTGGAGGCGTTCCGCGAGGGCGGGCACGACCTGCTGATCCTCGACGTGATGCTGCCCGAGCTCGACGGCATCGGCCTCTGCCACCGGATCCGCGAGGAGAGCCCCGTACCCGTCCTGATGATGTCCGCGCGCGGCGACGCCCTCGACGTGGTCGCGGGCCTGGAGGCGGGGGCCGACGACTATGTGATCAAGCCCGTCGACACCGCCGTCATGGTCGCCCGGATCCGCGCCCTGCTGCGCCGCGCCACCTTCCGCCCGGACCGGGAGGGACGTGCGCCGAAGAAGTCCGACCGGGCCCCCGACCACGTCCTGACCTTCGGCGACCTGACCGTCGACACCCTCGGCATGGAGGTGCGCCGGGCGGGCGAGCCGGTGTCGCTGACGCCGACCGAGCTCCGCCTGCTGCTGGAGTTCGCCGCCGCGCCCGGCTCGGTGCTCGACCGGCGGCGGCTGCTGCGCGAGGTGTGGGACTACGGCTGGGAGGGCGACACCCGGGTCGTGGACCTGTGCGTGCTGCGGCTGCGCAAGAAGATCGGCAGCGGGCGGATCGAGACCGTCCGCGGCTTCGGCTACAAGCTCGTCCGCGGCTGAGCGGCCGGCGACCGCCGTGGACTTCCTCAACCCCCGTGCCCTGCGCTGGAAGATCGCCGCACTGGCCGCCGCCGCATGCTGCGCGGTCGCCGCCGTGATCGGCTTCCTGGTGCACGACGCGACCCGCGAACGCGGTCTGCGCGTCGGCACCGACCGCACCCTGACCCGGCTGATCGCCGCCGAGCGGGAGTTCGACCGTACGGGGAAGGCCCCGGCCGACATCGACGTACGGAGCAGGGCGGAGCTGCCGGAGCCGCTGGCGCGCGACCTCGCCGACGTCACCGGCGACGAACTGCCGGGCACCGGCCGCGGATACGCCACCTGGTACGACGCCGATCCGCCGAACTGGCACTGGATGTGGGGCGCGGTGGCGGTCGGCGACGACCGGATCCTCGTCGTGCGGGACGACATGAGCACCGAGGTCCGCAGCCTCCAGCTCCTGGACCGCTCCATCGTGAAGTCCGTTCTCGCCGCTCTCCTGTTCGTCGTCCCGCTCGCCGCCCTCGCCACCGAACCGATCAACCGGCGGCTGCGCCACGGGGCCCGTACCGCCCGCCGGATCGCGGACGGCGACCTGGACGCCCGGATCGGTCCCGCCGGGCGGGCCCGTGACGAGATCACCGAGATGTCGGCGGCCGTCGACGACATGGCCACCGCCCTCCAGCGCAAACTGGAGAACGAGCGGCGCTTCACCGCCGACGTGGCGCACGAACTCCGCACCCCGCTCATGGGCCTGGTCACCGCCGCCGGTCTGCTGCCCGAGTCCGACGAGGCGGCAAGCCTGGTACGGGACCGGCTGCGGGCCCTGAACGCGCTGGTCGAGGACCTGTTGGAGATCTCGCGCCTGGACGCGGGCGCCGAGCGGGCCCGCCTCGACCCGGTGCCGCTGGGCGAGCTGGTCGCCGATGTGGTGCGGCGTACGGGCACGGAGACCCGGGTCTCCGTGCCCGTACGCCGCACCA
>MUNB01000188.1:0-12235 GCA_002154345.1 Streptomyces griseus
GGCCCCGTCGGCGGCGGCGAGCACCAGGACGAGCAGATACCCGACGAGGACACCCGCGGGCACCCCGTCCGGATCGGCGGGCAACGCCACCCACAGCAGCACCGCCGTGGCCGCCCAGCACCCGGCAGCCCGCACCCAGCGCCCCAACAGGGCGTAACCCAGCCCGAGTCCGGTCAGATTGAGCAGCGCGGCCCCGACCGCGCGCAGAGCCGCACCGGGCGGCGGCGGCCCGACGGAAGGCGCATGGGCAGGAGGCGGCGGCACGGGCCCGTCGGCCCCGTACCCCGCAACGCCGTACCGATCACCGGACTCCATAACGGTCCCCCACCGTCGAGCCGAAAAGTCACCGGGAATCTGCCCCGTTCCGTCACCGGTCACGCGCGGTCGCGGCAGCCTCTTCGTGCGCCGGGCCACCGCCGCGCCGGGCCCACCCTCTAAACTGCCCAACGCCGCGACTGGCGCGTGCCCCGGCAGGGGCGCTCCGTGGAACCGACCACGAGGAAGCGGCACACCCCGGGTGCGCCCGGGGCGTCATCTCCGGAGAGCCGTCCGCCTGGGCATCCGGGTCCACGCCGCGTACGGCGGCCGACCCGGAAGGACGTCTTCCATGACCACCCGGCCCATCACCACCACACCCGCCACCGCGTCACACCATCCGGCCCTCAGGGCATCCGACCCGGAACTGGCCGCCCTGATCAGCGCGGAGGAGCGGCTCCAGGCCGACACCCTGCGCCTGATCCCCAGCGAGAACTACGTCTCCGCCGCCGTTCTCGAAGCCTCGGGCACCGTGCTCCAGAACAAGTACTCCGAGGGCTACCCCGGCAAGCGGTACTACGAGGGCCAGCAGGTCATCGACCAGGTCGAGACGCTGGCGATCCGCCGCGCCCAGGCCCTCTTCGGGATGGAGCACGCCAATGTCCAGCCGTACTCCGGCTCCCCGGCCAACCTCGCCGCCTACCTGGCCTTCCTCCGGCCCGGCGACACCGTCCTCGGCATGTCCCTGCCGATGGGCGGCCACCTCACGCACGGCTGGGACGTCTCGGCCACCGGCCGCTGGTTCCGCGGCGTCCGGTACGGGGTCCGCCGGGACACCGGCCGGGTCGACCTGGACGAGGTCCGTGACCTGGCCCTCGCCGAACGGCCCAAGCTCATCTTCTGCGGCGGTACGGCCGTTCCCCGCACGATCGACTTCGCGGGCTTCGCGGAGATCGCCCGGGAGACGGGCGCTGTCCTGGTCGCGGACATCGCGCACATCGCCGGCCTGATCGCGGGCGGCGCGCACCCCTCGCCCGCCGGTCACGCGGACGTCGTCTCCACCACCACGCACAAGACCCTGCGCGGCCCGCGCGGCGCGATGCTGCTCTCCACCGCCGAACACGCCCGCGCCATCGACCGCGCGGTCTTCCCCGGCCTCCAGGGCGGCCCGCACAACCAGACCACGGCCGCCATCGCGGTCGCCCTCGGCGAAGCCGCCACCGCGGGCTTCTGCTCCTACGCCCACCAGGTCGTGGCGAACGCCCGCGCACTGGGGGAGGAGTTGGCCGCCCGCGGCTTCGACCTGGTCTCCGGCGGCACCGACAACCACCTGTTGCTGATCGACCTCACTGACAAGGACGTCCCCGGCAAGACCGCGGCCAAGGCCCTCGACCGCGCGGGCATCGTCGTCAACCACAACACCGTCCCCTACGACCCCCGGAAGCCCTTCGACCCCTCCGGCATCCGGATCGGCACCCCGGCCCTCACCTCCCGCGGCGTCCCCGCCTCGGCGATGGGCACGGTCGCCACCTGGATCACCACGGCGGTCGACGCGGCACGCACGGGCGACGAGGCCGCGATCAGGAAGGTACGGGAAGAGGTGAAGGAGCTGATGGACGCCCACCCGGCGCCGGGACTGCCGGTGTCCTGAAGCATCCGGCCCGCCCCCGCGGGCGGGCCGGGTGTCCGACCCGCGGACGAAGAGGCCGATCTGCTGCCCGCCCTGTCGAAGGAAGTCCGGTCAATGATCGACCCGAGCGCCCGGTCGAAGACGGGAAAGTGCCGCTAGCATGTCCCTTCCGTGACGCAGGGGAGCGTCTTCGACACTGGGGGTGGGGATGGCGCTCGACGGGCCCAGCCTGGGCAAGATGTTGGACGATGTCGCTGTCGGCAGGATTCAGCTTCCCGACTTCCAACGGCAGTGGAAGTGGGACGACGACCGGATCAGCGCTCTGCTGGCGACCGTGACGCTCGACTACCCGCTGGGTGTCGCGATGACGCTGGAGACGGGCGGTGAAGCCCAGTTCAGGGCGCGCCCGTTACATGGCACCGAGGTGGGCCCGCAGGTCGTCCCGGAGCAGTTGTTGCTCGACGGTCAGCAGCGGCTGACGTCTCTGTTCCAGGCGCTCAGGTCGGAGCGTCCGGTGGAGACGACGGGCGCCCGGAACAGACCGCTCAAGCGCTGGTACTACATCGACATCGCGAAAGCCGTGGACGATACCGCGGACCGGGACGAGGCGATCCTCTCCGTCCCCGAGGACCGCGTCGCGCGGGGCGCGTTGGGCCGGGGCGCTCCACGCGACCTCACCACACGGGAGAAGGAGTGCACCAGCGGCCTCTTCCCCCTGAACCTGATCTTCCAGCCGGAGCAGACCGGGAAGTGGCAACGGGTCTACGTCAGTGGCGCCGAAGACCGCTGGGACCTGTGGTCGGCCTTCCAGGCCAGGGTGATCGACACCGTCAAGGGGTTCAAGGTGCCGCTGATCCGGCTGCCCAAGGAGACCCGCAAGGAAGCGGTGTGCTCCGTGTTCGAGCGAGTGAACACCGGCGGCGTCGTCCTCAACGTCTTCGAGTTGCTCACGGCGACCTATGCCGGTGACGCGCAGTACGCGGAGCGCAACGGGGGCGAGGACTTCAGCCTCATCGAGGACTGGCGGGCCATCAAGGGCGCGTTGTGCTCGGAGCACCAGGTTTTCGGGACGACGGACAAGGACGGCGGTCAGGAGACCGGGCTCAGCAGCCTGGACTTCCTTCAGGCCATCGCGCTGGTTCGCACGCATCAGCGCAAGCAGGCGTTTCTCGCGGAGCACCCGGGGGCGACGAACGCGCCGGCCGTGAGCTGCAAGCGCCGCGACCTGCTGCACCTGCCGCTCACCGACTACACCCGGATCGCGCCGAAGGCCGCCGAAGCGCTGTCCTGGGTCGGCCGGTTCCTCGGGGCGCAGCATGTCTTCCGCGAGCGTGACCTGCCGTACGGCTCCCAGATCGTGCCACTCACGGCGATCGGTGTCCTCCTCGGGAGCCTCGTGGAGGACCGGGACGTTCAGGACAAGCTCGCGCGCTGGTATTGGTGCGGTGTGCTCGGCGAGCTCTACGGAGGCGTCACGGACACCCGCTTCGTCCGGGACGTCGAGCAGGTGGTCGGGTGGATCAAGGACGGCGGTCCGGAGCCCGACACCATCACGGAGGCGACGTTCCAGGAGCAGCGCCTGCACCGGCTCACCTCGCGCAACAGTGCCGCGTACAAGGGCGTGCACGCTCTGCTCCTCAAGGAGGGGGTGATCGACTGGTTCTTCCACGAGGAGCCGATCAACGAACAGTTCCTGATCGGGCAGTACGTGGACATCCGGCAGGTCTTCCCCAAATCCTGGTTCGAGCAGAACGGCGTGGACGGGACACGGATGAGCAGCATCGTCAACAAGACGCCGCTGTCCTACAGGGCGCTGCAAGCGATGGGATCCAGCGTGCCGTCGGCGTACCTGTCCTCCTTCGAACGGCATACCGGCAGCCCGGGTGACTGGTTCGACGACATCGTCGGCACGCACCTCATCGACGCCAAGACGCTGCGCGCCGACGACTTCGAGGGCTTCTACCGAAGCCGTACGGCCAGGCTCCTGGAACTCGTGGACCGGGAGATGGGCAAGGTCGCGGTGCGTGAGGGGGCGGACGATGCCCACGCCGGATGATGCCGTGCTCAAGAGCCTGGAGGGCGTGACGCTGTCGATCCGGGATCTTCTGTCCCGATGGGGCTTCCGGGTCCGTGACCACGCCTCCGTGCCGCAGATCCGACTCGATCTGACCAGCGTCGGACTGACCACGGTGCCGGACTTCGCGACCGGCCCGCAGGACGTCGAGGTCGAAGTCGTACCGATCGGCCTCAAGCACGGTGTCGGTGTCGGTGCAGGTGTCGGTACGGACGATGGCGATGGCGACGGCGACGGCGAGAAGGATCCGGCGGACGCCGCCGAAGAAGCCGTCGGCAAGTTCCCGCAGACGGCGATGCGGGTGCACGACCTGCGGTGTGCCGACAGCGTCACATCGATCACGCCCGACGAGACTCTGTCCGTCGCGATGGGCAGGATGGTGGAGTTCGGGTACTCACAGCTTCCCGTGATCGATGCGTCGGGGACCCTCCATGGGGTTGTCACGTGGGCATCGATTGCCCACATTCACGCGACCGGGCGCGAGATGTGTCTGGCCAGCGCGATCAGCGGCGAGTACGAGATCGTCAACGCCTCGGCGCATTTGCTGCCTGTTCTGCCGACCATTCGTGAACACGAGTTCGTCCTGGTCCGAGCCGCGGATGGACGGGTGACCGGCATCGTCACCTCAGCCGACCTCGCCGGCGAGTTCGGCACGGTGGCCCGCCCCTTCTTCACCCTGGGCGAGATCGAGCGGAGACTGCGGCGGTGTCTGGGGCGCGTCTACGACGATTCCGACGTCCAGCAGGTGCACAAGAGGAGGAAGTCCGTCGACGAGTTGATGTTCGGCGAGTACATCCGGCTTCTGGACGACGAAGAGCGCTGGGCCAAGCTCGGCTGGCCTCTCGTTGACCGGGACCATTTCATCGGGCTGCTCGGCAGAGTGAAGAACGTCCGCAACACGGTCATGCACTTCAACGCCCCGGCGCTCAGGCCCGAACAGCTCGACCTGCTCGACAGCTTCGTCTCCATGCTGCGCCTCTACGACCCCGACTACCGACCCACTTCCACGGCCTGAGGGGCGCACGGAGTTTCGGTGAGGACCGGAAGCCTGTCGCGCCGCACCGGAACCGCTGTGCGTATCGCGCACACCGCCCCGGCCTTTTCACAGGTTCTCCGCCCTCGGCGCCGCGCGCTGTGACACCGTGGATCAACTGATGGCCCGGGTGTCCGGGCGTCCGGGTAGGGGGATCTTCATGCGTTTTCGCACCGTCGCGGCCTCGGCCGCACTCGTCCTGTGCGCCGCGGCGGGCGTCGTGGCCTGCTCGTCCTCGTCGGACACCGCCGACGCCAACCGCCCCGCCGGCTCCACCGCCCCGGCTTCCGTGGAAGGTCTGACGGAGAACATCGAGACGGGCAAGCGCCGGGCGGGCCCGCCCGAGACGGGCGGTCAGGAGGCGACGGGCCCCGCGAAGTGCGCGACGTCCGCCGCCGAGATCCCGGCGGAGTGCGCCGTCGACGTCACGTTCTCCGAGTTCACCGAGGGGGAGCGGGCCACGGAGCCTCCCGTGCGGTGAACGCGTTACGCGGAAGGGGCGGGCACACACGCGTGTGCCCGCCCCTTCGCCGTGCCCGCGAGGTGAGCGCCGGAGGACACCACCCGCACCATGGACCTCTCACGTCACAGAAGACTCTTCCATCCGTCACAGCGATCTCTTAGTCTCACACCCTGTTCACATTTGATAATTGATGATCTCGCCACAGAGGTCAGGCGCGGGGGTAGTGAAGCATGCGTGAAAACTGGCGCTCGAAGTTGAGCGTTCTCGCCGGGGCGTCGGCATTCGCCCTCTCGGCCGTCACCGCGACGCCGGCGCTCGCCGACGACGCCCCGGAGACCCCCGTGGAGATCCAGCTGCCCGCCGACGTGAAGATCGTCGAAGGCATCGCCCCGGAACCCGGCACGGAGATCCCCTTCCCGGCGGACGAGGACGAGACGACGGGACCGGCGGGCACGATGGCCGCCAAGGCCGCCCCGCCGTCGAACACCTGCCTGGGCGCGACCGCCGCCTACGGCTCCACCGGGTGCTTCCAGCACAACGGCGACATCGTCTGGGCGGGCGACACGAAGAAGGACGGCATGTCCGCGGCCGTCGGCGTCTACACCGACTACGGCCGCGCCGAGGAGGTCTGCGTCAACAAGCTCGGCGTGAACACCTGGGCGACCTGCAACAAGGACTACCGCGAGACCGGGAACGTACGCCTGCGCGTCCTGCGCTACGACGGCGACACCGGCAAGTTCTACCAGCCCGAGTCCTGGTCCGGCTGGATCCCGGTCGACGGCAAGTACTGACCCGCCGAGCCCCGTGAGGGCGAGCCGGACCACACTCCGCTCGCCCTCACGGGGCTGCGGCATGCCCAGGAGACACGAAAAAACCGGACCAGCCTCTGCTGGTCCGGTTCTTCAATCCGGAAGTGCCCCCGGCAGGATTCGAACCTGCGCACCCGGCTCCGGAGGCCGATGCTCTATCCCCTGAGCTACGGGGGCGAATCGCGGTGTTGCTCTGCGACGGGTGAAACACTACCAGCTCCTGCGGGGTGTCCGTGAACAGGTATTCCGTCGAAGCGGCGCGCGAAGCCGGAGGCCACCCGTCCGGGGCGGAAGTGGACAAAACCCGGACGCCGCCCGTCCGGCCGACCTACTCTCGAAGGGTGTCAGGGGCGTACGGCCGCGTGCTTGTTGTCGACGACAACAAGGTCATCCGGCAGCTGATCAGGGTCAATCTCGAGCTGGAGGGCTTCGAGGTCGTGACCGCGGCCGATGGTGTCGAGTGCCTGGACCTGGTGGAGAGAGTCCGGCCCGACGCGATCACCCTCGACGTCGTGATGCCCCGGCTGGACGGTCTGGAGACCGCCACCCGGCTGCGCTCCGACCCCCGGACCCGCGGTCTTCCCATCGTCGTCATCAGCGCCTGTACGCCCTACGAGGTCGACGCGGGCGTGGCGGCCGGGGTCGACGCGTTCCTGGCGAAGCCGTTCGAGCCGAGCGAGCTGGTGCGGGTCGTGCGCCGGCTGGTGACCGGGGAGGAAGGGCCCCCGGTGGACGGGCGGCGCGGTGCCGGGCGGGCGGGGAGCACCGCCGGCTGACCGGATGGCGAAACCGGGTCGCGAAGTGCCCCCCTCTCTCACCTACGCTTGACCCGTGACCCCCGCCGATCTCTCCCGGACCGTGCTGCACGCCGTGCGCCGCGCGGTCGACGAGGATGCGTTGCGCGCGCCCGTGCCCGCGCGCGTGCGGGTGGAGCGGACCCGGCCCGGCGGCAGCGGCGACTACGCCTGCGCCGTCGCGCTCCAGCTCGCCGGGCCCGCCGCGCTGCCCGCCCTGGAGGTCGCCCGCATCCTGCGTGAACGCGTCGCCGCCGAACCCGGCGTCGGGCGGGTCGAGATCACCGGTCCCGGGTTCCTGAGCTTCACCCTCGACGCCCCGGCCGAGAGCGACCGGGGCGTGCTCGCCGCCGTACGGGAACAGGGCCTCGCGTACGGGCACGGGGACGCGCTCCGGGCCGAGATCCACCAGCTCCACCACGCGCGGGAGGTCCGCGCCGCCGTCACTGCCCAGGCCGTGTTCCGGCTCCTCCTCGCCCAGGGCGCCCGGGGCCGGACCACCTGCGAACAGGCGCCCGACCCGGACTGGGTCCGCCTCGGCGTCACCGTCGACGCGTACGGGACACCCCCCGCACCCCTCGCCGAGATCCGCCCCGTTCCCGCCGGGGCCACCGCGGGGGAGCTGCTGGAGCGGCTCGGGCCCGACGCGGCCCGCTGGGGGCTCCTGCGGGCCGCCGGACACGACCGCGCCGCCCTCGGCCCCGAACTGCTCGTCCAGGGCGAGGCCAACGGGCTCTTCCGGGTCCGTTACGCCCACGCCAGGGCCCGCGCCCTCACCCGGGGGGCCGCCGCCCTCGGCTTCACCGCCGAGGCAGCCCCGTACGGTGAAAGTCCCACCGAGCCCGCCGCGACGACCGCTGACGACGCGGCCGCCCGCCCCCTCCTCGACCTCATCGCCGACCACCCCGGTGTCCTGCTCGCCGGGGCCCGTCACCGCGCGCCCGACCGGGTCGCCCGGCAGCTGGAAGCCGTCGCGCACGCGTTCTTCGACTTCCACGACTCCTGCCCGCCCCTGCCCGCCGGTGACGAGAAACCCTCGGCCGCCCACCGTGCCCGGCTGGCTCTCGCCGAAGCCGCCGGGACGGTGCTGGCAGGCGGCCTGTCCCTGCTCGGTATCCGTGCGCCCGAACACCTCTGACGCGATCAGAAGAGACCTGAAAGAACCATCACGATGAGTCGCTCCGCACACCCCGCAGGTCCCCGTCACGCCGACGTCCTCACCGAGGGCCACTACTCCGCGCCCGCCGCCGACCTCAACGCCCTCGACGAGAAGGTCTGGTCGCGTACCGTCACCCGCGACGCGGACGGCGCCCTCACCGTCGGCGGGATCACCGTCGCCCGGCTCGCCGAGGAGTTCGGCACCCCCGCCTACTTCCTCGACGAGAGCGACTTCCGGGCCCGCTGCCGCGCCTGGGCCGACGCCTTCGGGCCGGACGCCGACGTCTTCTACGCCGGGAAGGCCTTCCTCTCCCGCGCCGTCGTGCGCTGGCTCAAGGAGGAAGGGCTCAACCTCGACGTGTGCTCCGGCGGTGAGCTGGCCACCGCGCTCGACGCCGGCATGCCCGCCGAGCGCATCGCCTTCCACGGCAACAACAAGACCGTCGCCGAGATCGAGCGGGCCGTCGAGGCCGGCGTCGGGCGGATCGTGCTCGACTCCTTCCAGGAGATCGTCCGCGTCGCCCACGTCGCCCGGCGGCACGGGGTGCGCCAGCGGGTGCAGATCCGCGTCACCGTCGGCGTCGAGGCCCACACCCACGAGTTCATCGCCACCGCGCACGAGGACCAGAAGTTCGGCATCGCGCTCGCCGACGGGCAGGCCGCCGAGGCGGTGCGCCGCGCGCTCGCCCTGGACGGGCTCGACCTCATCGGCGTCCACTCGCACATCGGCTCGCAGATCTTCGACATGGCCGGCTTCGAGGTCTCCGCCCGGCGCGTGGTCCAGCTGCTCGCCGAGATCCGCGACGAGCACGGCGTCGAGCTGCCCGAGATCGACCTCGGCGGCGGCCTCGGCATCGCGTACACCTCCGAGGACGACCCCCGCGAGCCGCACGAGATCGCCAAGGCGCTCAGCGACATCGTCACCCGCGAGTGCGAGGCCGCGAAGCTGCGCACACCCCGGATCTCCGTCGAGCCGGGGCGCGCGATCGTCGGACCCACCGCGTTCACGCTGTACGAGGTCGGCACGATCAAGCCGCTGGAGGGGCTGCGGACGTACGTCAGCGTCGACGGCGGCATGTCGGACAACATCCGCACCGCGCTGTACGACGCCGAGTACAGCGTCGCGCTGGTCTCGCGGACCTCGGACGCCGAACCGATGCTGGTCCGGGTCGTCGGCAAGCACTGCGAGAGCGGTGACATCGTGGTCAAGGACGCGTTCCTGCCCGCCGACCTGGCGCCCGGCGATCTGATCGCCGTCCCCGCCACCGGCGCGTACTGCCGTTCCATGGCGAGCAACTACAACCACGCGCCGCGGCCTCCGGTCGTCGCCGTCCGCGACGGAGAGGCGCGCGTCATCGTCCGGCGCGAGACGGAGGAAGATCTCCTGCGTCTCGATGTCGGCTGATGAAATAGTCATCTCAGAATCCGGACGGGGGTCAGAAACTCCCGTCCGGTGAGTGAGACTGGTCCACACATGAGCATGACCCTCCGGCGATTGGGGGGTGGGAGAAGAAGCGGGTCTGGGCGCGTGCGGCTGCAAGGCGGAGGATTGAGGCATGGCGGAGCCATGGTGATTGACGACAACGCCGCAGACGCGCGTGCCCAGACCCGCGACGCCGCCCCCCAATGGCCGGAGGGTCTAGGTATGAGAAACGAGGTCGGATGATGCGTACGCGTCCGCTGAAGGTGGCGCTGCTGGGCTGTGGTGTGGTCGGCTCAGAGGTGGCGCGCATCATGACGACGCACGCCGACGACCTCGCGGCGCGCATCGGCGCCCCCGTCGAGCTCGCCGGCGTGGCCGTCCGCCGGCCCTCGAAGGTGCGTGAGGGCATCGCCCCCGCACTGATCACCACGGACGCGACCGCGCTCGTGCAGCGCGGCGACATCGACGTCGTCATCGAGGTCATCGGCGGCATCGAGCCGGCCCGCACGCTCATCACCACCGCCTTCGAGAGCGGCGCGAGCGTCGTCTCCGCCAACAAGGCGCTGCTCGCCGAGGACGGCGCGGCCCTGCACGCCGCCGCCGAGAAGTACGGCCGCGACCTGTACTACGAGGCCGCCGTCGCCGGAGCCATCCCGCTGGTGCGGCCGCTGCGCGAGTCGCTCGCGGGCGACAAGGTCAACCGGGTGCTCGGCATCGTCAACGGCACGACCAACTTCATCCTCGACAAGATGGACACCAGCGGCGCGGGCTACTCCGAGGCGCTCGACGAGGCCACCGCCCTCGGGTACGCGGAGGCCGACCCGACCGCCGACGTCGAGGGCTTCGACGCCGCCGCGAAGGCCGCGATCCTCGCCGGGATCGCCTTCCACACCCGCGTGAAGATCGGCGACGTCCACCGCGAGGGCATCACCGAGGTCACCGCAGCCGACATCGCCTCCGCCCGCCGCATGGGCTGCACGGTCAAGCTGCTCGCCATCTGCGAGCGCGCCGCCGACGGGCAGTCCGTCACCGCCCGCGTCCACCCCGCGATGATCCCGCTCAGCCACCCGCTGGCCTCGGTCCGCGAGGCGTACAACGCGGTGTTCATCGAGGCCGACGCCGCGGGTCAGCTGATGTTCTACGGGCCCGGCGCCGGCGGCTCGCCGACCGCCTCGGCGGTCCTCGGCGACCTCGTCGCGGTCTGCCGCAACAAACTGGGCGAGGCCACCGGACCCGGTGAGTCCGCCTACACCCGCCTGCCGGTCAGCCCCATGGGCGAGGTCGTCACGCGGTACCACATCAGCCTCGACGTGGCCGACAAGCCGGGCGTGCTCGCCCAGGTCGCGACGGTCTTCGCCGAGCAGGGCGTATCGATCGATACCGTCCGTCAGCAAGGACGTCCAGATGGCGGCGGCGAGGCATCGCTCGTCGTCGTCACCCACCGCGCGCCCGACGCCGCCCTCTCCGGGACCGTCGAAGCGCTGCGCAAGCTCGACACCGTGCGCGGTGTCGCCAGCATCATGCGTGTTGAAGGGGAGTAAAGGACCCATGACCAGCAAGGGCACCCACCAGTGGCGCGGCATCATCGAGGAGTACCGGGACCGCCTCCCGGTCACGGCCACGACGCCGGTCGTCACACTTCGTGAGGGCGGTACGCCGCTCGTTCCGGCGCAGGTCCTCTCCGAGCGCACGGGCTGCGAGGTGCACCTCAAGGTCGAGGGCGCCAACCCCACCGGTTCGTTCAAGGACCGCGGTATGACCATGGCCATCACCCGGGCCAAGGAGGAGGGCGCGAAGGCCGTCATCTGCGCCTCCACCGGCAACACCTCGGCCTCCGCCGCGGCGTACGCGGTGCGCGCGGGCATGGTCTGCGCCGTCCTCGTACCGCAGGGCAAGATCGCGCTCGGCAAGATGGGCCAGGCGCTCGTGCACGGCGCCAAGATCCTCCAGGTCGACGGCAACTTCGACGACTGCCTGACCCTGGCCCGCTCGCTCTCGGACAACTACCCGGTGGCGCTGGTCAATTCGGTCAACCCGGTCCGGATCGAGGGCCAGAAGACCGCCGCGTTCGAGATCGTCGACGCGCTCGGGGACGCCCCCGACATCCACGTCCTGCCGGTCGGCAACGCGGGCAACATCACCGCGTACTGGAAGGGGTACACCGAGTACGCCGGTGACGGCGTCTCCAGCCGCTCCCCGCGCATGTGGGGCTTCCAGGCCTCCGGCTCCGCGCCCATCGTGCGCGGCGAGGTCGTCAAGGACCCGTCGACCATCGCCACCGCGATCCGGATCGGCAACCCGGCCTCCTGGAACTACGCGCTCGCCGCACGCGACGAGTCGGGCGGCTTCATCGACGAGGTGACGGACCGGCAGATCCTGTCCGCGTACCGGCTGTTGGCCTCCCAGGAGGGCGTCTTCGTGGAGCCCGCGTCGGCCGCCTCCGTCGCCGGTCTGCTCAAGGCCGCCGAGGAGGGCAAGGTCGACCCCGGCCAGCGCATCGTCTGCACGGTCACCGGCAACGGCCTCAAGGACCCCGACTGGGCCGTCGCGGGCGCACCGCAGCCGGTCACGGTCCCGGTCGACGCGGCCACCGCCG
>MUNB01000188.1:12286-12458 GCA_002154345.1 Streptomyces griseus
GTGCGCCCTATGTCGCCACAGAACCTTCCTTCGATAAGCTGTACCCCATCCGCCCGGCATCCGCCCGCCGGACCGCCACGCCTGCGGTCCCCGTCGTGGCCGTCGGGCCGGTCACCGGATTCCCGCACGGTTCGGAGCCTCCGCACAGCCGCGACCCCACCGCAGCCACCCC
>MUNB01000189.1 GCA_002154345.1 Streptomyces griseus
CGGCGACGGCAGCGACCTCGGCCGCATCGGACTCCAGCAGCAGTTCCTGCTGGCCCTGCTGAGCGAGGTCAAGTCGCAGGATCTGCTGGGCAGTCCGGCGAGCTCCTACCGGATCGCCGACTCGGCCACCAAGGCGCTCACCACCGACTCCGGGCTCGCCTCGCTCACCTCGCTGGCGGAGTTCGCCCGCTCCATGAACGGCGTCGACCCGGGCTCGATGGAGACGATCATGCTGCCGGTGGCGTACGACACGATCGACCCGAACCGCGTGATCGCGGCCGAGCCGCAGGCGGGTCGGCTGTGGAAGGCGATCCGCGAGGACGGCACGATCCCCGAGGACGCGAAGAAGTCTCCCGCCACCGGCGGCTGACGGCCCGTCGCGCCCCACTCGCCGTGACACCCTGCCGGAATGAGCGACGACGGCAGAACGCTGGTGATCGTGGACGGGGCCAATGTGGTCGGTTCCGTGCCCGACGGGTGGTGGCGGGACCGGCACGGGGCCGCCGTACGCCTGCGGGACGCGCTGGCCCCGTACGCGACGGCCGGGCTGCCCGGGCTGCCCGGCCCGGTCGAGCTGGTGCTCGTCGTCGAGGGGGCTGCCCGGGGCGTCGCGTCCGTGGCCGGGGTCCGGGTCGAGTCGGCCCCCGGCAGCGGCGACGACCTGATCGCCGGGCTGGCGGCCGGGGCCGCCCCGGACCGCGACTGCGTCGTCGTCACCGCCGACCGCGGGCTGCGGCGGCGGGTCGAGGCGTACGGGGCCCGGTGCGTCGGACCCCGTACGGTACGGCCCTAGACCGACCGGCAATTGGAGGGTGGGAGAAGGAGCGGGGCTGGGTGCGTGCAGCTGCAAGGCGGAGGATTGAGTCAACGCGGAGCGTTGGTGATTGACGACAACGCCGCAGATGCGCGTGCCCAGCCCCGTGACGCCGCCCCCCAATTGCCGGTCGGTCTTAGCGGCCCCGCTTGCCCAGCAGGCTGTGGGAGCGCCCGTACACGAAGTAGATGACCACCCCGAGGACCATCCAGGCGCCGAAGCGCACCCAGGTCTCCACCGGCAGGTTGAGCATCAGCCAGACCGAGGCGGCCACCGAGACGATCGGGAGCACCGGCACCCACGGGGTACGGAACGCGCGGGGCAGGTTCGGCTGGGTGCGGCGCAGGACCAGGACGCCGAGGGCGACGACGACGAACGCGAAGAGCGTGCCGATGTTCACCAGGGTGGCCAGTTCCTCGATGCTGGTGAACCCGGCGATGATCGCGATCAGCACGCCGAGCAGGATCGTCGGGCGGTAGGGCGTGCGGAAGCGCGGGTGCGTCTTGGAGAAGAAGCGCGGCAGCAGCCCGTCACGGCTCATCGCGAAGAAGACCCGGGTCTGGCCGAGCAGCAGGATCATGCAGACCGTGGTGAGACCGACCGCCGCGCCGAAGCTGATCAGGCCGGCGTAGAAGGGGTGTCCGGTGGCCTTGAAGGCGTCGGCGAGCGGGGCGCTGACGGAGAGTTCGCTGTAGTGCTGCATGCCGGTCACCACGAGCGAGACCGCCACGTAGAGCACCGTGCAGATGACCAGCGAGCCGAGGATGCCGCGCGGCATGTCGCGCTGGGGCAGCTTGGTCTCCTCGGCGGCGGTGGCCACCACGTCGAAGCCGATGAAGGCGAAGAAGACGATGGAGGCGGCGGTGAAGATGCCCATCACGCCGAAGTTCGTGGGCTCGTAACCGAACATCAGCTGCACGAGCGGCGCGTCCCAGCCCGAACCGGCGGGCTGCGACTCGGCCGGCGGGATGAACGGCTTGTAGTTGTCGGCCTTGATGAAGAACAGGCCCGCGATGATCACCATGAGGACCACCGCGACCTTGATCGCCACCACCACCGAGGTGACCCGGGCGGACAGCTTCATGCCGATGACCAGGATGACGGTCAGCACCAGCACCAGGGCGAAGGCCAGGATGTCGAAGCCGAATCCTTCCGCCACGTCCGGGCCCGAGAGCACCTCCGGCATCGTCCAGTCGACGTTGTCCATCAGTGAGCGGACGTAGCCGGACCAGCCGACCGCGACGACCGCGGTGCCCAGCGCGAACTCCAGCACCAGGTCCCAGCCGATGATCCAGGCCACCAGTTCGCCGAGCGCGGCGTACGCGAAGGTGTACGCGGAGCCGGCCACCGGGACGGTGGAGGCGAATTCGGCGTAGCAGAGCGCGGCCAGCGCGCACACGACGCCCGCCACGGCGAACGCGATGGCGGTGGCGGGGCCGGCCGTCTCCTTGGCGACCTGTCCGGTGAGGACGAAGATGCCGGTGCCGATGATGACGCCGACGCCGAAGACCGTCAGGTCCAGGGCGGAGAGGGACTTCTTGAGCGCGTGTTCCGGCTCCTCGGTGTCCTGGATCGACTGTTCGACGGACTTGGTGCGGAACATGCCGTTTCCGCGGGGTGGTGTGACCTGCGCGCTCACCTGCGTTACCTCCACGCATTCGTTGTGAACGCCATGATTCGGACAGGTCCGGCGCGGGATCGCGCCATCCGGTCCGTTTCACGCGAATGGGCCGGGAGAACCACCCGTACAGGGGCGGTTCGCCCGGCCCATCCGGCCGTACGAAGGCGAGCGCGTCAGTCGCGGGCGGGCTCGACCGCGCGGCTCTCGAAGCGGCCGTCGAGCTTGGCGACCAGTCCGGTGACCTGCCGGGCGATGTCCGGTGCGGTCAGTCCGATCTCGGCCATGACCTCACCGCGCGAGGCGTGGTCGAGGAAGACCGGGGGGATGCCGAAGTCGCGCAGCGGTACGTCGACCCCGGCGTCGCGCAGGGCCTGGGCGACGGCCGAGCCGACACCGCCGGCCCGGCTGTTGTCCTCGACCGTGACGACGACCCGGTGGCGCTCGGCGAGCGGGGCGAGCGCCTCGTCGACGGGCTTGACCCAGCGGGGGTCGACGACGGTGGTGGAGATGCCCTGGGCGTCCAGCAGGTCGGCGATCTCCAGGCACATCGGGGCGAGCGCGCCGACGGAGACGACCAGGACGTCCGGGCGGGCGGCCTTCGGCCGGCGCAGGATGTCCATGCCGCCGGCCTTGCCGACCGCCTTGACGGCGGGGCCGACCGCGCCCTTGGAGAAGCGGACCACGGTCGGCGCGTCGTCGACGGCGACGGCCTCGCGCAGCTGGGCGCGGACCTGGTCGGCGTCGCGCGGGGCGGCGATCCGCAGGCCGGGCACGCACTGCAGGATCGACATGTCCCACATGCCGTTGTGCGAGGCGCCGTCCGTGCCGGTGATGCCGGCCCGGTCCAGGACGAAGGTGACGCCGCACTTGTGCAGGGCGACGTCCATCAGGACCTGGTCGAAGGCGCGGTTGAGGAAGGTGGCGTAGACCGCGAAGACCGGGTGGAGTCCGCCGGTGGCGAGGCCCGCCGCGGAGACCGCGCCGTGCTGCTCGGCGATACCGACGTCGTAGATCCGGTCCGGGAAGGCCTCCTCGAACTTGCCGAGGCCGACCGGCTGGAGCATGGCCGCGGTGATCGCGACGATGTCCTCGCGCTCCTGGCCGAGCTTGAGCATCTCCTCGCCGAACACGGAGGTCCAGTCGAGGCCGGAGGTGGAGATCGGCAGGCCGGTGTCCGGGTGGATCTTGCCGACCGCGTGGAAGCGGTCGGCCTCGTCCTCCAGGGCCGGGGTGTAGCCGCGGCCCTTCTCGGTGAGGCAGTGCACGATGACCGGGCCGCCGAAGCGTTTGGCGCGCTGGAGCGCGGATTCCAGCGCCTCGATGTCGTGGCCGTCGATCGGGCCGACATACTTCAGGCCGAGGTCCTCGAACATGCCCTGCGGGGCGATGAAGTCCTTGAGGCCCTTCTTGGCGCCGTGCAGGGTCTCGTACAGCGGGCGGCCGACGACGGGCGTGCGCTCCAGGATGTCCTTGCCGCGGGCCAGGAACCGTTCGTAACCGTCGGTCGTACGGAGCGTGGCGAGGTGGTTGGCCAGGCCGCCGATGGTCGGGGCGTAGGAGCGCTCGTTGTCGTTGACGACGATGACCAGCGGGCGGTCCTTGGCGGCGGCGATGTTGTTCAGCGCCTCCCAGGCCATACCGCCGGTGAGCGCGCCGTCACCGATGACCGCGACGACGTGGTCGTCCTTCTTCAGGACCTCGTTCGCCTTGGCGAGGCCGTCGGCCCAGCCGAGGACGCCGGAGGCGTGGCTGTTCTCGATGACGTCGTGGTCGGACTCCGCGCGGGAGGGGTAGCCGGAGAGGCCGCCCTTGCTCTTGAGGCGGGAGAAGTCCTGGCGGCCGGTGAGGAGCTTGTGGACGTAGGCCTGGTGGCCGGTGTCCCAGAGCACCCGGTCCCGGGGCGACTCGAAGACCCGGTGCAGGGCGATGGTGAGCTCGACGACGCCCAGGTTGGGGCCGAGGTGTCCACCGGTCTTGGACACCGCGTCCACGAGGAAGGTGCGGATCTCCTCCGCGAGCTGGTCCAGCTCACCGAGGCTGAGCCGGTCCAGGTCGCGCGGTCCCTTGATGCGGGTCAGCAGATCCACCCGTGCCTCCTTGCGTTTGAGCTGATCGAGCGTGCCGATCCGATGAGTCTAATGTTCCACCGCCGGACGTGGGCAGCGGGAGCCTGTGTTCGAACGCCGCGTGCCGCGCACGCGCAGGTGCCCGGCACCCCCGTGGGGTACCGGGCACCTGCGCGGTTCCGCGGTCAGGCGCGGCCCGCGGTCTTCTGGGTCTTACGGGTGACGGAGTCGATGACGACCGTGGCGAGCAGCACGGCGCCGGTGACCATGTACTGGATCGGCGTGGCGATGCCCTCCAGCGACAGTCCGTACTGGATGGAGACGATGACCATGACACCGAGCAGCGCGTTCCAGGTGCGGCCGCGGCCGCCGAAGAGGCTGGTGCCGCCGATGACGGCCGCCGCGATGACGTTCATCAGGAGGTCGCCGGTGCCGGAGCCCTGGTTGGCCGCCGCGATCTTGGAGGCCCAGAACAGGCCGCCGATCGCCGCGAAGGTCCCCGCGATGGAGAAGACGGAGATCCGGATCGCGGTGACGTTGATACCGGCGCGCCGGGAGGCCTCGACGCTGCCGCCGAGCGCGAAGATCTTCCGCCCGTAGGCCGTACGGCGCAGCAGGAAGTCCGTGCCGACCAGGACGATCAGGAAGAGGACCAGGGCGAGCGGCAGGCCGCGGTACTGGTTGAACATGTACGCGGCGGCGAAGGCGAACACCGCGAGGACGACGGTGCGCACCACGATGTCGGCGATCGGGCGGGCCGGGATGCCGGCCGCCTCGCGGCGGCGGGTGTCCAGGAAGGCCGCGGCGAAGTAGCCGAGGACCGCGATGGCGGCGAGCCCGTAGGCGGCGGCGACATCGGTGAAGTAGTACGTGGTCAGCTGGCCGACCACGCCTTCGCCGTCGAGGTTGATCGTGCCGGAGTCGCCGAGCAGCTGGAGCATGAAGCCGAGCCAGAACAGCAGGCCGGCCAGGGTGACGGCGAAGGCCGGCGCCCCGATCCGGGCGAAGAAGAAGCCGTGGATCGCGCCCATCACCGCACCGCTGACGATGGCGACGAGGATCGCCAGCCATTCGTTGAGGCCCTGGGTGACGCTGAGCACCGCGACGAGGGCGCCGGAGACACCGGAGACGGAGCCGACCGAGAGGTCGATCTCGCCGAGCAGCAGGACGAAGATGATGCCCACGGCCATCATGCCGGTGGCGACCATGGTGACCGCGATGTCGCTGATGTTCTTCGCGGAGAGGAACTCGGAGTTCATGCTCTGGAAGACGATGGCGATGATCGCGAGGCCGACGACCACCGGGATCGAGCCGAGGTCACCCCCGCTGATCTTGCGCTTGAACTCGGTGAGGTAGCCGGCGAAGCCCTGCTCACGGATGAGCAGACGGGGGTCGACGACCGTGGCGGCGCCCTCGGCCGCGTCCGGGTTGCCGACCGGCGGCGCGTCCGCGACGGCCGTGCCCTTGTCCAGCGAGGTGCTGTTCTCGTCCACCGGGTTGGTGGTCTCGTCGGTGGTCACTTGGAAACCTCCGCGTTGCGCGCCGCACGTCGGGTCACGGCGTTGTCCGTGGCGCCCGTGATGGCGGAGATGATCTCTTCCTGGGAGGTGGTCTTCACATCGAAGACACCGTTGTTCCGGCCCAGCCGGAGCACGGCGACCTTGTCGGCGACGGCCTTCACATCGGCCATGTTGTGGCTGATGAGGATGACCGCGTGACCGCGCTCGCGCAGCCGCTCGACGAGGTCGAGGACCTGGGCGGTCTGCTCGACGCCGAGGGCTGCGGTCGGCTCGTCGAGGATGACGAGCTTGGGCTCGCCGAGCATCGACCGGGCGATGGCCACGGTCTGGCGCTGGCCGCCGGAGAGCGAGGCGATCGGGATGCGGACGCTCGGGATGCGGATGGAGAGCGTGGAGAGCAGCTCACGGGAGCGGCGCTCCATCTCGACCTCGTTGAGGACGCCGAACCTGCGCAGTTCGCGGCCGAGGTAGAGGTTGCCGACGACATCGATGTTGTCGCACAGCGCGAGGTCCTGATAGACGGTCGCGACGCCGAGGTTCTGGGCGTCGTGAGGCTTGTCGATCTGCACGGCCCTGCCCTCCCACTCGATGACACCGTCATCGATGGGGTGCACTCCGGCGATCGTCTTGACCAGCGTTGATTTACCGGCGCCGTTGTCGCCGACCAGGGCGACCACCTCGCCGGCGTGGACCTCAAGCTCTACATCGGTGAGTACCTGTACGGCACCGAAGCGCTTGGAGACCCCTCGCAACGCCAACACGGGCGTAGCGGACACATGAACCATCTCCTTCGCCGCCTGACCGGCGGGGATGCCGCACCCGGGGGAAGGCGCGGCGGTGTCGAGCAAAGAGAACAGATGAGGTGTGAGCGTTCCGTCCGGCGCCCCGCCCGGTAGCGGGACGGTTGATGTGCGGGGCGCCGGACGGAACGC
>MUNB01000019.1 GCA_002154345.1 Streptomyces griseus
GGCGGATACCGCCGCGACCGGCCCCCGGTCCGTCACCACCCGCGCCACCCTCGTCGGAGCGGCGGTATCCGCCCTGCTGATCCTCGCGATCGTGCTCGGCAGCCGGATGCTCCGCAACTTCGACTCGGCCCTCCTCCCCTATGCCGTGGCCACGGTCTTCCTCGCCTTCGGCGTCGCCTACCGGTACACCGTCTGGATCTCCGCCCCCGGCGCCCGACGCCTCTTCAAACAGGGCTGGCGCAGCTTCTTCTCGCTGGACAACTTCCGCCGGGCGCCCACCGCCCTGCCGAAGATGATCGCCACCTATCTCGGCTTCCAGAAGTTCCTCGGCGCCCGCTCCCATGCCCGCTGGGCCGCCCACCAGCTGATCTTCTGGGGCTGCATCCTCGCCGCACTGATCACCTTCCCGCTCACCTGGGGCTGGTTCACCTTCACCTCCGGCAGCGGCTCGGGCCCCGGCTACGAGATGCGGATCTGGGGCTTCAAGGTCCTCGGCTTCGACTCCCTCAACCTTCTCGGCTGGCTGATGTTCCACGGCCTGGACATCGCCGCCGTCCTCGTCATCCCCGGCGCCTCGTACTTCCTGTGGCGCCGGATGAAGGACCGCGGCGCCATCACCGGCCAGCGCTTCGCCTACGACCTGGTGCCGTTGATCGCGCTCATCGTCATCTCCGTGACCGGCCTGCTGCTCACCTTCTCCTCGGTCTTCCTGCACGGCGGCGGTTATCAGTTCCTGGCGATCCTGCACATGGTGTCGGTGGTCTTCACCCTCATCTACATCCCGTTCGGCAAGTTCTTCCACATCGTCCAGCGCCCGGCCGCGGTCGGCATGCAGCTGTTCAAGTACACCGGCCGCAAGGACGACGAGGTGTTCGCCTGCCGCCGCTGCGAGGAACCCATCGACACCGGGCCCTACGTGGAGAACCTGCGCGGCACCATGCGCGACCTCCGGCTCGACTTCGACGCCTGGGCCGAGTACTGCCCGCGCTGCAAGCGGGTGCTGCGCGGCAGCGCCTACCTCTCCCATGTGAAGAAGGGCTTCAAGTGACCGCGGATCCGCGAGCTGCTGCCGACCGCCGCACCTTCATCCCCCTGGACCCCTCCCTCGCCCCACCCGGCACCCGCGCCTTCCGGGACGCCGGCGGCATCCCGGCCGACCAGTGGCACGCCGACCAGAACGGCGAGACGCTCGTACCGACCCACTGCTGCTTCTGCGGCGTCCAGTGCGGGATGTATCTGCGCGTGGACCAAGGCGGCAAGGTCTTCGGCGTCGAACCCCGCAACCACGACATCAACCGGATGCGGCTCTGCCCCAAGGGCATCAACGCCTATCAGCAGGTCAACCACCCCGACCGGCTGACCGCCCCGCTGATGCGCCGCTCCCGCGACGAGGAGTTCCGCGAGGTCTCCTGGGACGAGGCGCTCGACTTCACCGTCTCCGAGATCAGGCGTATCCAGCAGACGCACGGCAACGACGCCTTCGGGCTCCTCGGCGGGGCCAGCCTGTTCTCCGAGAAGACCTATCTGGTGGGCAAGTTCGCCCGGGTCGCGCTCAAGACCCGGCACGTCGACTACAACGGCCGCCTCTGCATGGTCAGCGCCGCAGGCGCCAACAAGCTGGCCTTCGGCATCGACCGGGCCGGCAACCCCTTCTCCGACATCCTCCTCACCGACTGTCTGCTCATCGCCGGCTCCAACGTCGGCGAGTGCTTCCCCGTGATGACCCAGTACGTCTGGGGAGCCCGGGACCGCGGGGCGAGCCTCATCGTCGTCGACCCGCGCGAGACCGCCATCGCCCGGACCGCCGACATCCACGTCGCCCTCAAGCCCGGCACCGACTCCGCCTTCTTCACCTCCGTCCTGCACGTCGTCATCGAGGAAGGGCTCACCGACGAGAGCTATCTCGCCGCCCACGCCACCGGCTGGGAGGAGGTCAAGGCCAAGGCCGCCGAATACCCGCCCTCCCGCGCCGCCGCGATCTGCGGCATCCCCGCCGAGCAGATCGTCCAGGTCGCCCGGGCCTTCGCCCGCGCGCCCAAGGCCATGGCCTGGCACGCCCGGGGCATCGAACACCACTCGCAGGGCGTCGAGAACTGCCTCTCCGTGATCAACCTCTGCACCGCCACCGGCCACATCGGCAGGCCCGGCGCCGGCTACGGCACCATCACCGGCCAGGGCAACGGGCAGGGCGGCCGTGAACACGGCCAGAAGTCCGACCTCCTTCCCGGCGGACGCTCCATCATGAACGAGGAGCACCGCCGCCAGATCTGCGAGATCTGGGGCATCGAGGAGTCCGAACTCCCGCCCGCCGGGACCTCCATGATGGAAATGGTCTGGCAGATGCAGCGCCGCGAGATCCGCGGCCTGATCGGCATCTGCAACAACCCCTTCGTCTCCCTGCCCAACTACCGGGTGGTCAAGGAGGGGTACGACGCCACCGAGTTCCACGCCCAATTCGACTTCTTCCTCTCCGAGACCGCCGCCAACGCCCATGTCGTCTTCCCCGTCACCACCTGGGCCGAGGACGAAGGGGTGATGGCCAACGCGGAAGCCCGCGTGGTCAAGCACAACAAGGCCCAGGACCCGCCCCCCGGCGTCCGCACCGACACCTGGGCGATCTGCGAACTCGCCCGACGGCTCGGCGCGGGCGACAAGTTCGACTTCCCCGACTCCCGGTCGGTCTTCGACGAGCTGCGCGTCGCCTCCGCCGGGACCGTCAACGACTACTACGGCATCACCTACGAACGGCTGGAGGAGACGGGCGGCATCGCCTGGCCCTGCCCCACCGCCGACCACCCCGGCACCCCCCGGCTCTTCGAGGACGGGAAGACCTACCACCCCGACGGCAAGATCCACCTCCAGGTCGTCGAATGGCACCCGCCGATGGACCCGTACGACGACGAGCACCCCATGTCGCTCACCACCGGCCGCACCGTCGCCCACTTCCTCTCCGGCAACCAGACCCGCAGGCTCGGCGCCCTCGTCGAACAGACCCCGCGCCCCTGGGCCGAGATCCACCCCTCCCACGGCTTCCGCAACGGCGAACCCGTCCGCGTCGTCACCCGGCGCGGCAGCGAGGTCTTCCCCGCCCTGGTCACCGAGGCGATCCGGCCCGACACCGTGTTCGTCCCGTACCACTGGCCCGTCCCCACCGCGGCCAACGCCCTCACCATCGACGCCCTCGACCCCCGGTCCAAGATCCCCGAGTACAAGGTGTGCGCCTGCCGCATCGAGCACGCCGAGCGGATCGACGAGGTCCCCGCCCCGCCGGTCGCCCCCGGCCATGTCGCCTACCCGGAGACCCAGGTCTCCCGTACCGACCCGCTGCCTCCCACGGCCCCACAGGGCCGTGGGACCTCGGAGAGGAGCTGATCCCCATGATGGGCAGAACGATCTTCATCGACCCGGGGCGCTGCATCGGCTGCCAGGCCTGTGTCTCTGCCTGCCGCGAATGCGACTCGCACCGCGGTAAATCGATGATCCACCTCGACTACACCGACGAGGGCCAGTCCGTCGCCTCCCTCCCGACCGTCTGCATGCACTGCGAGGACCCGGTCGCCCCGTGCGCCGAGGTCTGCCCCGCCGACGCGATCCTGGTGACCGCCGACGGTGTGGTGCAGCAGGCCGACACCACCCGCTGCATCGGCTGCTCCAACTGCGTCAACGCCTGTCCCTTCGGCGTACCGAAGATCGACCTCCAGGCGAAGCTCCAGATGAAGTGCAACCTCTGCTACGACCGCACCGCCTACGGCCTCGCCCCCATGTGCGCCACCGTCTGCCCGACCGGAGCGCTCTTCTACGGAACCGTCGAGGAACTCCAGGCGGAGCGCCCCGGTGTCCAGGTCGCCGACACCTTCGTCTTCGGCGAGACCGAGGTCCGCACCGGTGTCGCCATGGTCGTCCCCGCCGAACGGGTCCAGTGGCCGGTTCCCGGCGGTCTTCCCGTCGTCGAGATCAATGGGAAGGACGTCCGCCGATGAGCGTCACCGACCAGCAGCCGGCCGGCGAGCACCCCGCCGGGGGAGACCCGCGCGAGGCGCTCCAGGACCGGATCGCCGCCGACTCCCTCACCACCCGGCGGGACTACCTCCGGATCGTCACGACCGTCTCCGGCGGACTCGCCGTCGGCGGTATCGGCGTGGCGGCCGGCATCCTCCACCGGCACGGCGACGGCGAGGAGGGCAAGGCCCCCGAACCGAAGCGCATCGCCGGCGGGCTCCTGCCCGGCGAGTCGATCGCCTTCCGCTACCCGGGCGAGGAGGACCGGGCCGTCGCCGTCCGCCTCGACGACGGCACCCTCGTCGGCTACTCCGCCGTCTGCACCCACCTCGCCTGCGCCGTGCTCTGGCGCAAGGACCGGGGCAGCGAGGGCGAGCTGTACTGCCCGTGCCACGAGGGAGTCTTCGATGCCCGGTCCGGCGAGGTCACCGCCGGGCCACCGCCCCGAGGGCTGCCGAAGGTCGTGGTCATCGAGCAGGACGACGGAAGTGTCTGGGCCGTGGGCACCACCCGCTCCGGCGAGAGCGTCGAGGAAGGCCTCTGCCGCCAGCTCGGCGGCGAGCGCCCCGACCTCGCCACCCGTATCGGCTGCCCCGACATCGGCGGCGGAGCCGAATCCCCGCCCCGGGCCGCCGGGCCACGCGCCCGGAACCGGAGCACCGATGAACGGCCCGCACCCCGGGCCGGCGGCGCGGGGGATGCCGGCAGCCGTGTCTCCGGCCCCGGGCGCGGAGCCGCCGCCACGTCCGCCACTGCCGAGACCCCGGGCAGGCGGGCATGAGCGACACCCCGCACCCCGAGCAGCCGCTGCCGCCCCCGGGCAGCCACTACCCCGCCTACCACCCGGGCAGCGCGGACCCCGAGCTGAACCGGCCCGTCCACGAGCGCTATCCGCAGATCCGCCCCACCAGCGGATACGGGGACCCCCGCGTCCGGCACACCGGCCCGGGCCCCGGCGCGGGAACCGACCAGGACCCCGAGCGCTCCTCGAAGCTCACCGCCCGCCTCGCCCTGGCCATGACCGTCGTCATCGGCCAGCTCTGGGGGCTGACCGTCCTGATCGACGAGTGGATGGAGGGCAACACCGGCACGGCCTGGTGGGGGGCCGGCTTCCTCGGTCTGTCGTTCCTGGTCGTGCTCGGCCTGTGGCTGCTCGATCCGAAGGACCGCTGACGCCCGCCGCCCGGCTCCACGGCGGCTCACACCTCGTGGCGAGCCGCCGTACCCTGGAGACATGAGTGCCGCCCCCGCCCCCCGACCGCGTGATGCGAAGCAGCAGCCGCAGGAGCAGCCGCAGCAGGAACCGAAGCCCAAACCGGTTCTGATCTTCGACGATCCGCTGGACCGGCAGTCCGCGGACGATACGGACCAGGGGTGGGGCGAGCGGCCTCTCACCGGAGGCAGCGCCGCGGACCTCGCGCGCTTCCTGGACGAGAAGCCGCCCCACCACATCTGAGCGGTCGCCCGGAGGGCTACCGGTCCTCGACCGGGCCCGTGGCGCCCCCGCCGGTCACGCCGGGGCCCTCGCCCGTGTCCGGCCCGAGCCGACCGGGTGCGCCACCGGTGCGCTGGGCGACGAGCGCGTCGCGGATCTCCTTCAGCACCTCCAGCTCGCTCACCTCCATCGTCTCCTGCACACCTTCCTTGGCGGCCTGCATCGCCGCCCGCCGGGCCAGATACTTGGCCATCGGCAGCACCATCAGGAAGTACACGACGGCAGCGGTGATCAGGAAGCTGAGGGCGGCGCTGAGCACCGAGCCCCACAGGATCTCGATCCCGTCCATCTCCCCGGTCTTCGGGTCCGTCGTGCACGGGCCCTGGAGGCAGGAGCTGTAGTTGTCCAGGTCCTGGGTGCCGAACGCACCGACCAGGGGGTTGATGACGCCCTTGACGACCGCGTTCACGATGTTGGTGAACGCTGCGCCGATGACGACAGCCACCGCGAGGTCGATCACATTGCCGCGCGTCAGGAAGGCTTTGAAGCCCTCCAGCAGACTGACCTTCTTCTCGCTCACAGGTGAGCCTTCTTTCGCATGTGCGGTCGGGGGAGCAAACTGCTCCGCCACCTAAGGCGGGTGAAGGCGGCACTGTCCAATCCACTAATTCCCACGGGTGACTTGAGAGGGCGTCAGTTCGCATCGGACACCGCCACGGCCAGCCGCCCCGAAGTACCCGCGCCGAGCAGCGCGGTGGCCGTCGACCGCTCCACGGACAACACCACCAGCGCCCCGCTCCCCGCTTCACCGCCACCGCTCGCCGTATGGCCGCCCGGTCCGGCGGCCGCACGCGGCACCTTCGCCACGCGCGCCCCTCGTGCCACCACGCGTGCGTCGTCGCCGCCCGTGTCGCCGACCGCGATCACATCGACCCGGTCTCCCGGCCGTAGCAGCCGCACGGTCTCCGGATCCGCGATCCGGACCGGCGCGGCGACCAGTCGCCCGGACGACCGGCCGGCCCCCGGCGGAGCGTCCGGCGCGGCGGCGGCTCCTCCGTCGGCGGTGCTCAGGCCTGTGGTGGCCAGCGCGGCACCCGCCAGCGCGAGCCCCGCGGCCGCCGCACGCCGCTGGCGGCGCAGCATCCGCCGCAGCCGGTGCGCGCCACCGCCCCGCACCCGCAGGGGCCCGAACGGCCCCACCCCGCCGGGCGCGGGCACCGGCGCGGGGAGAGCGGATGTGGGCAGGGACGAGGACGGAGACAGGGGCGAGGACGTGGACATGGCACCACCTGGGATCAGCGCGGAGGAGCGCACGGGAAAGGGGAGCCCGGACCGGTTCGACCGGCCGAACTCCCCTCACTTTCCACGGTCCGAGCAGATCCCGCTGAGGCCTGTGGACGGCCTCCGCACTGTGGATAACTCCGTCACCTGATCCGGTGAGGCCGCCCCGCCCGCCCCCCGGCCACGCCGGCTACGGCAGCGCGATCCCCGTGTCGATCCCGTCCAGCGCGTGGGCGCAGGTGCAGTTGCGGCTCTCGTTCTCCGGCAGCCCGGCCACCGCGTCGAACAGCACCGAGCGCAGCCGGTCCACATTGGCCGCGAACACCTGGAGCACCTCCTCGTGCGAGACGCCCTCGCCCGCCTCGGCCCCCGCGTCCAGGTCGGTCACCAGGGTCATCGTGGTGTAGCAGAGCCCCAGCTCCCGGGCCAGGACCGCCTCGGGGTGCCCGGTCATGCCCACGACGGACCAGCCCATCGCCGCGTGCCAGCGCGATTCCGCGCGGGTCGAGAAGCGGGGCCCCTCGACGACCACCAGGGTGCCGCCGTCCACCGGCTCCCAGTCGCGTCCGCGGGCCGCCGCCAGCGCGGCCTTCCGGCCCTCGGGGCAGTACGGGTCGGCGAAGCCCAGGTGGACGACGTTCGGTACGGTCCCGTCGGCCCGGGGCTCACCGTCGTAATAGGTCTGTACGCGGGTCTTGGTGCGGTCCACCAGCTGGTCGGGGACGAGCAGGGTGCCCGGCCCGAACTCCGGCCGCAGCCCGCCCACCGCGCACGGCCCGAGCACCTGCCGGACCCCGACGGAGCGCAGCGCCCACAGGTTGGCCCGGTAGTTGATGCGGTGCGGCGGCAGATGGTGGCCGCGTCCGTGGCGGGGCAGGAAGGCCACCCGCCGGCCGCCGAGCTCGCCGAGGAAGACCGAATCGCTCGGCTTTCCGTAAGGGGTGTCCACGGAGACCTCGGTGACGTCCTCCAGGAAGGAGTAGAAGCCCGAGCCGCCGATGACACCGATCTCCGCGGAACCCTCGGTACCCGACGTACCCGTACCGGAGCCCGTTTCCGTATGTGCGTTCGCCATGCGGTCACCGTATCCGCAGGAGCGTTTCCCGGGGCGCACGCCCGGACCCCGCCGAGTGGCCTCGGCGGGGTCCGGGGAAAGCGGATGGGGCGTACGCGGGCTCAGGCGGCCGACGTACCGCTCGACGAGGCCGGCGCGGAGGCCGACGACGAGGAGGAGCCGGACGAGGAGGACGACGCGGATGCGCTCGCCTTCGTGTCCGAACCCGACGACGAGGACGACGCGGAGTCGGACGACTTCGAGGTCGTCGACGCCGGCGTGCTGCTCGACGAGGAGCCACGGCTGTCGTTCCGGTAGAAACCGGAACCCTTGAAGACGATGCCGACCGCGGAGAACACCTTCTTGAGGCGTCCGTCGCAGCTCGGGCACACGGTCAGGGCATCATCGGTGAACTTCTGCACCGCCTCGAGGCCCTCGCCGCACTCGGTGCACTGGTACTGATAGGTCGGCACTTGCTCCTCCTGGCACTCTCACTCAGTGAGTGCTAACGACGCTCCATACTGACGTATTCCGTTGAATCAGTCCACCGTGACCGGCTCGCGGTGACCGATCCCACGTGCCACGGTGCGTCCCGAGGACCGGGGTGTCAGCCGTGAGCGCAGGGCCAGCAGGGTCACCAGAGCCAGTGCGGTCCCGGCCAGGGGCACCAGGAACCCGGTGCTCGCGCCATGGGCGTCGGCGAGTTGCCCCGCTACGGTCACGGCCGCGGCCTGTCCGAGCGCCACCGCTCCCGTCAGCCAGGTGAAGGCCTCGGTGCGGGCGGTGGCGGGCACCAGCGACTCGACCAGGGTGTAGCCGCTGATCAGTGCCGGGGCGATGCAGAGGCCGACCAGCAGGCCGAGCCCGGCCAGCAGCGGCACCGAGTGGACGGCCCACAGGCCGGACGCGGTCAGCGTCAGCGCGACGTATCCGACGATCAGCCGACGGCGCGGGCTGCTCTTCCAGGCGATGGCGCCGCAGGCGATGCCGGCCAGCATGTTTCCCGCGGCGAAGATGCCGTAGAGGACGCCGTTCACGCCGGGGTGGCCGATCTCCTCCGAGAACGCGGTCAGCGAAACCTGCATGCCGCCGAAGACCGCGCCGATGCCCAGGAAGGTGATGGCCAGGACGCGCACGCCCGGTACGGAGAGCGCCGAGGCGTGCGGTTCGGTCGCGGTGGCGGCGCCCCGGGGGACGGGCTGGGTGGCGCGCTGCGCGGCGAAGAACAGGCCGCCGACCAGAGTCAGGGCGGCTTCCGTGATCAGGCCGGCCGCCGGGTGCACGCCGGTGCACAGCGCGGTCGCGATCACCGGGCCCAGGACGAACGTGAACTCGTCCGTCACCGACTCGAACGCGGCGGCGGTGGACATCAGCGGGGAGGCGGGCCGGTCGGGGGTCGCCCCCAGCAGCGCCGCCCAGCGGGCCCGCACCATGGGGCCGATCTGCGGGATCGAGGCCCCGGTCGGCACGGCGGCGGCGAACAGCGCCCACAGGGGTGCGTCGGCCAGCGCCAGGACGGTCAGGGCGCTCACCGAGACGGCGTGGAGGAGGACCCCGGGCAGCAGGACGGAACGCTGGCCGAAGCGGTCGGCGAGCTTGCCGCTCTGCGGGGCGAACAGCGCCATGGAGACGCCGGAGACCGCCGCGACGGCGCCCGCGCTGCCGTACGAGCCGGTCGTGTGCTGCACGAGGAGGACGATGCCGATGGTCAGCATCGCGAAGGGCTGCCGTGCGGCGAAGCCCGGGAGGAGGAAGGTCCACGCACCGGGGGTGCGCAGCAGTTGCCCGTATCCGGGGCGGTCGGAGACCGTGGTTGCCACGGTCCTTGCCTTTCTGCCGCCTGGTAGCCCTGCTTCCCGGCGCCCTTGTGGGGCGGGCCGGACGGAAGCGGCCGAGAGCTGTCCTCTTCGCGCGGAACTGCGGTAGATGCCGGGCGACTCGCTGCAAGCGGCGAAGAAACGCCGGGCGAAGAGACACCACGACCGCCATACGGTCGCGCCAGCTCTGCTTCAGACAGAGTTGGTCGATCAGGTTTGCCTTCATGATACAGACAGAAAGCCCTGTGCGCCTGTGATCTGCACACAGGGCTTCCGTTTCAGCCTGTGATCTGCGACGCCTTCTCAGGGGCGGGTCTTCGCGCCGCTTCCGCTTCCGTTGGCTCCGGCATGGGCGCTCGCACCGGCCCCGCCGAGCTTCTTGGCCAGCTTCATCGCCTGCGGAATGGCGGATCCACCCTGGGGGCCCGCCGCACCGGGCGTTCCGGAGGCGGGCGATCCGCCCGTGCCCAGCCAGCCGGCCAGCTTGCCGCCCTCGGCGACCGCCCGCAGACGTTCCTCCGCCCGGTCGCGCACCGGATCGGTGGCCACCACCAGCAGCTCGTCCCCGCGCCGCAGCACCGTCGCCGGGGACGGCACGAAGCTCTTGTTCTCCCGGACCACCAGCGTGACCGCGGCACCGGCCGGGAGCCGGAGCTCGCCGACCTCCACGCCGTGCATCTTCGACTTCGCGGGGACGGCGACCGACAGCAGGTGGCCGCGCAGCCGTTCCAGCGGTGCCGACTCGATGCCCAGGTCGTCGGCCTCGGCCGGGTCCTCGGCGATGTTCAGTTTGTTCGCGACCCAGGGCAGCGTCGGGCCCTGGATCAGCGTGTAGACGATGACCAGGACGAAGACGATGTTGAAGATTCTCGTACTGCCCTCCACCCCGGACACCATCGGAATGGTCGCCAGGATGATGGGCACCGCCCCGCGCAGCCCGGCCCAGGACATGAGGACCTTCTCGCGGGCCGGCATCCGGAACGGCGCGAGGCTCAGGAAGACCGACAGCGGCCGCGCCACCATGGTCAGCACCAGACCCACGACGACGGCGGGCCAGAAGTCGTCGACCAGGTCGTGCGGGGTGACCAGCAGGCCGAGCAGCACGAACATGCCGATCTGGGCCAGCCAGCCGAGCCCGTCGGCGAAACCGCGGGTGGCGGGCCAGTGCGGCAGCTTGGAGTTGCCGAGGATCATCGCGGCCAGGTAGACGGCGAGGAACCCGCTGCCGTGGGCCATGGCGCCCGCGGCGTACGCGGAGACGGCGATGGCCATCACGGCGATCGGGTAGAGGCCGGAGGCGGGCAGCGCCACGTGCCGCAGCCCCAGGGAGCCCAGCCAGCCCACCGTGATGCCGATCGCGGCGCCGATGGCCAGCTCCAGGGCGATCTCGCCGACCAGGACGTACCAGTGCTCCACCGGGCCGACCGCGGAGAAGGCGACGACCAGGATGACGACCGGGGCGTCGTTGAAGCCGGACTCGGCCTCCAGGACACCGGTGATCCGGGGCGGCAGGGGCACTCTGCGCAGGACGGAGAAGACGGCCGCGGCATCCGTGGAGGAGACGACCGCGCCGATGATCAGGGCCTGGCGCCAGTCGAGGCCGACGAGATAGTGCGCGGCCGAGGCGGTGATGCCCACGCTGATGGCGACGCCGACGGTCGAGACCACCGCGGCGGCGGGCAGGACGGGGCGGACCTCTTTCCACTTCGCTCCGAGCCCGCCCTCGGCCAGGATGACGACCAGGGCGGCATAGCCGATCACCTGCGTCAGCTCGGCGTTGTCGAACTTGACGTCGAAGATGCCGTCCTGGCCCAGGGCGATCCCGATGCCGAGATACAGGAGCAGGCTGGGGAGCCCGCTGCGCGAGGAGATCCGTACCGCCGCCACGGCGACGAGCAGGACGAGCGAGCAGACGAGCAGGAGTTCGTTGAGCGCGTGGACAGTCAGGGTCCGTTCCTTCCCTGCGTGCGCCTGCCGGATCGTCCTCCGGCAGCCAGTTACTTCGTTACCTTACCTAATCGTTAACGATTCCTTGACGGCTTCGAGTGTTCGTACGAGGAAGACGCAAATGGATGCATCCCTATACCGCGTCCGAGTGGCTTCTCCGCTGCGCCTATGGTTGCTCCTGCACTCCCAGGACCACCCTGCCCCTCGAAGGACAGCGATGCCCGCCAACACAACCGCCTCTTCCGGCCCTTCCGACGCGAAGAAGCCCGGCAGGAAGAAGGGGCGACGCGCCCGCCTGATCGTGCTCGTCCTGGTGCTGGCGCTCGTCGCGGGTGTCGGGTACGGGGCGTACTGGTCCGTCTCCACCGTGCGGGCCTCGTACCCGCAGACCACCGGTTCGATGACGCTCGACGGCCTCAGCGGCGACGTCGAGGTCAAACGTGACTCCTACGGGATTCCGCAGATCTACGCGGACTCCGACGCCGACCTCTTCCGCGCCCAGGGCTTCGTCCAGGCCCAGGACCGCTTCTGGGAGATGGACGTCCGGCGGCACATGACGTCCGGCCGGCTCTCCGAGATGTTCGGTTCCGGCCAGGTGGAGACCGATTCCTTCCTGCGGACGCTCGGCTGGCGTCAGGTGGCGCAGAAAGAGTACGACGAGGTCCTCGACGAGAGCACCAAGAAGAACCTCCAGTCGTACGCGGAGGGCGTCAACGCGTATCTGAAGGGCAAGGAAGGCCGCGACATCTCGGTCGAGTACGCGGCGCTGGGCTTCACCAACGACTACAAGCCCGGCGAGTGGACCCCGGTCGACTCGGTGGCCTGGCTCAAGGCGATGGCCTGGGACCTGCGCGGCAACATGCAGGACGAGATCGACCGCTCGCTGCTGACCAGCCGCCTCGACAAGGACCAGATCGAGGACCTGTACCCCGGCTACCCGTACAAGAAGAACAGGCCGATCGTCGAGCAGGGCGCGATCTCCCCGGTCACGGGCAAGTTCGACCCCGAGGCGACCCCGTCGGACAACGTCGGCTCCGCGACCCCGGAGGGCGCCACCGAGGGCCTGAACACCCAGCTCTCCGCCCTCTCGGACACCCTCGACGAGATCCCGGCGCTGCTCGGCCCCAACGGCAACGGCATCGGCTCGAACTCCTGGGTCGTCGACGGCAAGCACACGACGTCCGGCAAGGCGCTGCTCGCGAACGACCCGCACCTCGCGCCGATGCTGCCCTCCCTCTGGTACCAGATGGGGCTGCACTGCCGGGAGCTCTCCAAGACCTGCCAGTACGACACGGCCGGCTACACGTTCTCCGGCATGCCCGGTGTGATCATCGGCCACAACCAGGACATCGCCTGGGGCCTCACCAACCTGGGCGCCGACGTCACCGACCTCTTCCTGGAGAAGGTCTCCGGCGACGGCTATCTGTACGACGGCGAAACCAAGCCGTTCAAGACCCGCGAGGAGACCATCAAGGTCGCCGGCGGGAGGGACCGGACGATCACCGTCCGCGAGACGAACAACGGCCCCCTGGTCTCCGACCGCAGCAAGGAGCTGGACAAGGTCGGCCAGAAGGCGCCCGTCAGCAACGCCGCACCCGACCGGGCCGACGGCTACGCGGTGGCGCTGAAGTGGACCGCGCTGGAGCCCGGTAAGTCCATGGACGCGGTCTTCGCGCTCAACCGGGCCAAGGACTTCGCCACCTTCCGGAAGGCCGCCGAGTACTTCGAGGTCCCCTCGCAGAACCTCATCTACGCCGACACCGAGGGCAACATCGGCTACCAGGCCCCCGGCAGGATCCCGGTCCGCTCCGAGGGCTACGACGGCACGCTCCCGGCCCCGGGCTGGGACCCGAAGTACGCGTGGAAGGGCTACATCCCCTTCGACGAGCTGCCCTACGAGTACAACCCGGACCGCGGCTACATCGTCACCGCCAACCAGGCCGTCATCGACGAGAAGAAGTACCCCCACCTCCTGACCAAGGACTGGGGCTACGGCGCCCGCAGCCAGCGGATCAACGACCTCCTCGCCCAGAAGATCAAGGGCGGCGAGAAGGTGTCGACCGATGACATGCAGAAGATGCAGATGGACAACTTCAGCGAGATCGCCGCACTGCTGGTGCCCGAGCTGAAGAAGATCAACATCTCCGACCCGAGCGTCCGCGAGGCCCAGAAGCTGCTGGAGGGCTGGGACTACACCCAGGAGCCCGACTCGGCCGCCGCCGCGTACTTCAACGGCGTCTGGCGCAACATCCTGAAGCTCGCCTTCGGCAACAAGCTTCCCAAGGAGATGCGGGTCAAGGGCGACTGCCTCAACGTGCCGCCGGCCAAGAACAGCGGCCCGGTGGACCAGCAGAAGAAGCTCGTCCGCGAGTGCGGCCAGCGCGACGGCGACACCGCGCAGCCGGACGGCGGCGACCGCTGGTTCCAGGTGGTCCGGGACATCATGGACGACCCGGACAACGAGTGGTGGAAGGCCCCCGCCCGGGGCCGCGAGGACGCCCTGGAGAGCCGGGACGACCTCTTCGCCCGGGCGATGGAGGACGCGCGCTGGGAGCTGACGGCGAAGCTCGGCAAGAACATCTCCACCTGGAGCTGGGGCCGGCTGCACCGCCTGACGCTGAAGAACCAGACGCTCGGCACCGAAGGCCCCGGCCTGCTCCAGCGGGCGCTCAACCGCGGCCCCTGGAACCTCGGCGGCGGCGAAGCGGCGGTCAACGCCACCGGATGGAACGCGGCGAGCGGCTACGAGGTCGTCTGGGTGCCGTCGATGCGGATGGTCGTCAACGTGGGGGACTGGGACAAGTCCCGCTGGATCAACCTCAGCGGGGCCTCCGGGCACGCGTTCAACGCGCACTACACCGACCAGACCGAGAAGTGGGTCGACGGGGAACTGCTCGACTGGTCTTTCGGGTCGGAAGCGGTCGACGCGTCCACCGTCGACACGCTGACGCTGAAGCCGTAGGCCTTACGAAGGGTTCAGGAAGCGCCGCGCTCCGGCCGGTGTGACCACGGCGTCCACGGGGTGGTCGTGCGGTTCCGAAGGGACTCGCGCGACCACCTCGTCGTCGTACAGGAGCACGACGAGCGCCGGGTGCGCCCCGGCGGCCGTCAGCCGGGCCAGCACCCGGTCGTAACTGCCGCCGCCCCGCCCCAGCCGCATCCCGGCCCCGTCCACCGCCAGGCCGGGCAGCAGCACGGTGTCGGCGTCCAGCACGGCGTCGGGGCCCAGGCGCGGGCCGTCCGGCTCCAGGAGCCCCCGCCCGGCCGGCAGCAGATGCTCCGGGCCCTCGTAGGCCGCCCAGTCCAGGTCGTTGTCGGGCAGGAGCACCGGCAGCAGCACCCGCACGCCGCGCCCGCGCAGCGCTTCCAGAAGCGCACGGGTGCCCGGCTCGCGACCCACGGAGACATACGCGGCGACCGTACGGGCGTCAGCCAGTTCGGGGAGACCCAGAGCGGCGGCGGCGAGAACCGCGGCGCTCCGGACGGCGTCCTCCTTCGTCAGGAGGGCCCGTGCGGCGAGCAGTTCGCGCCGGAGTGAGTTCTTCGCGGACGCCTTGCCGGACTTGTCGGTGTTCAAGAGAGACTCGCACGATTCTCGTATGGGCATATTTAAGGACGAAGTTAACCGGAATATCAGCTTCCGGCCGTGTGCAGCCGTTATGGTCGGCACATGACTCAGTCGCCCTCCAGGATCAGCAAGGCCGTCATTCCGGCAGCAGGTCTCGGCACCCGGTTCCTGCCCGCCACGAAGGCCACTCCGAAAGAGATGCTGCCTGTCGTCGACAAGCCGGCCATCCAGTATGTCGTCGAGGAGGCCGTGACCGCGGGACTCTCCGACGTGCTGATGATCACCGGTCGCAACAAGCGGCCCCTGGAGGACCACTTCGACCGCAACTACGAGCTGGAGTCCGCGCTCACCCGCAAGGGCGACGCCGAACGCCTCGCCAAGGTCCAGGAGTCCAGCGACCTCGCCACCATGCACTACGTCCGCCAGGGCGACCCCCGCGGCCTCGGACACGCGGTGCTGTGCGCCGCCCCGCACGTGGGCGACCAGCCCTTCGCGGTGCTGCTCGGCGACGACCTGATCGACCCGCGCGACGCACTGCTGGCCCGGATGGTCGAGGTCCAGGAGCGTGAGGGCGGCAGCGTCATCGCGCTGATGGAGGTCGACCCCTCGCAGGTCCACCTCTACGGCTGCGCCGCCGCGGACGCCACCGTCGACAGCGACGTGGTCCGCATCACCGACCTGGTCGAGAAGCCGGACCCGGCCGACGCCCCCAGCAACCTCGCCATCATCGGCCGATACGTCCTGGACCCCGCGGTCTTCGACATACTGCGACACACCGAGCCGGGCCGCGGCGGCGAGATCCAGCTCACCGACGCGCTCCAGCTCCTCGCGGCCGACGAGAAGATCGGCGGTCCCGTGCACGGCGTCGTCTTCAAGGGCCGCCGCTATGACACCGGAGACCGCAGCGACTATCTGCGCGCCATTGTCAGACTGGCGTGCGAACGTGAAGACCTGGGGCCGGACTTCCGGACCTGGCTGCGCAAGTACGTCGCTGAGGAGATGTAACCCCGTGAGCAGCACGATCTGGTCGGTCGACGAACACCTGGACGACATCCTCGCCGCGGTGCGGCCGTTGGAGCCCATCGAGCTGCAGCTGCCGGACGCCCAGGGCTGCGTGCTCGTCAAGGACGTCGTCGTGGAGGTGGCCCTGCCGCCGTTCGACAACAGCTCCATGGACGGTTACGCGGTCCGGATCGCCGATGTCGAGGGAGCCAGCGAGGAGTTCCCCGCGGTCCTCACCGTCATCGGCGACGTCGCCGCGGGCAGCGCGGGGCTCGCCGACGACCAGGTCGTGGGCCCGGGACAGGCCGCCCGCATCATGACGGGCGCCCCGCTGCCCGCCGGTGCGGAGGCCGTCGTCCCGGTCGAATGGACGGACGGCGGCACGGGCGAGGGCCCGGCCGAGGGGATGCGCGCCCACGCCGACGCGCCGGAGGGCGCCACCGGCGAGGTCAGGGTGCACCGGCCCGTTGTCGCAGGAGCCCATGTGCGCGAGCGCGGCAGCGACGTCAGGCCGGGCGATCTGGCGCTGGCCGCCGGTTCGGTCGTCGGCCCGCCGCAGATCGGGCTGCTCGCGGCGATCGGCTGCTCCACCGTGGTTGTACGGCCCCGCCCCCGCGTCGTCGTCCTGTCCACCGGCAGCGAACTGATCCAGCCCGGCGAGACGCTGACGGGCGGCCAGATCTACGACTCCAACAGCTTCGCGCTGACGGCCGCGGCCCGGGACGCCGGAGCCATCGCCTACCGGGTCGGCGCGGTCGCCGACGACGCCGAGACGCTGCGCGCCACGATCGAGGACCAGCTGATCCGCGCGGACATCGTCGTCACCACCGGCGGCGTCAGCGTCGGCGCGTACGACGTCGTCAAGGAGGCGCTGTCCTCCGTCGGCGACGAGGACGAGCCGGGCAGCGGGATCGAGTTCCGCAAGCTCGCCATGCAGCCGGGCAAGCCGCAGGGCTTCGGCTCGATCGGCCCGGACCACACCCCGCTGCTGGCCCTGCCGGGCAACCCGGTCTCCAGCTACGTCTCCTTCGAGCTGTTCGTCCGACCCGCCATCCGCGCGCTGATGGGCCTCCCCGATGTGCACCGCCCCACGGCCCGCGCCGAGCTGCGCGCCGACAAGGCGCTCACCTCGCCGGAAGGCCGCCGCCAGTTCCTGCGCGGCCGTTACGACGCGGAGGCGGGCACGGTCACCCCGGTCGGCGGTTCCGGATCGCATCTGATCGCGGCGCTGGCCCAGGCCGACGCGCTGATCGTGGTGCCCGAGGACGTCACCTCGGTCGAACCCGGCACGGAGACGGACGTGATCCTGCTCCGCTGACCGCCGCCCGGTGGCGGTACGGTATCTGCCGCCGTGCCTTCCGGGGGACCCCCTCCGGGTTCGAGGCCCATCGGTGCCCCTACCGCTAGGCGGAGTGAGTTGAGTACGCAGAACAGGCTGACGCACATCGACGAGGCGGGCGCGGCCCGCATGGTCGACGTGTCGGCGAAGGACGTCACCACCCGCGTCGCCCGCGCGTCCGGCCGGGTGCTCGTCGCGCCGCGCGTGATCGAGCTGCTGCGCGGCGAGGGCGTCCCCAAGGGCGACGCCCTCGCCACCGCCCGGATCGCCGGGATCATGGGGGCCAAGCGCACCCCGGAGCTGATTCCGCTCTGCCACCCGCTGGCCGTCTCCGGTGTCACGGTCGACCTGAGCGTGGCCGACGACGCGGTGGAGATCACGGCCACTGTGAAGACGACGGACCGCACGGGCGTCGAGATGGAGGCCCTGACGGCGGTGTCGGTGGCGGCACTGACCGTCGTCGACATGATCAAGGCGGTCGACAAGAGCGCGGTCATCACCGACGTACGGGTCGAAGCGAAGTCGGGCGGCAAGTCCGGCGACTACCGGCGCACCACGCCGGACGGACCGTCGGGACCGGACGCGTGACGCCGCCCGAGCCGGTCGCCTCCGGCCACGAGGGGCACGCGCGGGCATCCGGATCCGGGCCCGAGCCCGGGGCCGGGGCCTCCGGAGCCGCGCCGCACGCCCCGTACCGCGCCCTCGTCGTCACCGCCTCCAACCGGGCCTCCGCCGGGGTGTACGCGGACAAGGGCGGCCCCCTGATCGCCGAGGCGCTGACCGGCCTCGGCTTCACGGTCGAAGGACCGCAGGTCGTCCCCGACGGCGACCCGGTCGAGGCGGCCCTGCGCGCGGGCGTCGCCGCCGGGTACGACGTGATCGTCACTACCGGCGGTACGGGCATCTCGCCCACCGACGCCACCCCCGAGGCCACCCGCCGCGTCCTCGACCACGAGATCCCCGGCATCCCGGAGGCGATCCGGGCCGAGGGCCTCGGCAAGGTCCCGACCGCCGCCCTCTCCCGGGGCCTCGCGGGCGTGGCCGCCCGCACCCTGATCGTCAACCTCCCCGGCTCCACCGGCGGGGTGAAGGACGGCCTCGCCGTCCTCGGCAGGCTTCTGGTGCACGCCGTCGACCAGCTCCGCGGCGGCGATCACCCCCGACCGGGGAGCCCGAGCTGAACATCGCGACCTGGCCGGTGACGCTGACCGACGGCGAGATCGTCCTGCGCCCGATAAAGATGCGCGATCAGCGGGTCTGGCGCGAGGTCAACCGGCGTAACCGCGACTGGCTGCGCCCCTGGGAGGCCACCGTTCCGCCGCCCGCCCCCGGCGGCCCGATGGCGCAGCGCCCCACGTACCGGCAGATGGTCCGTCATCTGCGCGCCGAGGCGAACGCCGGGCGGATGCTGCCGTTCGCCATCGAGTACGAGGGCCGGCTGGTCGGCCAGCTCACGGTCGCGGGGATCACCTGGGGCTCGATGTGCTCCGGACACATCGGTTACTGGGTCGACCGGAGCGTCGCCGGGCGCGGGGTCATGCCGACGGCCGTGGCGCTCGCCATGGACCACTGCTTCCGCACCGTGGGCCTGCACCGCATCGAGGTCTGCATTCGCCCGGAGAACGGGCCCAGCCGCAGAGTGGTGGAGAAACTCGGATTCCGTTCCGAGGGCGTACGCCCGCGCTATCTCCACATCGACGGGGCCTGGCGCGACCATCTGATCTTCGCCCTCACCGCCGAGGAAGTGCCCGAGGGGATGCTCCGGCGCTGGCGCCGGAGCATCCCCTCGGGCACTTCCTCGGCGGTGAGGGCGAAGATCAGATGGTCGCGCCAGCCCCCGTCGATGTGGATAAAGCGCGGGCGTACGCCCTCGGAACGGAATCCGAGTTTCTCCACC
>MUNB01000190.1 GCA_002154345.1 Streptomyces griseus
GGCGCACGCGACGAAGATCCACAAGATCATGGACATGGCGATCTCGGCGGGTGCGCCGCTGGTGTCGCTGAACGACGGCGCGGGCGCCCGTATCCAGGAGGGCGTCTCGGCGCTCGCGGGTTACGGCGGTATCTTCCAGCGCAACACCCGCGCTTCCGGTGTGATCCCGCAGATCAGCGTGATGCTGGGCCCGTGTGCGGGCGGTGCGGCGTACTCCCCGGCGTTGACGGACTTCGTGTTCATGGTCCGGGAGACCTCGCAGATGTTCATCACCGGACCGGACGTGGTGAAGGCGGTCACCGGCGAGGAGATCACCCAGAACGGTCTCGGCGGCGCGGACGTCCACGCGGAGACGTCGGGCGTGGCGCACTTCGCGTACGACGACGAGGAGACGTGCATCGCGGAGGTCCGGTACCTCATCGGGATGCTGCCCTCCAACAACCGCGAGAACCCGCCGACCGCTCGGAGCGACGACCCGGCCGACCGCCGCAGCGACGTCCTCCTCGACCTGGTGCCCGCGGACGGGAACCGCCCGTACGACATGCACCAGGTGATCGAGGAACTCGTCGACGACGGCGACTACCTGGAGATCCACGAGCGCTGGGCCCGCAACATCATCTGCGCGATGGCCCGCCTCGACGGCCGGGTCGTCGGCATCGTCGCCAGTCAACCCCTCGCCCTGGCGGGCGTCCTGGACATCAACTCATCGGAGAAGGCCGCACGGTTCGTCCAGCTCTGCGACGCGTTCAACATCCCGCTGGTGACGCTGGTCGACGTGCCGGGCTTCCTGCCGGGCGTCGACCAGGAGCACGGCGGGATCATCCGCCACGGGGCCAAACTCCTCTACGCCTACTGCAACGCCACCGTGCCCAGAATCTCGCTCATCCTCCGCAAGGCCTACGGAGGCGCGTACATCGTCATGGACAGCCAGTCCATCGGAGCGGACCTCACCTACGCCTGGCCGGCCAACGAGATCGCGGTCATGGGCGCCGAGGGCGCGGCCAACGTGATCTTCCGCCGCCAGATCGCGGACGCCGAGGACCCCGAGGCCATGCGCACCCACATGGTCAAGGAGTACAAGGCCGAGCTGATGCACCCCTACTACGCGGCCGAGCGCGGCCTCGTCGACGACGTCATCGACCCCGCCGAGACCCGCGAGGTCCTCATCGCCTCGCTCGCCATGCTCCGCCGCAAACACGCCGACCTGCCGTCGCGCAAGCACGGCAACCAGCCGGCATGAGCGCCGCCACCGGCCCGGCCGCCTCTTCGCTCCGCGTGGTCCACGGCTCACCGACCCCGGAGGAGCTGGCGGCGCTCGCGGCGGTCCTGGCCGTGGTCCGCCACCCGGTCGCGCCGAGCACGGACACCGCTCCGGAACGGGCCGCCTGGCACCGGGCGGAGGCCCCGGCCTCCTCGGCGGTCTCCTGGCGGACCGGCCACCGGACGTGATCACCACTCCAGGCGGCCACGACGGGGTCAGCAGACGCCGAAGTCGCGCCATCCGGGCTTGTACCGGGGCCAGCCGGCCATGTCGTACCACGTGCCGCGTTCATCGCTCATGACGATCCCGTCCTCGCCGCCCTTCCCGCTCCGGACCCCCGAGTAGTGGCCGACGACGCCGTCCCCCTCGGACTGGAACATCTGGAGTTCCGAACGGCCGTCGCGGTCCTGGTCGGTGGCCCGCAGGCCGTACACGAAGGTCGTGGAGACCACGTCGACCGTGCCGGTCCGCTCGCTGCGCAGGTCGCGGGCGAGCGGACCGTAGTGCACCTCGTGCGCGACCATGTGGTGCGTCGGGTCGTCACCCCGGTGCGCCTGGCTGTAGAAGAGGGCCAGGTCCACATGGCCGTCGCCGTCGAAGTCGCCGAAGGCGCCCTTGGTGACCATGTCGTCCTTCGATGCGCCGCGCAGCTTCTGCCAGAACCCGCGCGCGGAGCCGACGTCCACCGTGGTGCGGTCCGAACCACGCCGGAAAACCACGTGACTTGAGCCGTCGCGCCGGGGATCCCGGATCAGGTCCAGGTGCCCGTCCGCGTCCACGTCGGCGCGCAGCGTCGTGTCGTCGACCGCGCAGATCGCCAAGGGCGCATGGTCACCGGGCCGAGGCCCGTCGCCCCACAGGTACCACGCGCCGACGGTGGTGAGGACGAGCACGGCTCCGGCGGCGGCGAACCGTCGGCGGCCGGTGCGCGCGGTCCGCGGTCGTGGCGGGGAAGCAGACATGTCGAGACTCTAGGGGGTGCTCCGATGGGCGTGCGGGCGGTTGGAGGGGCGGTTACGAAGCCCTCGACGGCCCACGCGGGCCGAGCGCTACCGAGTTGCGCGGCCCAGATAGGTCACGGGCCCGGGGTCCGGAACGGCGATCTCGTGGAATCCGACGCGGTCGTAGAAGGCGCGCGCACGGGTGTTGGCCGTCAGCATGCTCAAGTGGACCGCCTTGACGCCCTGTTCGTGGAGGGCGGCGAGGAAGGTCTCCATCAGCCGTCGCCCGTGTCCCGCGCGCTGGTGGGTCGGGAGCAGGTCGATGTGCAGGTGGGCCGGATAGCCGGCCAGCTCCGGCAGGATCATGCGTTCCGGGGTGTGCATCAGGGCGGCCATCGCCTCGGCGGGGGTGGCCGGTTCGCGTGCGGGGGCCGGGTGGCGGTCGGCGAGGCCGGGGAGCCATTCGGCGCGGTAGCGGTCGACGAAGGACGCGGTGTCCGCCGTACCGAGGATGTAGCCGACGGCCCGCCCGCCGTCCTCCACCACGAAGGCCAGGCCCGGTTCGAGGGCGGCGTAGGGCGCGGCGAAGATGTTCGGCAGCAGATCGGGGTCCGGGTAGAGGTGCCGGGCGTCCCCGCCCTCGTGCCCGGTGCGTACGCAGATGTCGAAGAGGGCCTCGCGGTCCTCGGGGCGGTACGGGCGCAGCACGGGCGGCGGCGGAGGAGTCATTGCCGGGATCCTTCCGGTGCGGGAGTGCTCCCGCAAGGGGGTGGGGCGACGTCTCCACCGGGGCAGCCACGCTTGACATCAAAGTGCATGATCGTGCAACCTTTTGGTCGTCCGTCAACTCCTGCCGCTTTGCCGGGGGATGTTGTTGCTTGCGCGATCAATGACCTGGAGGTCTGCGCATGGCTGATCCCGTGAAGATCAAGATCTGGTCCGACTACGTCTGCCCCTTCTGCATGCTGGCCGAAGGCCCCCTCGAAGAGGCGATCGACGACATCGGCGCCGAGGTGGAGATCGAGTGGATGCCGTTCGAGCTGCGGCCCCACCCCCAGCCCACCCTGCGGCCGGAGGACGACTACCTGCCCGACATCTGGAAGCGCGCCGTCTACCCCATGGCCCGTCGCCTGGGTGTCGACATCACGCTCCCCGACGTATCGCCGCAGCCGTACACCGCCCTCGCCTTCGAGGGGTACCAGTACGCGGCCGAGCACGGCCTGCGCACCGCCTACACCCGGCGGATGTTCCGCGCCTTCTTCCAGGAGAGCCAGGACCTGGGCCAGGTCGACGTCCTGGTGACGCTGGCCGGTGAGATCGGTCTGGACGAGGCCGGGTTCCGGGCCGCGCTGGCGGACGGCACCTATCGCGCCCGGCACCAGGAGGCCCTGCGGGAAGCGGCGGCCCACCGGGTGCAGGCCGTTCCCACCCTGCTCATCGGTGACACCCGCATCGAGGGCGTCCCGCGCCCCGCCCAGTTGCGCAAGGCGATCCTGGACGCCCGGGCGCGGCAGGCGGAGGACGCCGTCGTGTACGGCGCCGCCTGCGGCATCGACGGGAGCTGCTGAGTTGCCCGGCACCGCCGCCGGCCCGTCCGGCGCCTCCACCGGGCAGACCCGCGCCCATCCCGCCCTCGCCGCCTGCCGGTTCGCCGGTCTCGACCTGTGCAACAGATTCGCCGTCGCCCCCATGACCCGGGTCTCCGCGACCGAGGACGGCCGGGCCACGCCGGAGATGGCCGCGTACTACGCGGCCTTCGCCGAGGGCGGCTTCGGGCTCCTGATCACCGAAGGCACCTACACCGACCGGGCCTTCAGCCAGGGCTATCTGTTCCAGCCCGGCATCACGGACGAGGCGCAGGCCGCCGCCTGGCGACCGGTGGTCGAGCGGGCGCACGCCGCCGGGGCGCGGATCGTCCTGCAGCTGATGCACGCCGGGGCCGTCTCGCAGGGCAACCGGTTCCGTGACCGGGCCGCGGGGCCGTCGGCGGTACGGCCGCTGGGCGAGCAACTGGCCAAATACCGTGGCGGCGGCCGCTGGCCCGTGCCGATGGAGCTGACCCGCCGGCAGATCGCGGAGGCCGTCGAGGGCTTCGCGGCCGCCGCGGTCCGCGCCCGCGACGCCGGCTTCGACGGGGTGGAGATCCACGCGGCCAACGGCTATCTGCTCGACCAGTTCCTCACCCCGTACACCAATGCGCGCACCGACGAGTACGGCGGTGACGTCGAGGAACGCCTGCGGCTGGTGCGGGAGGTGACGGCCGGGGTGAGAGCCGCGACCGGGCCCGGCTTCACGGTCGGCGTCCGGCTCTCGCAGGGGAAGATCAACGACCCCGGGTGGCAGTGGCCGGGAGGCGACGCCGAGGCGCGCACCGTCTTCACGGCGGCCGCCACCGCCGGGGCCGACTATCTGCATCTCGCGGGCAGCGGGCGGGACCGGTTCCCGCGGGGGCGGTCGCTTCCCGCGCTCGCCCGGGCGGTCACCGGGCTCCCCGTGATCGCCAACGGCGGGCTGCACCGGGACGAGGTGGCACGCCGCGTGCTGGACGAGGGGCACGCCGACCTCCTGGCGATCGGGACGGCCGCGCTGGCCAACCCCGACCTGCCGCGCAGAGTGGCGGCGGGCACGGCGCGGGTGGCGTTCGACCCCGGGGTGCTGGAGCCGCTGGCGACCCTGGGCAACGCCCGGGCGCACGCACACGCTTGACAGTTTTTAGATGCACATGCAAGATTAGTTCTGCGGGCGAGGTCCTCTGCGGCCACGTGCGGACATCTTTCCATTGCATGTGCAGGCAAATGAACGCTACAGGGCAACTCGGGAGACGAACCGCTCATGGCCCCACACGACAGCGAACTGATGGGCTACGCCCACGAAGCGATCCGGCTCAGCGGCGAGCACGTCGCGCAGGGCGGAATCCCCTTCTCCGGCGTGGTCGTGGCCGGCGGACGGATCCTCGGAACCGGCTTCAACCGGGTCCGCGAGGACAACGACCCGACCGCGCACGCCGAGGTCGTCGCCCTCCGGGAGGCCACCACCAAGCACGGGATCCGCTCCGTGGCCGGAGCCACCCTGATCGCCTCCGGTGAACCCTGCGCCCTGTGCTATCTGGCGGCGCGGTACGCCGGCATCGGCCACATCGTGCACGCCGCCGACCGCAGGACCGCCGCCCGGTACGGCTTCGACTACACGAGCACGTACACCCTCTTCGCCGAGGACCCGGCGGACTGGCCCATCAAGGTCACGGCGCTCCAACTCCCCGAGGCCGAGCAGCCGTTCCAGGACTTCCTCACCCTGAGCCGCGCCGCGCGCTAGCGCTCCGGTTCCGCACCGCCCCTTCACTCCGCCCACCCCCGCTCATCCACCGCACGGAAGGACCCGCCATGCACTGGCTCTACCTCGCCATCGCCGTCGCCTTCGAGATCACCGTCGCCATCGCCGCCGGAAAGGCCGAGGGCTTCAAGAACCGCAAGTGGACCACCATCACGCTGCTCAGCGGCGCCGCCGCGACCTTCTTCCTCAGCAAGGCGCTGCTGACCTTCGACGTCGGCGTGGGCTACGCCCTGTGGACGTCCGTCGCCGGAGTCGGCATCACCGTCCTCGGCGCGCTGTTCTTCGGCCAGCGTCTGAACGTGAACAAGGCGATCGGCATCCTCCTCGTCATCGGCGGTGTCGTCGGCCTGCAGCTGAGCGGTTCCGCCTGAGCCCGGAGCGCGACCCCCGGGCCCCGCGTGCACCGCACCCCGCCCCGTAACCACCTGACGACACCCCTGAGAGAGGACCCACCTCCCATGTCCAACGCAGCCAAGAGCTCCACCAACGCCTGGCTCTCGCTCCTGCTCGCCGGAGTCTTCGAGATCGGGTACGCGCTCGCCGTCGGCGGCAGCGAAGGCTTCACCGTCCTGACCTGGTCCCTGGTCGCCGTGGTGTTCTTCCTGCTGACGCTCTACGCACTGAGCCTCGCCCTCCGCACGATCGACGTGAGCATCGGTTACGCCGTCTGGGCGGGCATCGGCGCGGTCGGCGCCGCGGTCCTCGGCCCGCTCTTCTTCGACGAGACCCTCACCCTGGCCAAGGGCGCCTGGCTGGCCGTCATCATCGTCGGGGTCATCTGGCTCAAGCTCGCCGACCGTACGAAGCCCGAGGCGGCCACCGCGGCCCAGGAGTCCGGGCAGCTCGCGGGCGAGCCGAGCGCGGTCCGGGTCTGACCCGGCACGGTTCGGGTCCGGCGTTCCGCCGGCAGCACGCCCCAGGCGCCTCCTGCCCTCAGCGACAAGGGCGGCGGGCGCCTGGGGCGTTGTGCGTGCGGTGGGTCCGGCGCTCACTTCGCGGTTCGTCCGCCGTCCACCGCGAGGGCGGATCCGGTGGTGAACGACGAGGCGTCCGAGCAGAGCCAGGCCGCGGCGCGGGCGATCTCGGCCGGATCGGCGAGGCGCTGCTGGATCGCCTTGGAGCCGAATCCGGCGCGCACGGCGGGGCCGGTCGCGAGGACGCCGTCCATCATCTCCGTGTCGGTGCTGCCCACCACGAGGGCGTTGACGCGGATGCCGTGCTCGCCGTACTCGGCGGCCGCCGCCCTGGTCAGCCCGATCACCGCGTGCTTGGCGGCCACATAGGGCGCAGACGCGGAGGTGGCGCGGACGCCCGCGACGCTGGAGGTGTTGACGACCGAGCCGGCGCCGGCCGGCAGCATGGCGGGGATCTGGGCGCGCAGACAGTTCCACACCCCGCGCAGATTGACGTCCATGGTGCGGTCGAAGACCTCGTCGGGCAGTTCGTGCAGGACCGTCCCGGCGCTGGCGTAACCGGCGTTGTTGAACGCGCAGTCGAGCCTGCCGAACCGGTCGACCGCCGTGGCGACCGCCTGCTCCATGTCCGCCCGGACGGTGACGTCGCCCGGTACGGCCACGGCCCGGCCGCCGTCCTTCCTGATCCGCTCGGCGACCTCCTCGACCAGGCCCGCCCTGCGGGCCACGAGGACGACGGCGGCTCCCTCGTCGGCGAAGTGCCGGGCCGCCGCCGCGCCGATCCCGCTGGAGGCGCCGGTGATCAGCGCCACCTTGCCGGACAGCAGCGGTCCGCCCGGCATCACGCGTACGTCCCCTGCCCGGCCGTGGCCAGGGGGGTGCTCCACAGGCTGCCCGTGGCCGTCTCCCGGTCGATCCGGCGCACCAGGCCGTCGTCGAGTTCGTCGAGGCCACTGATCAGGTGGCGGACGCCCGACTCCCGCATGAGCGCGCGCTGGTGGCTGTGGACGAAGTCGGAGGGGCGGCCGACGAAGGCGGCGCCGAAGGAATCGTCGGCAACGGACGGGGCGGGCAGGGCAGTCGGGCGAGCTGGGCGTGCTGTACGAGCTGTGCGGTCAGGGTGGGTCGAGCTGTTCTGGGCCGGGCTGTGCGGCTGGGGTGGGGCGGACTGTTCGGGGCCGAGCCGGCCGGCAAGGGGGAGCCGGCCGGTTCGGGTGATCCGGGCTGTTCCGGTCAACCGGGCTGTTCGGGCGCCCGGTTCCGCGCGGTCGCGTCGGTCCGTTCCGGTGTTCCGGCCCGTTCCGGTGCGTCGGTCCGTTCCGGTGTGCCGGGCATCAGCGAGACGCCCCGGGCCGGGGTCGCGTCGGCGCGGATGATCACGGACGGGACCGCGATGCCCGGGAGGAGCAGGTTCCACATCTGCTGGGTGCGCTCGGGCAGGTCCTTGCGGCCGCTGATGACGTTGGAGTACATCTGCATTCCGGTACAGGCGGCGACCACGAACTCCGCGACCACGACCGGGTCGATGCCCGGCTGGAGCTCGCCCTCCTCCCGCGCCTCGTGCAGGCAGCCGGTCATGATCCCGCGGAAGTTGTCGTACGGGTCGGCGTTCAACGAGCCGCCCATGGCTGCCTGTTCGTTCGTCAGCCGGACGCCGGCCCGGAGCAGCGGGTCGCGCTGGAGCTGCCACGACCACACGAGGGTGAGGTCGATGAGCCGCTGCAGACCACCGGCGGCGATCAGCGGGACCAGGGTCTCCGGCTGGCTGTTCATCACCGCCCTGGCCAGGTCCTCCTTGGAGCCGAAGTGGAAATAGAGCGCCCCTGCCGTCACGCCGGCGCGCTTCAGGATGCGCGTGATGCTGGCCCCCGCATAGCCGAACTCGTCAAAGACCTCTGCGGCTGCGTGCAGGAGTACGCGGCGGGTCTGTTCCGCCCGCTCCTGTTTCGGTTGCGCCATATCTCCCACCTTACAAAAAGAATGCTCCTTACGTTACCTGGGCCTACGGCGGTCAGGGCAAGTCCATTCTGTGGTGGTTGAGTTGCTTATGGAGGCCAATCATCCGCCTAACAAAGGAAGACGCCGTAGCCCCTTAATGCGAGAAAACAGGAGGATCATTATTTTTGAGCCGGGTACACGGAGTCGTCCGCACACATCGCTGCGTAGTCACCCGCAACAGCTACCGATCTTGGGGGGCCAAGTTGTCTGTTTCTGTACTGAGCCGTGAATTCCAGCCAGTCCAGCAGTCGCAGGTGCACCAGTGGCAGGTGCACAAGCTTCGGAGTGAGGAAGTCCTGCTCACGGCGTGGGCGGAGCGGTCGCCCGGGCGCTATGTGCTCACGGGGCGCTGGCCCCGGGGCCACGCCTTCTACCGGCCGACGCGGGGGGGCGTACGACCCGATGCTGCTCACCGAGAGCGTGCGCCAGATGGTGCCGCTGCTGTCCCACCCCGTGCACGACGTGCCGCGCGCGCACAAACAGGCGTGGGAGCACTTCAGCTTCTCGGTCGACCCGCTGGCCTCGCTGGCGACCACCGTGGACGAGGCGGTACGCCTGGTGGTGACCTGCTCGGACGTGGTCCGCCGCGGCAGCAGGTTCGCCGGGATGGCGATGGACATCGACGTCCACCTGGGGGAGCGGCTGATGGGCAGCGCGCACACCCGGTTCAACAACCAGCCCGCGGCCGTGTACCGGCGGCTGCGCGGGAGTTTCGCCGATGCCGAGGCCGCCCTCGCGAACTGCCTGCCGGCCGGGCCGCCGGTGGATCCGCACCGGGTGGACCCCGCGCATCCGGTGCTGTTCGACCACGCCGTCGACCACGCGCCCGTGTCGGTCGAGCAGCACGGCGTCCGGGTCTTCACCTCCGAGGTGACGATCTAGGCCGGCCCCGGGGGGAACGTACGGACACGGAGCGGCGGGCGGCCCGTACCTCCTCGGGAGGGGTACCCCCTCGGGAGGGATGCGGGCCGCCCGCCGTCGGCCGTCAGGCCCGCACAGGCTCCGGCATCGGCTCCGGAATCTCCTCGTGCACCGTGACCGCGACGTGCACCGAGGCCGGGACCGCGAAACTGGCCTCGTACCCCGGGGGGCACGCCCTGGACCAGGGTCACCTCGTAGCGCTGGGCGAGGTCGCGCAGATAGCCGGCGTCGCCGCTGGCCCCGGCGTCGGCCACGACGACCGTTCCGCCGGCCTCCAGCACCGTCCAGACGTCGAGGAGCGCCAGGTCGAAGTTGAGCGGTGAGAAGCTCAGCGCCGTGGTGCCGCCGTCGAGGTCCGCGGTGGCGCGGCGGGTCAGCCGCTCCAGGTCCGCGTAGGTGACCTGGTGGCCGGCGTGGACGAGCGCGGTGCTGTCGGGCTGTTCCTGCACATGTCTGCTGAATGCCTGCAACAGGCGAGGCGAAGGCGACGGTCCCCCCTCGGTGGATGGGCTGTCTTGGCTACGAGAGAGAACCTAACGGATATTATGTGCATGGTCATGCATGTAAATCGGAGTCGAGGGTGATCCAGCTCACGACACTTCGGGCCGGAAACAGGCCCGAACATGCAAAAACGGCGGGAGGCCCGGTTGTCCCGGACGCCTCCCGCCGTCTGCCGCGATCGTGTCAGGCGGCGCTGCGCAGCGCCTGCACCGCCCGGGCGAGCTGGTCGTCGGCGCTCGCCGTGTTGAGGGCCGAGCTGAGTACGTCGGCGTAGGTGGCGCGGGCGTCCTGGTAGCGCTTGCGGCCCTCTTCGGTGATGACGGCGAAGACGCCGCGCTTGTCGTCGGCGCAGTTGTCCTTGTAGGCGTAGCCGGCGCTTTCCAGGCGTCCGACCAGGCGGGTCACCGAGCTCTGGCCCAGGCCGATGTGGTCCGCGAGCTCCTGCATGCGGCTTTCGCCCTTCTCGGCCTGGGTGAGGGCCTCCAGGGCGCGGTACTCGGAGAGGCCGACGCCGTAGCGGCGCTGCAGGGCGTGCGCGAGCTGGCGCTCCACGAAGGCGTGCAAACCGAGAACGGCCTCCCACATGGTCTGATCGGAGGCGGCGCGTGGCTGCTGCTGGATCGTCATGGACGGCTCCCCTTCTCGACTGCGATGAACAATAAGATACATGCCCATGCAACAATCTGGGGAGCGTTGGTGCTTGCTGGTAAGGTTCTAGTCGCTATATATATGTATATGCAAGCAATGGGTCGAAGGGGGCGCGGTGAGGGCGCGGTCTCAGCGGCCCCTGCCCTCCAGGGTGCTGCAGGCGTAGGCGGCCGAGACGAGGGTCATGTGCCGGTGCCGGCCGGGGAAGGAGCGGCCCTCGAAGTCGAGGAGGCCGAAGTCCTCTCCCATGCGCCGGGTCGCCTCCTGCGGCCCGCCGGGTGACCGGGCCGGTTCCAGCAGTTCGGCCGGATGGCGGTCGGTGATGTTCGTCAGTCAGATCCGGCCCGGACGCCCGGTGGCGGTGTCCCACTCGGGCCTGGTCGAGCGTGCGGCGCGACAACAGCAACGGCTCCTCGCCCGGGGCCCGTACGGCGTCCGCGGCCAGGACGCTCTGGAGCCGGGCGAGACCGCGGGCCGAGGCGTACGCCCCCAGCGAGGGGACGATCGCGTAGCGCCGCCGGCTCTCGCTCCACACCCCGGCGTCCGCGGGGAACGGGGACGGGTTGTTCCACACCCGTTCGAAGAGCTCCGCCTCGCCGTCGCCCGCCCTGCCGTCACCCGCCCCGCCGTCCAGCGCCCGGTAGCGGGCGCGGAAGCCCTCGTCGTACGAGATCCGGGCGGCCTGCGGCAGTTGATCCGGTACGAGGCCGAAATGGACGTCGAGACCCAGCGGGCCCGCGATCTCCTCCAGGAAGAACAGATCGAGATCGCGGCCGTCGACCCGGCGGACCACCTCGGCGACGATCCACCCGGCGGTCCACGGCCCGTGCAGCACACCGCCGGCCCGCGGGTCCTCCTCCAGGCTGTGCAGTTCGAGCAGCGCGGCCATCATGCGCGGGTTCTCGACGTCCCGCTGGTCGAGGCCGGCCGCCATGCCCGGGAGGCGGGCCGTGAACGTCAGCACGTCCCGCAGCGTCACCGCGCCCTTGCCGCGCACCGCGAACTCCGGCCAGTGGTCGGCGACGGGCGCGTCCAGTTCGAGCGCGCCCATGTCCGCGAGCAGCAGGACCGCCGTGGCCAGGAGCCCGTGCGAGCCCGTCAGCAGCGGCATCAGGGTGTCGCCGGTCCACGGTGTGCCGGTGACCGGGTCGGCGGTGCCGTGCCACAGGTCGACGACCGCTTCACCGTCCCGTACGACCGCCAGCGCGGCCCCCCGGGAACCGGGCGGCCCCGCTTCTCTGCAGGCCCGTTCGAAGAAGTGGCGCACGGAGGCGAACCCGGGTGCGGTGGTTCCGTGGACGTCGTCCGTCGCCGCCCGCGGCCGGGGGCGCGGGAGGACCTGCCGTACCAGAGAGGTCGTCATGTCAAGAACTCCAAAGAGGTGGAGAGCCAGGGAGAGCCGGTCAACGGTGCGCAGTGTGCGGCGGAGGCACGGAGGGCCTCACGCCTCGGGCGCGCCCGCCGGGTAGGGGAGGAACTCCAGGTCGGTCAGGTCCTGTTGGGTCAGCCGGACCCGGTCGCCGCCGAGGTTCTCCGCGAGGTGGTACGACGTTCGCGTGCCGGGCAGCGGCACCACGTGATCGCCGAGCCGGAGCAGCCAGGCCAGGGCGACCTGCGCGGGGGTGGCCTCGTGCCGGGCGGCCACCTGCGCGACGGCCTGGGTGAGGGCGACGTTGTGGCGGATGGCCCGTGGGGCGAACCGGGGCTGGGTGCGCCGCCAGTCGTCCGGGGCCAGGTCGTCGTGTGTGGACAGCGCACCGGCCAGCAGACCGCGGCCGAGCGGGGCGCCGGCCAGCAGCGCGATCCGGCGCTCCACCGCGTACGGCACGACGTCGTCGAGACCGCAGCGCGTGGACAGCGACACCTCGGCGGCCATCGCCGCCGCCTCGTGCACGGCCTCGGCGTCGCGCGCCTCCTGCACGGTGACCACGGGCAGCCCCAGCATGCGGATCTTGCCCGCCCAGACCTGCTCGGCCAGCGCGCCCCAGCTCTCCTCCAGCGGTACGCCGGGGTCGACGCGCCGCAGCAGATAGAGGTCGATGTGGTCCACGTGCAGCCGGCGCAGGCTCTCGTCGACCGCGTCCCGCAGCGCCTGCGGACCGCCCGCGGGCCGCAGCACACCGCCGGCGTCGCCGAGCAGCCCGCCGCCGGTGCACAGAACCACCTCGTCGCGGCGGCCGCGGATGGCCTCGCCGATCAGCCGCTCGTTCTCCCCGGCCGCGTAGGCGCCGGCCGTCTCGACGAGGTTGACCCCGAGGTCCACGGCCTCCCGCACCAGCGATACGGCCTTGCTCCGGTCCCGCAGGCCCGGGGCGTAGCGGTACGAGAGGCCCATCGCCCCCAGCCCCAGCCGGCCGACGACCGGCCCGTCCCTGCCCAGTGTTGTGGTCCGCATCCCGCGAGGACTCCCTTCTCCGCAGAGGAAAGCGACCACTCCATGGCACCAGCAGGCGTTCTCGAAGCCCAGGATCCCGTTACTACTTGCCGACCTCCGACGACTTCGGGAAGTTCAGGCGGAACGGGATGCGGTGATCCGGGCGATCGCCTCGACCGTCAGGGCCCGGTCGTGCGGCTCGGTCTCCAGGGCGCGATGGATGGACAGACCCTCGATGAGCGCGTCGAGCTGACGGGCGGTGGCCGGGTCGAAGTGCCATTCCAGGGCGCGGCGGCTGCGGCCCATCCAGGTGCGGGTGAGCTCGCGGTAGGCGGGCCGGCGGGCGGCGAGGGTGTAGAGCTCATGGGTGAGGATCAGCTCGCGCTGGTTGCCGCCGGAGAGGTGGTGGACGAGGTCGGCGACGGCCTCGCGCGCCTCGTCCCGGGTGTTCGCCGCGCCCAGGCGCTCCTCGAAGACGGCGACGATCGTGCCGGCGAACCGGGTGAACGCCTCGTGCAGCAGCTCGTCCATGCCGGAGAAGTGGTACGTCATCGAGCCGAGCGGCACGCCTGCGCGGGCGGCGACCTTGCGGTGCGAGACGCCCGCCACGCCCTCGTCGACGATGAGATCCAGCGCCGCGTCGATGATGCGGTCCCGCCGCTCGGGGTCGATGCGCCCTGTCGCCACGCGGCGCTCCTCTCCTCGGTCTCTCCCCGGCCGGTCGGCTCGGCCTCCTCGCAGCATAGGGCTCGGGGGAGTGTACGAACGTACGCTTCGGGCGTACGCTCGTACATCCGCGGGTCATGCACGGTGACCCTCCCGCGCGTTCCGCCCCTCACCCGTCTGCCGAGGCACTGCTCCGATGAAGAACCCGCCGCTCATGGACGCCGCGACCCGCCGCTGGCGCGCCGCACTCTTCCTCTTCATGCTCGCCACCGGGGTGAGCATGGCGTCCTGGGTGGCCAGGACCCCTGCCGTACGGGATGCCCTGGAGGTGTCCACGGGGTCGATGGGCCTGGTGCTGTTCGGGCTCTCGATCGGCTCGATGGCGGGCGTACTGGTCTCGGGCGGCCTCGTGCGCAGGCACGGCGGCCGGTCGGTGATCGCCCTCGGGGCGGGGCTGCTGGTGGCCGGTCTTGCGGTGATCGCCGGGGGCGCGGCGCTGGAGGCGTCGGCCGGGGTGTTCGGCGGGCTGGCGCTGTTCGGGGCCGGGATGGGCCTGGCGGAGGTGGCGTTCAACATCGAGGGCGCGGCCGTCGAACGGACCCTGGGCCGCCCGGTCCTGCCGGTGCTGCACGGCTGCTTCAGCCTGGGCACCGTGGTCGGCGCGCTGGCCGGGATGGCTCTGACGGCGGTCCGGTTCCCGGTCGGCTGGCACCTGGCGGCGGTCGCGGTCGCCGTGACGGCGGCAGGGGTGTGGACCGTACGGGCGGTTCCGGCGGGTACGGGGCGCGCGGAGGCGGAGTCGGACGCGCAGAACCCCGGCTCCGCCCCCGGCTCCGGCTCCGGCTCGGAGACCGGCACCGGGCAGGGCGCGGGCGGGGAACGCACGGGCGGTGTGCGCGGGCAGCTGGCGGTCTGGCGGGACCGGCGGCTGGTGCTGATCGGCCTGATCGTGCTGGCCATGGCCTTCGCGGAGGGATCCGCCAACGACTGGCTGCCGCTGCTGATGGTGGACGGCCACGGGACGAGCGCGACGGCCGGATCGCTGACGTTCATGCTGTTCGCCGTCGCGATGACGACGGGCCGGTTCGCGGGCGGACCGCTCCTGGTGCGTTACGGGCCCGCGGCCGTGGTCCGGGCCAGCGCGCTGGTGGCGGCGGTCGGCGTGGCGCTGGTGATCTTCTCCTCCAGCGCGCTGCTCGCCGGCGCCGCGGTCGTGCTGTGGGGGCTCGGCGCCTCCCTGGGCTTCCCGGTGACGATCTCGGCGGCGGGGGAGGGGGCGAGACCGGAGGACGCCTCGGCCCGGGTCGCGGCGGTGTCGACGGCGGGCTACGCGGCGTTCCTGGTCGGTCCGCCCTCGCTGGGCTTCCTGGCCGACCACGTGGGGCTGCGCAACGCGATGGTGGTGGTGCTCGTCCTGCTGGGCGGCGCGGCACTGATCACCCGGGCGCTGCGGTCTCCTGTGCCGGAGCGGGAGGGGCCCGGCACCGGGGCGTCCGCTTCGCGGGAGGGCCGGCCGCGCACCGGGTCGGATCAGCCGGACCTGGTGTAGATCAGACTCTCGCCCGTGCCGGTCGTGGTGCGGCGCAGGGTGCCGTCCGTGAGCAGGGTCAGCTCGGTGGGCTTGCCGGGGGAGCAGGAGGAGGCGGGGCTCCCGGAGGACACCGTGGAGGGGCCGATGCGGACCGGGCCGTCCCCGGCGGGACTGTCGGCCAGCGGGGCGCTGAACTCGCAGTGGTACGAGGACCCGGACGCGAGGGGCCCCTCG
>MUNB01000191.1 GCA_002154345.1 Streptomyces griseus
GTGCTCGTCACCCGGGTGACGCTGGCGGCCCGGTCCGCGATCATCTCGGAGCCGATGCCGAACCCGCCGACCACCACCACCCCGGCCGCCCCCAGCACCGCCAGCGACGTCAGAGCCTGCCGCCGCCCGGCCAGCGCCAGCGCGGCGAGGACCGCGGCGGCCGTGGCGATCCACACGCCCCGGCTGAACGACAGCGTCAGCGGCACGATCAGCGCGACGGCGAGGACGGCGGCCGCCGGCCGCAGCCAGGACGGGGCGGCGCCGGGCGTGCGCAGGGCGCAGGCGGTGGCGGCGAGCAGCCCGTAGGCGACGACGGTCGCCATGCCCATGATGTCGCTGGGGCCGAAGGTGCCGACCGCCCGGATGTCCTCGCCCATGTAGGACGCGCCGGTCCCGGTGACGTACTGATGGACGCCCGTGACACCCTGGACGACCGCCAGCAGCACCAGCGCACCGGCGACGACCCGGAACCCGTACGCGTCCTCGACCAGCAGGAACACCGCGACCGGTACGAGGACGAAGACCTGGAGATAGCGGACGAGCCCCGGCAGGGCGGCCGCCGGGTCCGCCGCCGTGACCGTGGCCACCGCGAAGCCCACCACCGGCAGGCCCAGGACCAGTGCGGCGGTGGCGCTCAGCGGGCGGCGGCGCAGATACAGCAGCCGCCCCACGCACAGGAGCACCGCGATCCCCGAGGCCAGATCGGCCGGTCCGACCGCCGGGCCGCCGCCCCCGCCGGATACCCCGTGGGGCAGGGCGGGCAGCAGAACGGTCGCGACCAGCGGCAGCAGCGGCCACCGGCTCCGCCAACCGCCCCGCCGGGGGCGGGAGACGGCACGGGGCGCGGACGACGGCACCGGAGCGGGCCGGGTGAGGACTGCGGCCATGGTCAGCTGCCTCCGAGCCGGAACAGGGAACCGGCGGTCCGCGCCAGCACGCACGCGTCCTGCCACAGCGACCAGGTCTCGATGTAGCGGTTGTCGAAGCGGGCCCGCTCCTCGATCGAGGTGTCCCCCCGCAACCCGTTCACCTGGGCCAGCCCCGTGATGCCGACCGGCATCCGGTGACGGGCCTGGTAGCCGGGGTGGGCGCGGCTGAACTGCGCCACGAAGAAGGGGCGTTCGGGGCGCGGGCCGACCATGCTCATATCGCCGCGCAGGACGTTCCACAGCTGCGGCAGCTCATCGAGGGAGGTCCGGCGCAGCACCCGGCCGACCCGGCTCATCCGTCCGTCGGACGCGACGTTCCAGCGGGTCGCGGACTCCTGGACGTCGGCGGGCCGCAGCGTACGGAACTTCAGCAGGACGAAGGGACGACCGTGCCGGCCGACGCGCTCCTGCCGGAAGATCACGCCCGGCCCGTCGGAAATCCGCACGGCCAGGGCGCAGGCCGCCATCACCGGGGCCGCCAGCAGCAGTCCGACCGCGGCCAGGACGGCGTCCATCGCCCGTTTCACCCCATGGCCGAGCGGACGGTCGGTCCCGTCGTGCAGGGGCTGGGCGGTGAAGCCCCACAGATGGTCCGGGCGGCCTCCCGCCGGAGGACCCGCGACCGCGCCCGGGCCGGTGACCAGCCACACCCGGCAGCCGTGCCCGGTGAGCAGGGTGAAGAGCGCGGCGCCGTCCGGGGTGGCCTCGGGCGGCGCGGTGAACACCGCGTGCCGCACGCTGTTCTGCACGACCGCCCGCCCCACCTCCTGGGGCGAACCCAGCACCGGCAGCGGCACGGTGTCGGAACCCGCCGGCTGCTTCTCGTCCCCGGCCGCCGGGGCGGCGACCAGACCGACCGGCCGCAGCCCGTACGCGGGGTGGTCGTACAGGGCGGCCGTCACCTGACGGGCCAGCGGGCCCTGGCCCACGACCAGCGTGGACAGCGGGCGGCGGACGGCGGCCCGGCGCCGGGCCCGGTATGCGGCCGCACGTCCCGCGCAGGTCAGCGCGGTCTGCGTACCGGCCCCGTACGCGAGCACCGCCCAGCCGATCGCGTGCTGCGGGGCCCAGACGTCCAGCACCTCCATGGTCACGTACCACTGGAGGAGGGTGAGACCGGTGAGCGCGGGCAGTTCGGAGAGGACCGAGGAGGACAAGCGCATCCGGTACAGGCCGCGTTGGGCGAAGAGCAGCACCTGCACCACCGCCTGCGCGGCCACCAGCAGCCACGGCCAGGAGACCGGGACGACCAGGGCGAACGTCACGGCCGGGGCCAGGGCGTCCACACCCAGCAGCGGCACGGAACGGCCGTACCGGACGGCCCGGCGCTCACCGGGCCGCACCTGCGCACCGCCGCCGCTTCTTCGCGGCGGATGAACCGTGTGAGCCTGTACGGCTGTCGCCTGGCCGGATCCGGGAACCGGTGCACTCTCCATCGTCATCGCTCGGTGCGCTTCCTCGTCGTGGGGCCGGACATGCCGACAAGTTCCTGGTAGAGACCGGCAACCGCCCCCGCGGTCCGTCGGACGTCGAAGGCCGCCCGGGTGTGGCGCAGGGCCCGGTGGGACACCGCCTCGCGCAGTTCCGGGTCGGCGAGCAGCGCGGTCAGCGCCGCGGCCAGTGCCGCCGGATCCTCCGGAGGCACCAGACAGTGGTCCTCGTGGCCGGGCGGCAGGCTCTCCCGCGCCCCGTTCACGTCGGTCATCACGACGGGGCGGCCGCAGGCCATCGCCTCCAGCGGGGCCAGGGCCATGCCTTCCCAGCGGGAGGGCAGGACGAGGACGTCCGCCGCGTGGATCCACGGCCGTACGTCCGCGCAGGCTCCGGTGAACAGCACGCCCGGCGGGGCCGATGCCTCCAGGGCGCCCCGGTCGGGACCGTCGCCCACCAGGACCAGCCGGGCCCCGGCCACCGGCATCCGGCGCCAGGCCCGCAGCAGGACGTCCTGCCCCTTCTGCCGGGTCAGCCGGCCGACGCAGACGACCAGCGGGGCGTCGCGGTCGACACCGTCCCCTAAGGGCAGCGACGCGCGGGCCTCCGCGCGGCCGCCGGGGCGGAAGCGGTCGAGGTCGATGCCGTTGTGGATGACCGACCAGCGGGCCGCGATGCCCGCCTCCTGGCCGGTGCGGCGCTCCGACTCGCTGACGCACAGGATGTGATCGGCCCAGCGTGCCCCGAACCGCTCCCAGCCGAGGGCGAGTTCGGCGGTGCGCCCGCCGACGGCCTCGAACGACCAGGCGTGCGGCTGGAACACCGTGGGAACCCGGCCGCGCACCGCGATCCGGCCCGCCAGTCCCGCCTTGGCGCTGTGGGCGTGCACCACGTGCGGGCGGCTCGCGCGGACGATACGGCGCGCGGCGGCGACCTCACCGGCCAGCCGGGGGCCGGGGGCGCGGGTGGCGGACCAGTCGTGGACCTCGGCGCCCGCCGACGCCGCCCCGAGAGCCAGCGGACTCCCGGGCGGACAGGCCACCACGGGGCGCAGTCCCGACCCGGCCTGGGCCCTGACGAGATCGGTGACGACCCGGGCCACTCCGCCGTCCACGGGCTGAACCAAATGAAGGACCGTCAATTGTCTTTCTTCACGACGCATGTGCAGCACGCACGGCTCTCTTCGCTCAATCCGGTCAGTAAGGCCCACCGGGCCCAAAGCCGAACTGCACTTTCGCAGAGATGTGGCGAAATCGTGCGCGTGACTCGCTCATACGACCACACGGGGATGACGCGTTCCGGAGGGCCGTTCGAGTGGCAGCGAGAGAGACCGGAGCATGGTCGAAACCCCTTTTCGGGCAGGTCGCGAAAGGGCTCGCGCGGGGCTGTCGCACGGAATGGCGGCAGTGCTCCGTACGCGTGGCGCCGGTTATACCGTCACCTTTTTCCTCCTTACCGCACACCGCCGATCGCCGCATCGGATGGCATCACCATCCATCGGCCGATTACGCCGTTCTCGTGGTGCGGTCCGCGGTGCCGAAAGCGACGTCCGTGGCGCGCGCCACGATCTCCACCTCGTCGCCCAGCGCCCATTCCGCGACCCGCGAGGCCATCGCCGCCGGAACCACGTCGCTGATGTCCGGCGCGGCCGGAATGTCGTAGGTGGCGTGGGCGTCGTGCGGCAGGACGACCCGGTAGTCCAGCTCCAGGGCCCGGCGGGCGGTGGCGAGCACACACATCTCCGACATCCCCCCGCACACGGCGAGCGACCGGGCGCCCGCCGCCGTCAGCTCGGCCGCCAGCGAGGTGTCCTCGAAGCCGTCGTCCTCGCTCTTGCGGATCACGCTCTCGCCCGGTCCGGTGCGCACCGGCAGACGCAGCTCCCACCCGGGCGCCCCGGCCTGGCCGTCGTTCTGCAGATGCACGACGAGCGCCCCGGCCCGGCGGGCCCGCTCGACCAGATCCGTCACCCGGTCCAGCAGCCGGGGCGCGTCGGGCACGGCGGCGTCACCCGCGACGAACGCCTCCTGGACATCGACGACGAGCAGCGCCTGGACGGGAGCGGGGCGGGCGGTCATACCGGAGGAGTCCTTACGTCGTCACGGCGGCGGCTCCGCGGGCGAAGCCCCGGCAACGCCCATCGTGCCGGACGACGGCCCGTGGCCGCCCACCGATTTCCGGCGGGCGGCCACGGGCCGGGGTGGCGCGGTCCACGAGATCAGCCGGTGCGGTCCACGAGATACGGGATCAGCGTCAGCAGATCCGCACGGGCCCCCTCGGCCAGCGGCACCCGGTCCAGACAGGCGTGGGCCGCCGCCAGATGCTCCCGGGCCTCGGCGAGCGTGGCCCGCCGTCCGCCTGCCTCGTCGATCAGCTCGGCCGCACGGCGCGCCGCCCGGTCGTCGAGCGGTCCGGCGGAGGCGAGCAGCGCATCGAGGCGCCGGGCCGCCGGATGGTCGGCGGACAGGGCCGCGAGCACCGGGTAGGTCTTCTTCAGCCGCCGCAGATCGCTGTGCACCGGCTTGCCGGTCACCTGCGGATCGCCCCAGATGCCGAGCAGATCGTCCACCGCCTGGAACGCCACCCCCACATGCCGCCCCGCCTGGTCCAGCGCCTCGGAGGTGGACGCCGGGGCGCCGGCCAGCACCGCGCCCAGGGCGGCCGCGCAGCCGAGCAGGGAACCCGTCTTGAGGGTGGCCATCGAGCGGTACTCGTGCGGCAGGACCGCCCCGGGCCCGGTCCACGGCCGGGACTCGAAGAGCAGGTCCTGCGCCTGACCGCGCACCAGATCGCCCAGCGCGCCCGCCAGGTGCCGCACCGCGGCCGGACCGCCAGGCCCCGGCGCCTCCGCCAGCGTGGCGACGGCCAGCGCGAACAGGGCGTCCCCCGCGAGGACCGCCGGGCCCGTGCCGTACGCCTTCCAGAGCGTCGGCCGGCGGCGACGGGTCTCGTCGCCGTCCATGATGTCGTCGTGGATCAGGGAGAAGGTGTGGATCAGCTCGACGGCGACCGCACCGAGCACCGCGTCCGAACCACAGCCGCCCGCGGCCTCCGCGCCGAGCACCGCGAGTGCCTGGCGCACCCCCTTGCCCTGCGATCCGGGCACCGGCTCACCGCCCGTCCCGCTCCAGCCCAGCGAGAACGCCGCCGTCTCCGCGTGCCAGGGGTGCAGCCGGCCCACCGACTCCACCAGGGCCGGGCGCACCAGCTCGCGGCACCGGTCCAGTATCTGCGGGGCACTCGCCCGGCGGGTCGTGGAGAGCGTCATGCGCGGTCGCCCCTCCCGTCCGCCACGGGCTGTTCCACGCCGAGCTCGGCGTACGCCTTCTCGACCATCTCCCGGGCGTTCAGCAGCCCGATCCGGCTGAGCCTGCCCCGCAGTTCGTCCAGGTCGGCGGAGGTGGCCGCGCGGTCCCGGCCGAGCCTGGCCCGCGCCTTGACCAGGCCGAGGGAGGACAGCGCCTCGCCGCGCGGTTCGTCCATCGCGCGGAACTCGCCGAGCGCCTGCTCGTAGACCTCGCGGGCCTCCTCGTACCGCCCGGCCCGGAACAGCACGTTGGCCCGCATCTTGTGGTTGTACGCCAGGGCGCTGGACAGCTTCATCTCGCGGCAGGTGACCTCGGCCTCGGAGAGCAGATCGAGGGCCCGCCCGGTCGCCCCGTCCCGGAGGGAAACGATGTCGGCGATGCCGCGCAGCGCCCAGGCCCGGCCCCGCCGGTCGTCCGCGTCGCCCGCCAGGACCGCCGCCTCCTCGAACATCTCCAGCGCCGTGTCCAGCGAGCCGGTGTTGCGGTGGATCTGCGCGATGCCCTCCAGCGCCCACACGGTGTGCCGGGCCTCGCCCCGGGCGCGCGCCTCGGCCAGCAGCTGTTCGTGCAGCGTCGCGACGGTGTCGTAGTCGCCCTGGATCCGCCCGGTCTCGGCGAGACCGGCCAGGGAGTAGCCGCGGGCGACCACATCGCCGCCCCGCTTGCCCAGCTCCGCGGCGAGGCCGAGCAGCCGGAACGCGAGCCGCAGCGCCCCGCGCTGCCGTGCCAGCGTGCCGCCGCTCCACAGCGCCCAGGCCATCGCCCCGGTGTTCCCGGCCGCCCGCGCGGCCCGGTAGCTGGCCTTCCAGGCCCGGTCGGCCTCCGCCACGTGCCCGAGCCTGCGGTGGGCCTCGGCCACGGCGAGGCCGGAGCGGGCCACCTCCTCCTGCGATCCGGAGAGCTCGGCCTGCCTCAGATGGCGTACTCCCTCGGCCAGTACGTCGGTGAGGGAGGCGTTCACCGACATCTTGGTGAGAGCTCCCTGGTACTCGGGCGCCAGTGCCTTGGTCTGCATGGGTGCCTTCCGCGCGGTGCCGGGCCCGCACCGGGGCGGCTATACCCTCTGCGTATACATGGGGGGTATAGTCGGCCGGTCGTGCAGGCCCGGATCATGTGGGGGTTGGACGCCGCTCGTCACACGCGGCGAACCGTCCTGTCATTGATCAAGACGGCAGCGGGCCGAGGAGGGTTGCTCGTACGGCCCAGCTCGTTCCGCTTTCGCTGACGATCCTGTTCCCGTGCCCGAAAGTGTGCCGAAAGCTCCTGTTCGCGCTCTAGCCCGCCCCCCCCGAACGGCCGCTCCTGACCTGCGACGGCACCGCCGCCGCGCTCGAATGAACAGGTGATGGCGCCCCCGGACGACTGCCTCGCCCGCAATGAGTGGATCTGCGGCGCCTATCTCTCCAGCCGTCGCGAGATCCTCGTGGACGCGGTGCTGCAACACCTCCAGCTGACGGCCGCCGCGGTGGCCGTCGCCCTGGTGCTCGCCGTCCCGCTGGCCCTGGCGGCCCGCCGGTGGCGCTGGGCGGCCGGGCCGGTGCTCGGCCTGACGACGATCCTGTACACGATCCCGTCGCTGGCGATGTTCTCGCTGCTGCTGCCCCTGTACGGACTCTCCGCCGCGCTCGTCGTCGCGGGTCTGGTCCTCTACTCGCTGACGCTGCTCGTCCGCAACATCCTGGCCGGGCTCCGCGCCGTCCCCGAGGAGACCCGGCAGGCCGCCCGCGGCATGGGCTACGGGCCGCTGCGCCTGCTGCTCGCCGTGGAGCTCCCGCTCGCGCTGCCCGCCGCGATGGCCGGGCTGCGCATCGCGACCGTCTCCGCGGTCTCCCTGGTCACCGTCGGGGCGATCGTCGGCCACGGCGGACTCGGCAACCTCATCTACTCCGGCATGAACACCTACTTCAAGGCCCAGGTGCTCACCGCCTCCGTCCTGTGCGTCGTCATCGCCGTCGCCGCCGACCTGCTGCTCCTGGGAGCGGGCCGACTGCTGACGCCCTGGACCCGGAGGCGGGCGTGAACACGCACCGGGACGGGAGGCGGGCGTGAACACCCTGGCGGACACCTGGTCCTGGCTCACCACCGCCGCGCACTGGTCCGGGCCCGACGGCGTCTGGAACCGGCTCGGCGAACATCTCTTCCTCACCGTCGTCTGCCTGCTCATCAGCTGCCTGATCGCCCTGCCCGTCGCCCTGGTCCTGGGCCACCTCGGCAAGGGCGGCGCGCTCGCCGTCAACCTCTCCAACATCGGCCGGGCCGTGCCCACCTTCGCCGTGCTGGTCCTGCTGCTGCTCACCCCCGTCGGCACGTACGGCCAGTGGTCGACGATCATCGCGCTGGTGCTGTTCGCCGTGCCGCCGCTCCTCACCAACGCCTACGTCGGCATGCGCGAGGTCGACCGGGACGTCGTCCGGGCCGCCCGGGGCATGGGTATGACCGGCCGTCAGATGCTGCTGGGCGTGGAACTGCCGCTTGCCCTCCCGCTGATCCTCACCGGCGTACGGATCGCCGCCGTGCAGCTGGTCGCCACCGCCACCCTCGCCGCACTGGCCGGCGGCGGGGGACTGGGCCGGATCATCACCGCCGGCTTCAACCTCGCCGCCACCCCGCAGGTGGTGGCCGGAGCGATCCTCGTGGCCGTCTTCGCCCTCCTCGTCGAAGGCCTCTTCGAGGCGGGGCAGCGCCTCGCGCCCAGGCGCGGACGGGAGGCCGTGTGAACCGCGCCCGCCGGGCCCTGGCCGCGCTGGCCCTCCTCGCCGCCACCGCCTGTACCGCCGGGCCCAGCCTGGAGAACCAGGGCGAGGTCACCGCACCGCCCGGCGACAGCAGGGAACTCACCGTCGGCTCGGCCGGATTCACCGAGAGCGACCTGCTCGCCCAGATGTACGCCCTGCTCCTGGAGAACGCCGGATACTCCGCCGACATCATCGCCGTCACCAACCGGGAGATCTACGAACCCGCCCTGGAGAACGGGCAGATCGACGTCGTCGCGGAGTACGCGGCGACCTTCGCCGACTGGCTCAACGCCAAGGCCAACGGCGCCGACGCGCCCCCCGTCGGATCGCCCGACCTCGCCACCACCATGAAGGCGCTCCGCGCGCTGGCCGCCCCGCGCGGGCTGACCGTGCTCGACCCCGGCCGGGCCGTCGACCAGAACGCCTTCGCGGTCACCGCCGCGTACGCGAGGAAGCACGGGCTCACGACCCTCAGCGACGTCGGCGCGGCGAAGCTGCCCGTACGGCTGGCGGCGGGCGACGAATGCGTCCAGCGGCCCTACTGCGCCCCCGGGCTGCGCAAGACGTACGGCATCGACGTCGTCGCCGTCGACCCGAAGGGCGTCGGCACCACCCAGGCGAAACAGGCGGTGCAGAACGGCCAGGACCAGATGGTGCTCACCACCACGACCGACGCCACCCTGGACCAGTTCGGCCTGGTCCTGCTGGAGGACGACAAGAACCTCCAGAACGCGGACTACGTGGTCCCCGTCGTCAACCGCGCCCGCGCCGGGAGTGCCGGGGTGCGCGACGCCCTCGGCCGGCTCAACACCGTACTGACCACCGCCGACCTGGCGTCCATGAACGAGCAGGTCGACAGCTGGCGCCGGCTGCCCGAGGACGTCGCGCGCACCTACCTGGAGTCGAAGAAGCTCCTCCCGAAGGGCTGAGCCGGCCGGCGGCTCAGGAGGCGGGCGGGGCCGGTGGCCAGGGCACATCCGCCAGCAGCGGCAGGATCTGCTCCTCCTCGTAGTCGAGGTGGGCCGTCAACTCCTCTGTCATCCGCGTCAGTTCGGCACGGAAGCGGTCCGGCTCGGTGATGGCGGCATCGGCCAGCAGGGCGGCGAGCGCCGACTGGAGCTCCCCGATGCCGCGGTGCTCCTCCCGCAGTCGCTCGAAGACGTCGGCCAGCTGGGGGTGGTAGCCCTCCATCGTGGGGAACATATGGCCGTCCTCGGCCGTGTGGTGGAACTCCAGCGCCTGGCAGAACGCCAGGCAGCGTTGCCGGATCTGCAGCCCGAGACCGGGCGCGGGCGGTTCGCCCGCACCTTCGTGGGCGGCCCGTGCGGCGAAGTGCGCCTCCGTCTCCGCGTGCACGTGCAGGAGTTGGGCGCGCAGCCAGGTGTGCACCTCCATCAGCTTGCCGGCGAGCGAGGTGATCGGGCGAGGCGTGTCGTCGGGGTCCGGCAGCTCCAGGACCACGACCGGCAGCACCCGGTCGGTCGCGGCCTGGTACTCCGCGTAGCCGGGCGCTTCGGCCACCACCCGGGCGAACAGCTCGTCGCGCCGGGCCCCTTCGGCCGGTACGGCGAGGGACGGGAACTCCTCGTCCCCCAACTCCACCTGAACGGAGGGGTGGGCGAGGAGATTGCGGTACCAGTCCGGATGCAGCGGTGCGCCGAGGTTGGAGCCGACGACGAGCAGCCGGCGGCCGTCGCGTACGTAGCCGAGCGGTGTGGTGTGCGGCTTCCCGGAGTGGGCGCCGGTGGTGGTCAGCAGAAGCAGATCGGCGCCCTCGAAGGGGCCGCCGACCTTCCCCGCGTTGGCACGGAACTCGGCGATGACGGACTGCTGGAAGGCATGGGGCATGGAGGTTCTGGGTCTCCCGTGAGGAATGCGGGCAGGCGAGGGCCCGGCGTCGCGGAGTGTCCGCGGTGAGGTGGTTCGGACGTGAAGGCGCTCGGAGCACAGTGGCTCGGGGCGCGGCTGCTCAGAGGCAGGTGGCGATGAGTCGACTCATGGCGTCATCCCTGGGAAGAAGGTGCCGGCTTGACCGCCGGCCGGCCCAGATCTCTTTGGCCGGCGTCACGCTGCACGCCTCCCATCACAACCCGGCCGGTGCGGGTCTGTCAACGCGCGGACGGGCGACGCGGGCACGGGCGGGCGAAGACGGGCAACGCGAGGACGGGCAACGCGAGGAAAACGCGTTGCCCGTCCTGAGGAAGCCTGCGACGCTTCCGGCCATGCCCGCCGAACAAGAGACCCTTGCGCCCCTGTCGACGACCCCTCGCGCCCACCGGGTCGAGGCGCTCTTCTCGCACGGCCGCCTGGTGGCGATCCCGCGCAAGGAGGCCCGTCGGGAGCAGCTGCTCGTGCATCTCGCCGGCACGCTGTTCGAGCGGGAGCGTTCGTACACCGAGCGCGAGGTGAACGAGGCGCTGCTCACCGTCCACGAGGACTGCTCCGCGCTGCGCCGCTATCTCGTCGTGGCGGGGCTGCTGGTGCGGCCCCGGGACGGCAGCAGCTACCGCCGCGGACGCTGACCCGTGAACCGGGTCAGTTGAGCGTGTCGGGGTCCGGTCCGGTGCGCATGCCCCGGTCCAGCGCGGCGACGGCGTCCATCTCCGCGTCCGACAGCTCGAAGTCGAAGACGTCGATGTTCTGCCGGATCCGCTCGGGCGTGACCGACTTGGGGATCACGATGTTGCCGAGCTGGAGGTGCCAGCGCAGCACCACCTGGGCCGGGGACTTGCCGTGCCGCTCGGCGATGGAGACCAGCGTTTCCTCCTTGAGCAGCGCGCCCTGGGCCAGCGGGCTCCAGGCCTCGGTGGCGATGCCGTGCTCGGCGTGGAAGGCGCGCAGTTCGGCCTGCTGAAGGCCCGGGTGCAGCTCGACCTGGTTGACGGCGGGGACGAGCGTGCCCGTCTCCAGCAGCCGGCTCAGATGCGCGGGCTGGAAGTTGGAGACCCCGGCCGCGCGGATCCGGCCGTCGGCGACCAGCTTCTCCAGGGCGCGCCAGCTCTCCGGGTACAGGTCGTGGGCGGGCGTCGGCCAGTGGATCAGGTAGAGGTCGACGTGGTCGAGGCCGAGCTTGGCCAGGCTCGCGTCGAAGGCGGCGAGCGTCGCGTCGTAGCCCTGGTCGGCGTTCCACACCTTCGTGGTGATGAACAGCTCCTCGCGGGGGATCCCGGAGGCGGCCAGCGCACGGCCCACGCCGACCTCGTTGCCGTAGATCGCCGCGGTGTCGATGGACCGGTAGCCGGCTTCCAGTGCGGCGGAGACGGCGGCGGTGGTCTCGTCGTCGGGCACCTGGAAGACGCCGAAGCCGAGCTGGGGGATGGCCACGCCGTTGTTCAGCGTGACGGTGGGGACGGTGGACATGTGACGGCCTTCCGGTAGAGCGGTGCAGCGGTGTGCCTCGTGCGCGTCGCACGCCGTCATCTCTGGCGTACGACGTTTACTGGCGTCAACAATAATTGCATACGCGGGTTATCTGCAAACGCGGGCAAGGTGGATCGGGTCACCCCCGCCCCTACGCGTCCGCCACCGAGTCGAACTCCACCTCCTCACGGCCCACCCCCTGCGCATCGGCGTCCACCGACCGGCGCAGCGCCTCGTGCAGCTTCGCCGGGGTGAGAACGCCGAGGAACCGGGCCCCGTCCAGCACCGCCACCCACCCCGCGTCGTGCTGGAGCATCTCGCTGAACGCCTGCTTCAACGGCGCGCCCACCGGCACCCACGCGTCCATCCGGCGGGCCAGCGAACCCACCGTCGCCCCTTCGCCGGCCGGCCGCAGCGCGTCCGCCGACACCCAGCCGTGCAGCTCGCCCCCGCCGTTCAGCACCACCGCCCACCGGGCCCCCGTCGCCCCCAGCCGGGCCGCGGCCTCCCGGGCCGGCTCCTCCAGCAGGGCCACCGGCGGCTCCTCCAGGTCCTCCGGCTCGATCGCGGTGACCGACAACCGCTTCAGGCCCCGGTCGGAACCCACGAAGCGGGCCACGTACGGCGTCGCCGGGGTGCCGAGCACGGCGGCCGGGGTGTCGAACTGCTCGATGCGGCCCTCCCCGTACACCGCGATCCGGTCGCCCATCCGCACCGCCTCCTCGATGTCGTGCGTCACCAGGAGCACCGTCTTGCGCACCCGCTGCTGGAGCGCCAGGAACTCGTTCTGCAGCCGCTCCCGCACCACCGGGTCCACCGCTCCGAACGGCTCGTCCATCAGCAGCACCGGCGGATCCGCCGCGAGCGCCCGCGCGACACCCACCCGCTGCCGCTGGCCGCCCGAGAGCTGCGCCGGATAGCGCGAGCCGTACGTCTTCGGGTCCAGGCCCACCAGGTCCAGCAGCTCCGCCGCCCGCTCCCGGGCCCGTGCCCGCTTCCAGCCGACCAGCGCCGGTACGGTCGCGGTGTTGTCCAGGACCGTCCGGTGCGGGAAGAGGCCCACCTGCTGGATCACATAGCCGATCCGCCGGCGCAGCTTCACCGGATCGATCCCGGCGATGTCCTCGCCGTCCACCAGGATCCGGCCCGAGGTCGGCTCGATCAGCCGGTTCACCATCATCATCGTGGTCGTCTTGCCGCAGCCGGACGGACCCACCAGGGTCACCAGCTCGCCCTCCGCCACCTCGAAGGACAGCCCGTCGACCGCCGTCGTCCCGTCCGGATAGACCTTGCCGACCTCTTCGAACCGGATCATGTCTGCACGGTAGGAGCGCCCGGGCCGCGCCGCACACGGGCCGGGACCGTCCGGGGCACGGCCCCTTCGTCCTCCACCGGGAGGGCATGTGCTGAACTGGCCCTTTCGCCCGGATCAGACCGCACCCCGGATTCAGGAGTTCCCCGTGAGCAGTTACCGGCAGCCCGGTGTCGTCCTCACCGACCGGCGCTTCACCGTGCCCCTCGACCACAGCGACCCCGGCGGTGAGCAGATCGAGGTCTACGGCCGCGAAGCGGTCGCCGCCTCCCGGGCCGGCGAGGAACTGCCCTGGCTGGTCTACCTGGAGGGCGGCCCCGGCTTCGGCGCACGCCGTTTCGTCGGCACGGAGGCCTGGCTCGGCCGCGCCCTGCGGGAGTTCCGCGTCCTCCTCCTCGACCAGCGGGGCACCGGGCTGTCCACCCCGGCCAACCGGCAGACCCTCCCGCTGCGCGGCGGCCCGCGCGAACAGGCCGACTACCTCGCCCACTTCCGCTCCGACTCCATCGTCCGCGACTGCGAGCTGATCCGGCCGCAGCTCACCGGCGGAGCGCCCTGGACGGTCCTCGGTCAGTCCTTCGGCGGCTTCTGCGCCGTCCGCTATCTCTCCTCGGCGCCCGAGGGCCTCGCGGCGGTCCTCATCACCGGCGGGCTGCCCTCGCTGGACGCGCACGCGGACGACGTCTACCGGGCCGCGTACCCGCGGATCGAGCGGAAGGTCGCCGCCCACTACGCCCGCTACCCGCAGGACGTCGAGCGCGCCCGCGCCATCGCCGCACACCTCGCCGAGCACCGGCCCGAGAGCGCCGGACACCGGCTCACCCCCGAGGGCTTCCAGTCGCTCGGCATCATGCTCGGCTCCGGCAGCGGCAGCCACCAGCTCCACTACCTGCTGGAGAACGCCTTCGTCCGCACCCCGGGCGCCACCGAACTCTCCGACGCCTTCCAGGAGGCGATGCGCACCGCCGCCTCCTTCGCCGGGCACCCGCTGTACGCCCTGCTGCACGAGGCCATCTACGGGCAGGGCGAGCGTGCCACGGACTGGGCGGCGGAACGCGTACGGGCCGAGTTCCCGCAGTTCGACGCGGCCACCGCGCTCGCGGGCGACAGCCCGGTCCTCTTCACCGGCGAGACCATCCACCCCTGGCACTTCGACGTCGACCCGGCGCTGCGCCCGCTCCGCGAGACCGCCGAACTGCTCGCCCGGCGCACCGACTGGCCCGTGCTGTACGACCCCGAGCGGCTCGCCGCCAACGAGGTCCCGGTCGCGGCGGCCGTCTACCACGACGACATGTACGTCGACACCGCGGACTCGCTGCGCACGGCGGCGGCGATCCGGGGGCTGCGGACCTGGGTGACGAACGAGTACGAGCACGACGGGGTGCGCGCGGGCGGGCCCCGGGTCCTGGACCGGCTGCTGGCGCTGGTGCGCGACGAGGCCTGACCGGCGGCGGCCGGAGCGCCCGCCCCGGGGCCGGCCGGTCGTCGGCCGGCCGGGCCCCGCCGGTCAGCGCTGGAGCTGCTCCAGCGTGGTGTCCAGGTCACCGGCGGCACGCGGGGCCCGGTTGTACGGCAGCTTCGAGAGGACGACGGCCATGCCGCAGGTGTTGCTGACCGCCGAGTACACCAGGCCCGTGCCGATGCCGGCGGAGAGCCAGCGCGCCGCCGGCATCGGCACGGGCC
>MUNB01000192.1 GCA_002154345.1 Streptomyces griseus
TCGCCGAGGCGCTGGCCAAGCTCCGCGGCGAGATCTGAGACTCCACCGCGGTACGGCTCCACGGACCACCCAGTCGTTCACCGGCCGGACACCTCACGGGTGTCCGGCCGTATCGCGTTCCCGCGCCACCGCCCTCCTCCACGCCGTCCGGCTCCTCGATCAATTAGGTTTGTGGGGCAGCGGGGATGCTGATGACGAGTGAGAAGTGGGCTGATATCCCGGATGAACGCAGCAAGCCGAACCAAGCTCAACCAGACGCCCGAGTGGACGGCTCTCGCCGAGCACCGTGAGGGGCTCGGCGCCCCCCAGCTGCGCGAGTTGTTCGCACGGCAGCCGGACCGCGGCACCGCCTACACCCTCCGGGTCGGCGACCTCCATCTCGACTACTCCAAGCACCTGGTCACCGACGAGACGCTGCGCCTGCTGCGCGAGCTCGCCGCCGCCACCGGGGTCGCGGAGCTGCGGGACGCGATGTTCCGCGGCGAGAAGATCAACACCACCGAGGACCGGGCGGTCCTGCACACCGCGCTCCGCGCCCCGCGCGACGCGGTGATCGAGGTCGACGGTGAGAATGTCGTCCCCGCCGTGCACGCTGTCCTGGACAAGATGGCCGGCTTCGCCGAGAAGGTCCGCTCCGGACAGTGGACCGGCCACACCGGCAAGCCGATCAAGAACATCGTCAACGTCGGCATCGGCGGCTCCGACCTCGGCCCCGCCATGGCGTACGAGGTGCTGCGCTCCTTCACCGACCGCGCGCTCACCGTCCGCTTCGTCTCCAACGTCGACGGCGCCGACCTGCACGAGGCCGTCCGCGACCTCGACCCGGCCGAGACGCTGTTCGTCATCGCCTCGAAGACGTTCACGACGATCGAGACCATCACCAACGCCACCTCCGCCCGGGACTGGCTGCTGACCGAGCTGAAGGCCGGTCAGGACGCCGTCGCCCAGCACTTCGTGGCCCTGTCGACCAATGCCGAGAAGGTCGAGGAGTTCGGCATCGACACGGCCAACATGTTCGAGTTCTGGGACTGGGTCGGCGGCCGCTACTCCTTCGACTCGGCGATCGGCCTCTCGCTGATGGTCGCCATCGGCCCGGACCGCTTCCGCGAGATGCTGGAGGGCTTCCACCTCGTCGACGAGCACTTCCGCACCGCGCCGCCCGAGGAGAACGCCCCGCTCCTCCTCGGCCTCCTCGGCGTCTGGTACGGCAACTTCTTCGACGCCCAGTCGCACGCGGTGCTGCCCTACAGCCACTACCTCTCCCGGTTCACCGCCTATCTCCAGCAGCTCGACATGGAGTCCAACGGCAAGTCCGTCGACCGCGACGGCGACCCCGTGGAATGGCAGACCGGGCCGGTCGTCTGGGGCACGCCCGGCACCAACGGGCAGCACGCGTACTACCAGCTGATCCACCAGGGCACCAAGCTGATCCCGGCGGACTTCATCGGCTTCGCCGCCCCGGTCCACGACCTGCTGCCCGGGCTGATCGCCCAGCACGACCTGCTGATGGCCAACTTCTTCGCCCAGACCCAGGCGCTCGCCTTCGGCAAGACGCCCGAGGAGGTCCGGGCGGAGGGCGTGCCCGAGGAGCTGGTCCCGCACAAGACGTTCCGGGGCAACCACCCCACGACGACGATCCTCGCCGACAAGCTGACCCCTTCGGTCCTCGGTCAGCTCATCGCGCTCTACGAGCACAAGGTCTTCGTCCAGGGCGCCATCTGGAACATCGACTCCTTCGACCAGTGGGGCGTCGAGCTCGGCAAGGTCCTCGCCAAGAAGATCGAGCCGCTGCTGACCGGTGACGGCGGCGCGGACGCCGGGCAGCTCGACAGCTCCACCGCCGCCCTGGTCGACGCCTACCGCACGCTGCGCGGGCGCTGATCCGATGCCACAGGGGGAGGGGACGGCGGTGGTGCTGCGGCCGCCGCGCAACACGCTGAACGAGCGGGCCGTCGGCTGGTGGCGGGTCCAGTGGCTGCTGCTGACGGCCGTGCCCGTCGTGCCGCTCGCGGTGCTGGGCGCGCTCATCGCCCCGGCCCGCTTCTGGCTGCTGCTGCCCGCCGCGGTCCTGGCCGTGGCGGGCACGGCGGCCGCCGTCCTCTTCCCCCTGTGGTGGTTCCGTACGCACCGCTGGGAGGTCACCGAGGAAGCGGTGTACGTCCGCACCGGGTTCTTCTGGCAGGAGTGGCGGATCGCCCCGATGTCCCGGATCCAGACCGTGGACACCGTGCGCGGCCCGCTGGAGCAGCTCTTCCGGCTCGCCACCGTCACGGTCACCACCGCCTCCGCCAAGGGCGCGGTACGGATCGCCGGGCTGGACCACGAGGTCGCCGCCGACCTCGCCGGGCAGCTCACCCGGATCACCCGCGACACCCCCGGCGACGCCACATGAGCACCGTCGCCCCGCCCGCCGACTGGCACCGCCTCGACCCGCGTACGGTCCTGGTCACCGCCCTCGTCGTGGCGGGGGTCGTCGCGGGTGCGGCCATCCCGGTCACGCTCGGGCTCACCCGCTGGTTCAGCCTCCCCGTCGCCGTGCTCCAGGTGTTCGCCGGAGCCGTCCTGGTCATCGGGGCCGCGGCGGGCGCCGACCGGGTCCGCTGGCACCGCACCCGCTACCGGATCGGCGAGGAGCGCGTCGACCTCCACACCGGCCTGCTGCTCGTCAAGCGCCGTTCCCTGGCCCGCGGCCGTATCCGCACGGTCGATCTCACCGCCAACCTGCTGCTGCGCCTCCTGGGCCTGGTCACCGTCAGGATCGGCACCGGCGAACAGGGCTCGGAGTCCACCCTCGAACTGGACCCGGTCACCCGCGCCGAGGGCGAACGGCTGCGCCGCCTCCTCCTGGAGCGCGCCGCCACCGCACCGCCCGGCGTCCACCGCGAGGGCGAACTGGCCGTCCTGGACCCCCGCTGGATCCGTTACGCCCCGGTCTCCTTCGTCGCCCCCATGCTCGGCGGGGCGGCCGCCGGGGCCGTGATGCAGGTCAGCGACTGGGTCGGGGCCCAGGGCCAGGTCATCGAGTGGGTCGGCGACCGCTTCCGGGAGACCCCGCTGCTCTGGGTGATCATCGTCCTGGTCCTGGCCGCCCTGGTCGCGGGCGTCGTCGGGGCGCTCGGCCTCTGGATCGAGATGTGGTGGAACTACCGCCTGGAGCGCGAACCGGGCGGCACCCTGCGGGTGCGGCGCGGACTGTTCACCTCCCGGTCCATCTCCGTCGAGGAGGCCCGGCTGCGCGGCGTCGACCTGGTCGAGCCGCTGGGCGTCCGGCTGCTCGGCGCGGCCCGCCTCGACGCCATCACCACCGGCCTGGCCAAGGACCACGAGGCCAGGAACGCCGACCACAACACCCTGCTCCCGGCCGCACCCCGGACCCGGGCCGACGCCGTCGCCGCCGACGTCCTGCGCGAGGCGGACACCCCGACCGGCGCCGCGCTCACCCCGCACCCGCGCGCCGCCCGGGGCCGCCGGCTGCGCTGGTCGCTCGCCGCGGTCCTCGGCCCGGTCCTGGTCCTGACGCTCCTCGGGGCGCTGCTCACGCCGGTGCTGCTGTGGATCGCGCTCGGCTGTGCGGTGGTGGCCGTCCCGGTGGCGGTGGTGCTCGCCCTGGACGCGTACCGGGCGCTCGGACACACGCTCTCCGGCCGCTATCTGGTCACCCGCTCCGGCACGGTCCGCCGCTCCACGGCCGCCCTGGAGCGGGCCGGCGTGATCGGCTGGACGGTCAAGCAGTCGGTCTTCCAGCGCCGGGCCGGACTGCTGACCATCACGGCCACCACGGCCGCCGGAGGGGGCGCGTACACGGCGTACGACACCGACGCCGCCGAGGGCCTCACCTTCGCCGCCGAGGCCGTCCCCGGGCTGCTGGAGCCCTTCCTGGAGCGCCCGCCGAAGGACGTCTGAGGCCGGTCAGCCGCCGTGCGTCGTGTCGATGACGCAGAAGCGGTTGCCCTCGGGGTCCGCGAGCACCACGAAGTCCGGGTCCGGCGGATAGAGGTCCCACGCGACCCTGGTCGCCCCGAGCCCGATCAGCCGTTCCACCTCGGCCTCCTGGGTGTCGGAGTACAGGTCGAGGTGGACCCGGGGGACCTCCTGCACGGGAGAGGTGGAGCGCCCCAGCGACACGCCGACGCCGGGCCCTTCGACCGGGACCAGCACCACCCAGTCGTCCGTGCCCTCTTCGCGTTCGGTGTAGGTGAGCGCCGCCTTCCAGAAAGCGGCGGCCCTGCTCACGTCGGTCGCACCCATCACCACGGTTCCGATATGCACCATGGCGCGAGCCTTTCACGACGAAGGCCCGGACCGCTCGGGAAGAGCGGGCCGGGCCTTCGGGGGTGAACGCTCAGGCGGAGGCGGGCGGATACAGCGCGCGCGGCAGCTGCGAGGCCGCCGCCGCGTCGAGCAGCCACAGCGTGCGGCCGCGGCCGTACGCACCTGCCGCCGGGGCCTGGATCTCCCCGGCCCCGGACAACGCGATGGCCGCGGCCTCCGCCTTGTCCTCGCCGGCCGCCAGCAGCCACACCTCGCGCGCCGCGCGGATCGCCGGCAGCGTCAGCGAGACGCGCACCGGCGGCGGCTTGGGAGCCCCGTGCACACCGACGACGGTGCGCTCGGTCTCCCGTACCGCGGGCAGCTCCGGGAAGAGCGAGGCCACATGCGTGTCCGGGCCGACGCCCAGCATCAGCACGTCGAACGTGGGCACCGGACCGTGGTCCTCGGGACCCGCGGCGGCGGCCAGTTCGGCGGCGTAACCGGCCGCCGCGGCATCCGCGTCGTCGCCGTACGGGCCGTCGGACGCGGGCATCGCGTGCACCCGGGCCGGATCGAGATCCACCGCGTCGAGCAGCGCCGCACGGGCCTGGGTGACATTGCGCTCCGGGTCGCCCTCCGGCAGGAACCGCTCGTCGCCCCACCACAGGTCCAGCCGCGACCAGTCGACCGCGTCCCGGGCGGGTGCGGCGGCGAGCGCGGCCAGCAGGCCGTTGCCGTTGCGCCCGCCGGTCAGCACCACCGAGGCATGGCCCCGGGAGGCCTGGGCGTCCACGATCCTCGTGATCAGCCGGGCCGCCGCGGCCTGGGCCATCAGCTCCTTGTCGCGGTGGACGACCAATTGAGGAGGCGTCACTTGGAGGCCGCCTTCTTGGCCGGGGCCTTCTTCGCGGCGGGAGCCTTGGCCTCGGGGGTCTTGTCCGCCTTGTCCGTGGCGCCTTCGACCGGCTTGGCCGTGACCTCGCCGCCCGCGTGCAGTTTGTCGACGCCGAACTTCACCGCCGAGGCGTAGGTGTTGTCCGGGTCGAGCCGGCGCAGCTCCTCCGCCAGCAGCTCGGAGGTGTCCCGGCGCTTGAGCGCCACCGCGCGGTCCGGCTGGTTCTGCATGGAGAGCGTGGCCAGCGAGCCGTCGGCCCGGTCCAGGACGATGACGCCGTTCTTCGTCTCCATCCGGACCGCGGTGAGACCGGGGCCCTGGGAGAGCGTGCGCTCCACCGGGACGCCCAGCCGGTCCGCGAGCCACATGGCCAGCAGCTCGCAGCTCGGGTTGTCGCTCTCGCCCTCGACGGTCGCGGCGATGACCTCGGCCGGCTGCTGGTCCAGCGCGGCGGCCAGCATCGAGCGCCACGGCGTGATCCGGGTCCAGGCCAGATCGGTGCTGCCGGGGCTGTACGTCGCCGCCCGCACCGCCAGCTCCTCGATCGGGTGCTCGGCGGAGTAGGTGTCGGTGATGCGGCGCTGGGCGAGCGCCCCGAGCGGGTCCTTCGCCGGGTCGGCGGGGGCGTCCTCGGGCCACCACACCACGACCGGGGCGTCCGGCAGCAGCAGCGGCAGGACCACCGACTGGGCGTGGTTGGCCAGCTCGCCGTGGAGGCGCAGGACGACCGTCTCGCCGGTCCCGGCGTCCGATCCGACCCGGACCTCGGCGTCGAGCCGGGCGTCCCGGCGGGCCCGCGGCGAACGGCTGACCCGCTTGATCACCGCGATGATCCGCGAGGGGTGCTCGCGGGAGGCGTCCCCGGCCGACTTGAGCGCGTCGTACGCGTTCTCCTCGTCGGTGACGATGACCAGCGTGAGCACCATGCCGATGGCGGGGGTGCCGATCGCCCGGCGGGCCGAGACCAGCGCCTGGTTGATCTTGCTGGACGTGGTTTCCGTGAGATCGATCTTCATGGCCGCCTCCAGCTCCGTCCGTCACGTGCGAGCATCTCGTCGGCCTCGGCCGGACCCCAGGTGCCGGCCGCGTACTTCGCGGGCTTGCCGTGCTTCTCCCAGTACTCCTCGATCGGGTCGAGGATGGTCCAGGAGAGTTCGACCTCCTGGTGGCGGGGGAAGAGGTTGGCGTCGCCGAGGAGGACGTCCAGGAGGAGCCGCTCGTACGCCTCCGGGCTGGACTCCGTGAACGACTCGCCGTACGCGAAGTCCATCGTGACGTCCCGGACCTCCATCGAGGTGCCGGGCACCTTGGAGCCGAAGCGCACGGTGACGCCCTCGTCCGGCTGGACCCGGATGACCAGCGCGTTGCCGCCCAGCTCCTCGGTCGCGCTCGACTCGAAGGGCAGATAGGGGGCGCGCTTGAAGACGACCGCGATCTCCGTGACCCGGCGGCCGAGCCGCTTTCCGGTCCGGAGGTAGAACGGCACGCCCGCCCAGCGGCGGTTGTTGATCGTCAGCTTGATCGCCGCGTAGGTGTCGGTCGTCGACTTGGGGTCGATGCCGTCCTCCTCGCAGTAGCCGAGGACCTCCTCGCCGCCCTGCCAGGCGTGCTCGTACTGGGCGCGCACGGTGTGCGCACCGAGGTCCTCGGGCAGCTCGACGGCGGTGAGCACCTTGAGCTTCTCGGCGACCAGGGCCTTCGGGTGGAAGGAGCCGGGCTCCTCCATCGCGGTCAGCGCCAGCAGCTGGAGCAGGTGGTTCTGGATGACGTCACGGGCGGCGCCGATGCCGTCGTAGTAGCCGGCCCGGCCGCCGATGCCGATGTCCTCGGCCATCGTGATCTGTACGTGGTCGACGTAGGACCGGTTCCAGATCGGCTCCCACATCGTGTTGGCGAACCGCAGCGCCAGGATGTTCTGGACCGTCTCCTTCCCCAGGTAGTGGTCGATCCGGAAGACCTCGTTGGGCGGGAAGACGTCGTGCACGAGCTGGTTGAGCTCCTGCGCGCTGGCCAGGTCGTGACCGAAGGGCTTCTCGATGACGGCGCGCCGCCAGGAGCCCTCCTTCTGGTCGGCCAGGCCGTGCTTCTTCAGCTGCTGGACGACCTTGGGGAAGAACTTCGGCGGCACGGAGAGGTAGAAGGCGAAGTTGCCGCCCGTCCCCTGTGCCTTGTCGAGCTCCTCGATGGTCGCCTTGAGGGTCTCGAACGCCTCGTCGTCGTCGAAGTTGCCCTGGACGAAGCGCATCCCCTGGATGAGCTGCTGCCAGACCTCCTCGCGGAACGGCGTACGGGCGTGCTCCTTGACGGCGTCGTGGACGACCTGCGCGAAGTCCTCGTCCTCCCAGTCGCGGCGCGCGAAACCGATGAGCGAGAAGCCCGGCGGAAGCAGGCCGCGATTGGCCAGGTCGTAGACGGCAGGCATCAGCTTTTTACGGGACAAATCGCCCGTGACGCCAAAGATGACCAGGCCCGACGGCCCCGCGATACGCGGGAGCCGTCGGTCCTGTGCGTCACGGAGCGGGTTGGCTCCGGGAACAGCAGACAAAGTGGTCAGCCCTCCGAGGGGGCGAGGCGCGAAAGCTCCGCCTCGGTCGACTTGAGCAGGTCGTTCCAGGACGCCTCGAACTTCTCGACGCCCTCGTCCTCCAGCACCTGCACGACGTCGTCGTACGAGATGCCGAGCTTCTTGATCGCGTCGAGGTCGGCGCGCGCCTGGTCGTAGCCGCCGGAGACGGTGTCACCGGTGATCTCGCCATGGTCGGCCACCGCGTCCAGCGTCGCCTCCGGCATGGTGTTCACCGTGTTCGGCGCCACCAGCTCGTCGACGTACAGCGTGTCCTTCAGCGCCGGGTCCTTGACGCCGGTCGAGGCCCACAGCGGACGCTGCTTGTTGGCCTGCGCCTTGTCCAGGGCCGCCCAGCGGTCGGAGGAGAAGACCTCCTCGTACGCCTCGTAGGCCAGCCGGGCGTTGGCCAGCGCGGACTTGCCCTTGGCCGCCTTCGCCTCGTCCGAGCCGATGGCGTCCAGACGCTTGTCGATCTCGGTGTCCACCCGGGACACGAAGAACGAGGCCACCGAGTGGATCTTGGAGAGGTCCAGGCCCGCGGCCTTCGCCTTCTCCAGGCCCGCCAGGTAGGCGTCCATGACCGCGCGGTAGCGCTCCAGCGAGAAGATCAGCGTCACATTGACGCTGATGCCCCGGCCGATCGTCTCGGTGATCGCCGGCAGGCCGGCCTTGGTCGCCGGGATCTTGATGAGCGTGTTCGGCCGGTCCACCAGCCAGGCCAGCTGCTTGGCCTCGGCGACGGTGGCGACGGTGTTGTGGGCCAGGCGCGGGTCGACCTCGATGGAGACCCGGCCGTCCTGGCCGTCGGTGGCGTCGAAGACCGGGCGCAGGATGTCGGCGGCGTCGCGGACGTCCGCCGTCGTGATCATGCGCAGCGCTTCCTCGACGGTGACCTTGCGGGCGGCGAGGTCGGTGAGCTGCTGCTCGTAACCGTCGCCCGAGGAGATCGCCTTCTGGAAGATCGACGGGTTGGTGGTGACGCCGACGACATGGCTCTGGTCGATCAGCTCGGCCAGGTTGCCGGACGTGATCCGCTTGCGCGACAGGTCGTCGAGCCAGATCGCCACGCCCTCGTCGGAGAGGCGCTTGAGTGCGTCTGTCATGAGTTGCATCTCCTACTAGTCGTATCTACCGGCGTCAGCGCGCGGCGGCTTCGAGAGATTCCCGCGCGGCGGCGGCCACGTGCTCGGGCGTGAAGCCGAACTCGCGGAACAGCACCTTCGCGTCGGCCGAGGCACCGAAGTGCTCCAGCGAGACGATCCGGCCCGCGTCGCCCACGTACCGGTACCAGGTCAGGCCGATGCCCGCCTCGACGGCGACGCGCGCCTTGACCGACGGCGGCAGCACGCTGTCCTTGTACGCCTGGTCCTGCTCCTCGAACCACTCGACCGACGGCATCGAGACCACCCGGGTCGGCACACCGGCCGCCTGGAGCTGCTCGCGCGCCTCGACGGCGACATGGACCTCGGAACCGGTCGCGATGAGCAGCACCTGCGGCTCGCCACCGTCGGCCTCGAAGAGGACGTAACCGCCCTTGGCCGCGTTCTCGTTCGCCTCGTACGTCGGCACGCCCTGGCGGGTCAGCGCCAGACCGTGCGGGGCGCCCTTGCCGAACACCTTGGTGTAGCGGCGCAGGATCTCGCGCCAGGCGATGGCGGTCTCGTTGGCGTCGGCCGGGCGCACGATGTTCAGGCCCGGGATGGCGCGCAGCGCGGCCAGGTGCTCGACCGGCTGGTGGGTCGGACCGTCCTCGCCGAGGCCGATCGAGTCGTGCGTCCACACGTACGTCACCGGCAGGTGCATCAGCGCGGAGAGCCGCACCGCGTTGCGCATGTAGTCGGAGAACACCAGGAAGGTGCCGCCGTAGATGCGGGTGTTGCCGTGCAGCGCGATGCCGTTCATGGCGGCGGCCATGGCGTGCTCGCGGATGCCGAAGTGGATCGTCCGGCCGTACGGGTCGGCCTCCGGCAGCGGGTTGCCCGCCGGGAGGAACGACGACGTCTTGTCGATCGTCGTGTTGTTCGAGCCCGCGAGGTCGGCGGAGCCGCCCCACAGCTCGGGCACGATCTCGCCGAGCGCCTGGAGCACCTTGCCGGACGCGGCACGGGTGGCCAGGCCCTTGCCGGGCTCGAAGACCGGGAGCTTCTCCTCCCAGCCCTCGGGCAGCTCGCCCGCGGCGATCCGGTCGAAGGAGGCGGCGCGCTCCGGGTTGGCCGTGCGCCAGGCGGCGAACGACTTGTCCCACTCGGCGCGGGCCTCGCGGCCGCGGTCCAGGGCCTGGCGGGTGTGGCCGATGACCTCGTCGGAGACCTCGAAGGTCTGCTCCGGGTCGAAGCCGAGGACCCGCTTGGTCGCCGCGATCTCGTCGTCGCCGAGCGCCGAGCCGTGCGCGGCCTCGGTGTTCTGGGCGTTCGGGGCGGGCCAGGCGATGATCGAGCGGGCCGCGATGAACGAGGGGCGCTCGGTCTCGGCCTTGGCCGCCTGGAGCGCCGCGTACAGACCCGCCGGGTCCAGGTCGCCGCTGGGCAGCTGGTCGACCCGCTGGACGTGCCAGCCGTACGCCTCGTACCGCTTGATGGTGTCCTCGGAGACCGCGGTCTCCGTGTCGCCCTCGATCGAGATGTGGTTGTCGTCCCAGAGCAGGACCAGGTTGCCCAGCTTCTGGTGCCCGGCCAGCGAGGACGCCTCGGCCGAGATGCCCTCCTGGAGGCAGCCGTCACCCGCGACGACCCACACCATGTGGTCGAACGGGGAGGTGCCGGGGGCCGCCTCGGGGTCGAACAGGCCGCGCTCGTAGCGGGCGGCCATCGCCATGCCCACCGCGTTGGCGACACCCTGGCCCAGCGGACCGGTGGTCGTCTCGACGCCGGTGGTGTGGCCGTACTCCGGGTGGCCCGGGGTCTTCGAGCCCCAGGTGCGGAAAGCCTTGAGGTCGTCCAGCTCCAGGCCGTATCCGGCCAGGTAGAGCTGGATGTAGAGGGTCAGACTGGAGTGGCCGGCGGAGAGGACGAACCGGTCGCGGCCGGTCCACTCGGCGTCCGCGGGGTCGTGCCGCATCACCTTCTGGAAGAGGGTGTACGCGGCAGGCGCGAGGCTCATGGCCGTGCCCGGGTGGCCGTTTCCGACTTTCTGTACGGCGTCCGCGGCGAGAACACGGGCGGTGTCCACGGCCCGCTGGTCCACATCGGTCCACTGGAGGTCTGTGGTGGTCGGCTTGATGCTCACCCTGAGTCAGGGCTCCTCTCCACTGTTGTAAACCGGTGACTGTTGCCGCACCGGGCGCTGTCGAGCCTACCCCCGTTGCCGGACACGGTTTCCGTGCACTTTCCAGGGTGTGGGCGACCCGTGGACTTCGCCTCCCGACGGAATGCACATCCGGCGAACAGTCACCCTCAACACGACCCCACCCCCGCGAAGGGCGGTGTATCCCCAACGTCTAGAGTGGTCGAGTTCGCGCAAGTCTTCACAAGGGCCTCCATGCCCGGAGCTTGCTGGGATTTCTCTGTCAGGGGTGTGCGTGACGGCCGTCGAGTCCCGACCCGCAGGGGTCGCCTTGACTCCCAGCCCAGGGGGCCATCGCCCGTTCGGGGCCCGCGTCAAGGCATTCGTGGCGCTTACCAAGCCACGGATCATCGAGCTGCTGCTCATCACCACCGTTCCGGTGATGTTCCTGGCTGCCCAGGGAGTACCCGATCTGTGGCTCGTTCTCACGACCACCATCGGGGGATATCTCTCCGCGGGCGGCGCCAACGCGCTCAACATGTACATCGACCGGGACATCGACGCGCTGATGGACCGCACGTCCCAGCGCCCGCTGGTCACGGGCATGGTCAGCCCCCGCGAATGCCTGGCCTTCGGCATCGGCCTCGCGGTGTTCTCCACGCTCTGGTTCGGACTGCTGGTCAACTGGCTCTCGGCCGCCCTGGCGCTCGGCGCGCTGCTCTTCTACGTCGTCGTCTACACGATGCTGCTGAAGCGCCGCACCTCCCAGAACATCGTCTGGGGCGGCATCGCGGGCTGCATGCCGGTCCTCATCGGCTGGTCGGCCGTGACGAACACGGTCTCCTGGGCCGCCGTCATCCTCTTCGCCGTCATCTTCTTCTGGACGCCGCCGCACTACTGGCCGCTGTCGATGAAGGTCAAGGACGACTACGCCCGGGTCGGCGTCCCGATGCTCCCGGTCGTCGCCTCCAACCGGGTGGTCGCCAAGCAGATCGTCCTCTACAGCTGGGTGATGGTCGCGGTCTCGCTGCTGCTCACCCCGCTCGGCTACACCGGCTGGTTCTACACGGCGGTGGCGCTGCTGTCCGGCGGCGCCTGGCTCTGGGAGGCGCACGGCCTGCAGAACCGGGCCAAGGCCGGGGTGACCGGGGCCAAGCTCAAGGAGATGCGGCTGTTCCACTGGTCCATCACCTATGTCTCGCTCCTCTTCCTCGCCGTCGCGGTGGACCCCTTCCTCCGCTGACAGCCCCTGAACACCCCGCTTCCGGCGTACGGGCGGGTCGCGTGGCACAAGCCACGTGACCCGCCCGTCGCCAGTTCATCTACCCGTCGGTAGCATCCTGTTCATGGCAGAGACGGCAACAGACGCAGCAGAGACCGGGCAGACCTCGCGCACGGACGCCCGGAAGGCGGCGCGCGCGGAGCGCAGGGCGACGAAGCTCGCCCACCAGATCGGCGCCTTCGCCAAGGAACACGGCGGAGCCGAGGGGCAGCTCGCCTACATCGGCGAGGCCGGCGCCCGTATCGTCCTGGTCGGCCAGGACGGCGCCTGGGGCGACCTGGTGGCCCCGACCTACGCGGTGGCCGAGAGCGCGGCCACGAAGTCCGGCATCACGATGCACGAGGAGTTCGACGGCGAGTTCGCCCTCAAGGTCCGCACCGGCCCGTACGAGTGGTCCCGGATGGCCGGGATCCAGGTCGGCGGTCCGTCCAACGACCGCTGAGGCTTCCGCCCGGACGGTGTCCCGCCCGGGGGCTCACCCGTTAGGCCGTGCATACGCACGCCGTCCCAGGGAGCCCCGGATGACCGACCCCGTGCCCGTGGCCGACCTGGTCGACCAGAACTGCCACGGCGTCCTGCGCACCGAGCTGGGCCTCGGCACCTTCGAGGCCCGGCTCACCGCCGCCGGCGGCGCTCCGCCCGCCTCCGGCACCACCTTCTTCGACAGCCAGACCGGCTTCGCCGTGCGCCGCTGGTGCCCGCCGCCGCTCGGCCTCGAAGCGCACTGCCCGCCCGCCCACTACCTGGCCCGCCGCCGGGAGCTGGGCGTCGCCGAGACCTCCCGCCGCCTGCTGCGCGCCTCCGGGGTCTCCGCCCACCTCGTCGACACCGGACCGGCCGGAGACCTCACGGGACCGGCCGAGCTGGCCTCGGCGGCCGGCTCCCAGGGCCGGGAGATCGTCCGGCTGGAAGTCCTCGCCGAACAGGTCGCCGACACCTCCGGCACCGTCGACGCCTTCCTCGTCAACCTGGGCGAGGCCGTCCACACCGCCGCCTCCTCGGCCGTCGCGTTCACCTCCGGCGGCACCGACGGCCCCTTAGCCGCCCCCTTCGCCGCCCCCGGGCCGCCGGGCCCGGTCCGGGTGCGGGCGGCGGCCGGCCGGTGGCTGGCCGGGCGGGAGGAGGAGCGCAGGGACGCCCGCCGGGGCGCGGGGGACCGGGACCGCCGCCCGGTGTCCGCCGAGCCGGAGCTGCTGGACCATCTGCGCTGGTCCGCGGTGGCGTGCGGGCTGCCGCTCCAGCTGCGCCTGGGCGCCGCGGACCCGGCCCGCCTCGCGGACTTCGCCGCCGCGACCGAGGGGCACGGCTGCGCCCTGGTGCTCCTGCACGGCTACCCGTACCACCGGCAGGCCGCGGCGCTGGCCGGGCGGCACCCGCATGTCTACGCGGACCTCGGCGCCGTGGCGGCGCGTACCGGGGCGCGGGCGGCCGGCGTGCTCGCGGAGATCATGGAGCTCGCGCCGTTCGGCAAACTGCTGTTCTCCAGCGGGGCGCAAGGGCTGCCGGAGCTGCATCTGGTGGGCGCGCGGCAGTTCCGCGAGGCGCTCGGGCGGGTGCTGGGCGACTGGGTCGCGGACGGCGCCTGGACCCGTGAGGACGCGGCCCGGGTCGCCACGATGATCGGTTCGGGCAACGCGCGCCGGGTGTACGGGCTGGAGTGAGCAGCGGTGAGGGGCGGCAGGCTCCCCCGAGCCCACCGCCCCTCACCCGCCGTACGTGTGTCGGGTCAGACGGCCGTCGCCGGTGCCGTCTCCGACTGCTCGGCGGCCGGGCCGGGCAGCGGGGCGGGCACGTCGTCGCCGCGCTCGCGCATGCTCAGGACGAGCCGGACCACGGCGATCAACAGGATGGCCGAGCCGAACATGTGGACACCGACCAGGATCTCGGGGACGTCGCTGAAGTACTGGACGTACCCGATCGCGCCCTGGGCGAGCAGCACGAGCAGCAGGTCACGGGCGCGAGCCCGGGTGTCGGCGGGGGCGTCGACCACCCGCAGGGCCAGCCACATCGCGATGGCCAGGGCGCAGACCACCCAGGCGGCGATGGCGTGCACATGGGCGGCGGCCGACCAGTCCCACGGCATGCGCGGTACGTCGCTGCTGTCGCCGGCGTGCTTGCCGGAACCGGTCACCGAGGTGCCCAGCACGATCAGCACCACCGTGGTCGCCACGATCGCCCAGGTCAGCCGGCGCACCGGCAGCGGGGCCCGGGGCCGCGGCGGGCCGTCGCCCTCGCCGATCCGCACCCAGGTGACCACGGCGACCGCGAGGAGCACGTTGGCCAGCAGGAAGTGCCCGGCCACCGTCCACGGGTTGAGGCCCGCCCAGACGGTGATCCCGCCGAGCACGGCGTTGCCCAGCACGATCCAGAACTGCAACCAGGCCAGCCGGGTCAGCTTGCGGCGGCGCGGCTTCATCGAGCTGACGGCGATGATCGCCCAGCCGACCGCGGCCGACAGCACATAGGTCAGCATCCGGTTGCCGAACTCGATCGCGCCGTGCAGCCCCTGCTCGGGCGTCGCGAACAGGCTGTCGTCGGTGCACTTGGGCCAGGTGTCGCAGCCGAGGCCCGAACCGGTGAGCCGGACCGCCCCGCCGGTGATGATGATGAAGACGCTCATCACGACGGCGGAGAGCGCGGCGCGCTTCACCGCCTTGGTGGACGGCGTCCAGCGCTTGGCGATGAGGGAGATGGGGGTTTCCACGCGGACCATCGTAGGACGGGGCTTGTGCGCGTTTTCACGAGGGGTGGTTCGTGGCGGCTTGCCCGTGAAGATCCCTGCCGCCGCGTGCTACTCCCAGCGGAAGAACTTCGCCGCCGCGCCGAGCCCCAGCACCGCCCACACCGCCAGGATCCCGGCCTGGGCCCACGGCATCGACGCACCGTGCTGGAGGACGTCCCGCAGCCCCTCGGAGAGCGCCGAGACGGGCAGCAGCCCCAGCACCGACTGCACCGCGTCCGGGAACTTCTCCAGCGGCACGATGACCCCGCCGCCGACCAGCAGCAGCAGGAAGACCAGGTTGGCGGCGGCGAGCGTCGCCTCCGCCTTCAGCGTCCCGGCCATCAGCAGCCCGAGGCCGGAGAACGCGGCGGTGCCGAGGACGAGCAGCAGCAGTACGGCGAGCGGGTTGCCGTGCGGCGACCAGCCGAGCGCGAAGGCGATGACCGTCAGCAGCACGATCTGGAGCACCTCGGTGACCAGCACCGACAGCGTCTTCGCGGTCATCAGCGCCCAGCGGGGCAGCGGGGAGGCCCCGAGCCGCTTGAGGACCCCGTAACGGCGCTCGAAGCCGGTGGCGATGGCCTGGCCGGTGAAGGCCGTGGACATCACGGCGAGCGCCAGGATGCCCGGGGCCAGGAAGTCGACCGACGCGCCCGAGCCGGTGTCCACGATGTCGACCGCGCTGAACAGCACCAGCAGCAGCGTCGGGATGATCACCGTCAGCAGCAGCTGCTCGCCGTTGCGCAGCAGCATCCGGGTCTCCAGCGCGGTCTGCGCGGCGATCATCCGGGGGAGCGGGGCGGCTCCGGGGCGCGGGGTGTACGTACCGGCGCTCATGCGTGCGGCTCCTTGCCGGCCAGTTCCTTGCCGGTCAGTTCGAGGAAGACGTCCTCCAGGGTGTGCCGCTCCACCGAGATGCCCTCGGGCATCACGCCGTGCTGGGCGCACCAGGAGGTCACGGTGGCCAGCAGCTGCGGGTCGATGGCCCCGGTGATCCGGTACGTCCCCGGCAGCGGCTCGGCGGCCCCGGAGCCGTCGGGCAGCGCCTTGACCAGGGAGCCGAGGTCCAGCCCCGTACGCCCGGTGAAGCGCAGGGTGTTCTCCGCGCCGCCCCGGCAGAGCTGCTCCGGGCTGCCCTGGGCGATGACCCGGCCCGCGTCGATGATCGCGACGTCGTCGGCGAGCGTCTCGGCCTCGTCCATGAAGTGGGTGGTCAGCACCACGGACACCCCGTCGGCGCGCAGCTCGCGCACCAGGTCCCAGGTGGAGCGGCGGGCCTGCGGGTCCAGCCCGGCGGTCGGCTCGTCCAGGAAGACCAACTCGGGCCGGCCGACGACCGCCATGGCCAGGGAGAGGCGCTGCTGCTGGCCGCCGGAGAGCCGCCGGTAGGTGGTGCGGCCGCAGTCGCCGAGGCCGAGGCGCTCGATCAGGGCGTCCACGTCGAGCGGGTGGGCGTGCAGCCTGGCCATGTGGCGCAGCATCTCGTCGGCGCGGGCGCCGGAGTAGACGCCGCCGGACTGGAGCATCACCCCGATCCGCGGGCGCAGCCGCTCCGCGTCGGCGACCGGGTCGAGCCCGAGGACCCGTACGGTGCCCGCGTCGGGGCGGCGGTAGCCCTCGCAGGTCTCGATCGTGGTGGTCTTCCCGGCGCCGTTCGGGCCGAGGACGGCGGTCACCGCGCCGGTCGCGACCATCAGATCGAGGCCGTTCACCGCGGTCTTCGTGCCGTACCGCTTCACCAGGCCTCTGACCTGTACGACGGGCTCGTTCTCCATGGCGCGTAAGTCTAGGCAGGGTCCCGGAGGGGGCGGCTCCCGGGGCCAGATTAGGTAACCCTAAGTGACGAACCACACCGAAGATCGTTCCGGACCGTGGTTGTCAGGGGCGAAGGAATTACGCAACAATGGTGTTGTGAAATACGACGGACGGGCTCCCCAGGAGGAACTCGCGACCGGTGAGCGTTCGACGCGCAACCGGGTCGCGCGCTCCATCCTGGACCACGGCCCCTCCACCGTCGCGGACCTCGCGAAGCGCGTCGGCCTCACCCAGGCCGCCGTCCGCCGCCATCTGGACGCCCTCGTCTCCGACGACGTGGTCGAAGCCCGTGAACAGCGGGTCTACGGCGCGCGGACCCGTGGCAGGCCCGCCAAGGTGTTCGCCTTGACGGACTGCGGCCGGGACGCCTTCGACCAGTCCTACGACAAGCTGGCCGCCGACGCCCTGCGCTTCATCGCCGAGTCCGGGGGCGACGAGGCGGTCCTCGCCTTCGCCCGCGCCCGGATGGCCGCGATGGGCGAGGCGTACCGCACGGCGGTCGAGGCCGCGGCGCCCGAAGGCCGCACCGAGGCCCTCGCCAAGGCCCTGTCCGCCGACGGGTACGCTGCTATGGCGCGAAGCGCGCCGGGCCCGCAGCAGGGCGAGCAGCTGTGCCAGCACCACTGCCCGGTGGCGCATGTCGCCGAGCAGTTCCCACAGCTGTGCGAGGCGGAGACGGAATTCTTCTCCAGCCTCCTCGGGACCCATGTGCAGCGTCTGGCCACCCTCGCCCACGGCGACGGAGTGTGCACGACGTACGTGCCACGCAGTGGCCACGCGGCACCCCCACAGACCACCCATTCAGCATCTGCAAGCACGGCCGGGAGGAACCCCGCATGACGCTCCCCACGGAGACTGCCCACCCTGAGCTCGAGGGTCTGGGTACGTACGAATTCGGCTGGGCCGACTCCGACGCGGCAGGCGCGGCGGCGAAGCGCGGTCTGTCCGAGGCTGTCGTCCGCGACATCTCGGAGAAGAAGAACGAGCCCGAGTGGATGCTGAAGCTGCGGCTCAAGGGCCTCCGGCTCTTCGACAAGAAGCCCATGCCGAACTGGGGCTCGGACCTGTCGGGCATCGACTTCGACAACATCAAGTACTTCGTGCGGTCCACGGAGAAGCAGGCGGCCTCCTGGGAGGACCTGCCCGAGGACATCAAGAACACGTACGACAAGCTCGGCATCCCCGAGGCGGAGAAGCAGCGCCTCGTCGCCGGCGTCGCCGCGCAGTACGAGTCCGAGGTCGTCTACCACCAGATCCGCGAGGACCTGGAGGAGCAGGGCGTCATCTTCCTGGACACCGACACCGCGCTGAAGGAGCACCCGGAGCTCTTCAAGGAGTACTTCGGCACCGTCATCCCCGTCGGTGACAACAAGTTCGCCTCGCTGAACACGGCCGTGTGGTCCGGCGGCTCGTTCATCTACGTGCCCAAGGGCGTCCACGTGGACATCCCGCTCCAGGCCTACTTCCGTATCAACACGGAGAACATGGGCCAGTTCGAGCGGACGCTGATCATCGTCGACGAGGACGCCTACGTCCACTACGTCGAGGGCTGCACCGCCCCGATCTACTCCTCGGACTCGCTGCACAGCGCCGTGGTCGAGATCATCGTCAAGAAGGGCGGCCGCTGCCGCTACACGACCATCCAGAACTGGTCGAACAACGTCTACAACCTGGTCACCAAGCGGGCCGTGGCCTACGAGGGCGCGACCATGGAGTGGGTCGACGGCAACATCGGCTCCAAGGTGACCATGAAGTACCCGGCGGTCTACCTGATGGGCGAGCACGCCAAGGGCGAGACCCTGTCCATCGCCTTCGCGGGCGAGGGCCAGCACCAGGACGCCGGCGCCAAGATGGTCCACATGGCGCCGAACACCTCCTCCAACATCGTCTCCAAGTCGGTGGCGCGAGGCGGCGGCCGTACGTCCTACCGCGGACTGATCGAGATCGGCGAGGGCGCGCCGGGCGCGAAGTCCAACGTCCTCTGCGACGCTCTGCTCGTCGACACGATCTCCCGCTCGGACACCTACCCCTACGTCGACGTCCGCGAGGACGATGTGTCGATGGGCCACGAGGCGACCGTCTCCAAGGTCTCCGAGGACCAGCTCTTCTACCTCATGAGCCGCGGACTCACCGAGTTCGAGGCCATGGCGATGATCGTGCGCGGCTTCGTCGAGCCGATCGCGAAGGAGCTGCCCATGGAGTACGCCCTGGAGCTCAACCGGCTGATCGAGCTGCAGATGGAGGGTTCGGTCGGCTAGGTCCTCGCCCGAGGACCACCGGGACGGCCGTTCGCGGCCGTCCCCGCCCCACCGAATCCCCCGAGTTCTTGACTTAAGAAAGCGAGCACTACGACAGCCATGGCTGAGGCTCAGAACACTCCGGCGGGCTCCACCACCGCCGGCTCCATCGCGGTGGCCGCCGAGTCGACCGTCGCCACCCGCATGAGCGCACCCCCCTCCTTCGACGTCGCGGACTTCCCCGTCCCGCACGGCCGCGAGGAGGAGTGGCGCTTCACTCCGCTGGAGCGGCTGCGCGGGCTGCACGACGGCACCGCGGTCGCGAACGGCGGCGGCGTGAAGGTCGCCATCGAGGCGCCCGAGGGCGTCACGGTCGAGACCGTCGGCCGCGACGACTCCCGGCTCGGCAAGGCCGGCACCCCGGTGGACCGGGTCGCCGCCCAGGCGTACAGCTCCTTCGAGCAGGCCTCGGTCGTCACGGTCGCCAAGGAGGCCGTGCTCACCGAGCCGATCCGGATCGCCGTGCACGGCGAGGGCGGTGTCGCCTACGGCCACCAGCTCATCCAGCTGGGCGCCTTCGCCGAGGCCGTCGTCGTCATCGACCACACCGGTGACGCGGTGCTCGCCGCCAACGTCGACTACGTCCTCGGCGACGGCGCGAAGCTGACCGTCGTCTCCGTCCAGGACTGGGACGACACGGCCGTCCACGTCGGCCAGCACAACGCGCTGGTCGGCCGGGACGCCTCCTTCAAGTCGATCGTCGTCACCTTCGGCGGCGACGTGGTGCGCCTGCACCCCCGGGTGGCGTACGCGGCCACCGGCGGCGAGGCCGAGCTCTTCGGGCTGTACTTCACCGACAAGGGCCAGCACCAGGAGCACCGCCTCCTGGTCGACCACAACACCCCGCACTGCAAGTCCAACGCGGTGTACAAGGGCGCCCTCCAGGGCGACGGCGCGCACGCCGTCTGGATCGGCGACGTCCTCATCCAGGCCGCGGCCGAGGGCACCGACACCTACGAGATGAACCGGAACCTCGTCCTCACGGACGGCGCCCGGGTCGACTCCGTGCCCAACCTGGAGATCGAGACCGGCGAGATCGTCGGCGCCGGCCACGCCTCGGCGACCGGCCGCTTCGACGACGAGCAGCTCTTCTACCTCCAGTCCCGCGGTATCCCGGCCGAGGAGGCCCGCCGCCTGGTCGTGCGCGGCTTCTTCGCCGAGCTGGTCCAGCAGATCGGTCTGCCGGACGTCGAGGAGCGGCTCATCGAGAAGATCGAGGCCGAGCTGAAGGCGTCCGTCTGATGTCCTTCGTCAAAGCCTGTGCGCTGAGTGAGCTGGAGGACGACACCCCCAAGCGGGTGGAGCTCGACGGCACACCCGTCTCCGTCGTCCGCACCGAGGGCGAGGTGTTCGCGATCAACGACATCTGCTCGCACGCGAACGTCTCCCTCTCGGAGGGCGAGGTGGAGGACTGCGCGATCGAGTGCTGGCTGCACGGATCCGCGTTCGACCTCCGCACCGGCAAGCCGTCCGGCCTTCCCGCGACGCGCCCCGTCCCCGTATACCCCGTAAAGATCGAAGGGGACGATGTGCTCGTCTCCGTCACCCAGGAGTCCTGAGTCACCCATGGCAACGCTTGAAATCCGCGACCTGCACGTCACCGTCGAGGCCGACAACGCCACGAAGGAGATCCTCAAGGGCGTCGACCTGACCGTGAAGCAGGGCGAGACCCACGCCATCATGGGCCCCAACGGGTCCGGCAAGTCCACCCTCGCGTACTCGCTCGCGGGTCACCCCAAGTACACGATCACCGGTGGCACGGTCACCCTGGACGGCGAGGACGTCCTGGAGATGTCCGTCGACGAGCGGGCCCGCGCCGGCCTGTTCCTCGCCATGCAGTACCCGGTCGAGATCCCCGGTGTCTCGGTCTCCAACTTCCTGCGCACCTCCGCCACCGCGATCCGCGGCGAGGCCCCCAAGCTGCGTACGTGGGTCAAGGAGGTCAAGGAGACGATGGCCGGGCTCCAGATGGACCCGTCCTTCGCCGAGCGCAACGTCAACGAGGGCTTCTCCGGCGGTGAGAAGAAGCGCCACGAGATCCTTCAGCTGGAGCTCCTCAAGCCGAAGATCGCCGTCCTGGACGAGACCGACTCCGGCCTGGACGTCGACGCGCTCAAGACCGTCTCCGAGGGTGTCAACCGGGTCCGCGAGACCGGCGAGGTCGGCACCCTGCTGATCACGCACTACACCCGCATCCTGAAGTACATCAAGCCCGACTTCGTGCACGTCTTCGCCAACGGCCGCATCGCCGCCTCCGGTGGTGCCGAGCTGGCCGACCAGCTGGAGAACGAGGGCTACGAGGCCTACACGAAGGGTGGCGCTTCCGCGTGACTGACGCCCGACAGGGGCTCACCGGCCTCCTCGACACCGAGGCGATCCGCAAGGACTTCCCGATCCTGGACCGCACGGTCCACGACGGCAAGAAGATCGTTTACCTGGACTCCGCGGCGACCTCGCAGAAGCCGCGTCAGGTCCTCGACGCGCTCAACGCGTACTACGAGCGGCACAACGCGAACGTGCACCGCGGCGTCTACACGATCGCCGAGGAGGCCACCGCGCTGTACGAGGGCGCCCGCGACAAGGTCGCCGCCTTCATCAACGCACCCAGCCGCGACGAGGTGATCTTCACGAAGAACGCCTCGGAGTCGCTGAACCTCGTGGCGAACATGCTCGGCTGGGCGGACGAGCCCTATCGGGTGGACCGTGACACCGAGATCGTCACCACGGAGATGGAGCACCACTCCAACATCGTGCCGTGGCAGCTGCTCTCGCAGCGCACCGGCGCGAAGCTGAAGTGGTTCGGCATCACCGACGACGGCCGGCTCGACCTGTCGAACATCGACGAGATCATCACCGAGAAGACGAAGATCGTCTCCTTCACGCTGGTCTCCAACATCCTCGGCACCGTCAACCCGGTCGAGCAGATCATCCGCCGCGCCCAGCAGGTCGGCGCGCTGGTCTGCATCGACGCCTCGCAGGCGGCCCCGCACATGGTGCTCGACGTGCAGGCGCTCCAGGCCGACTTCGTTGCCTTCACCGGTCACAAGATGGTCGGCCCGACGGGCATCGGCGTGCTGTGGGGACGGCAGGAGCTCCTGGAGGACCTGCCTCCGTTCCTCGGCGGCGGCGAGATGATCGAGACCGTGTCGATGCACTCCTCGACGTACGCCCCGGCGCCGCACAAGTTCGAGGCCGGTACGCCCCCGATCGCCCAGGCCGTCGGCCTCGGTGCGGCCGTGGACTACCTCTCCTCGATCGGCATGGAGAAGATCCACCAGCACGAGAAGGCGATCACCGAGTACGCGGTGAAGCGTCTCCTGGACGTCCCCGACCTGCGGATCATCGGTCCGGCGACGGCCGAGGACCGCGGTGCGACGATCTCCTTCACGCTCGGCGACATCCACCCGCACGACGTGGGCCAGGTCCTCGACGAGCTGGGCATCGCCGTCCGGGTCGGCCACCACTGCGCCCGCCCGGTCTGCCTGCGGTACGGAATTCCCGCGACGACGCGAGCGTCGTTCTATCTGTACTCCACGCCCGCCGAGGTCGACGCCCTGGTGGACGGTCTGGAGCACGTCCGGAACTTCTTCGGCTGAGGGCGGACTGGTGAAGCTGGAATCCATGTACCAGGAAGTGATCCTGGACCACTACAAGCACCCCCACGGGCGCGGCCTGCGGGACGGCGACGCCGAGGTGCACCATGTCAATCCGACGTGCGGTGACGAGATCACGCTCCGGGTGAAGTACGACGGCGAGACCATCGCCGACGTGAGCTACGAGGGCCAGGGCTGCTCCATCAGCCAGGCCTCCGCCTCCGTGCTGAACGATCTGCTCGTCGGCAAGGAGCTGTCCCAGGCGCAGAAGATCCAGGACACCTTCCTGGAGCTGATGCAGTCCAAGGGCCAGCTGGAGCCGGACGACGCGATGGAGGAGGTGCTGGAGGACGCGGTCGCGTTCGCCGGTGTCTCCAAGTACCCCGCCCGGGTCAAGTGCGCGCTGCTGAGCTGGATGGCGTGGAAGGACGCGACGGCCAAGGCGCTGTCCGAAGGGAAGACCGCATGAGCGACAACGAGACCGTGACCATGAAGCCGGCCTCCGAGGAGGAGGTCCGCGAGGCGCTCTACGACGTCGTCGACCCCGAGCTGGGCATCGACGTCGTCAACCTCGGCCTGATCTACGGCATCCACGTCGACGACGCCAACATCGCCACCCTCGACATGACCCTGACGTCCGCGGCCTGCCCGCTGACCGATGTCATCGAGGACCAGGCGAAGTCCGCCACGGACGGCATCGTCAACGAGCTTCGGATCAACTGGGTCTGGATGCCGCCGTGGGGCCCGGACAAGATCACGGACGACGGGCGCGAGCAGCTGCGCGCGCTGGGGTTCAACGTCTGATCCCGCGATCCCGAGCACGAAGCGAACGGCCGTGCCCACCGGAGACCTCCGGTGGGCACGGCCGTTC
>MUNB01000193.1 GCA_002154345.1 Streptomyces griseus
CTCCGGCACCCCGGCCGGGGTCAGCCCGCCCAGATAGACGATCCGGCGCACCCCGGCCGGGGTGCCGGAGAGGAGTCTGTCGCCGCATCTGCGGTCGCGGGCCGAGGTGGGGCACATCCTGCTGGACTCCGGGGTGCCGACGGCGGTGCTGCGTGCGGCGATCGTCATCGGTTCGGGGTCCGCCTCGTTCGAAATGCTGCGGTATCTCACCGAGCGGCTGCCGCTGATGATCACCCCGAGCTGGGTAAGGACCCGGATCCAGCCGGTGGCCGTACGGGACGTGGTCCGGTATCTGGTGGGGTGCGCGGCGCTGCCCGCCGAGGTGAACCGGGCCTTCGACATCGGCGGCCCGGACGTGATGACGTACCGGGACATGATGCAGCGCTACGCCCGGGTGGCGGGGCTGAGGCGGCGGCTGATCCTGCCCGTGCCGGTGCTCACCCCGACGCTCTCCAGCCGCTGGGTCGGTCTGGTCACCCCGGTGCCCAGCTCCATCGCCCGGCCGCTCACGGAGTCGCTGCGCCACGAGGTGGTCTGCCGGGAGCACGACATCAAGGAGTACGTCCCCGATCCGCCGGACGGGTCCATCGGCTTCGACCGGGCGCTGCGGCTGGCCCTGAAGCGGATCCAGGAGGCGCAAGTCGACACCCGCTGGTCCAACGCCTCGGTGCCCGGCGCGCCGAGCGACCCGCTGCCCACCGACCCGGACTGGGCGGGCGGCAGCCTCTACCGCGACGAGCGCGAGCTGGCCGTGCCGGTCGGGCCGGAGGCGCTGTGGCGGGTGATCGAGGGCATCGGCGGGGAGAACGGCTGGTACTCCTTCCCGCTGGCCTGGGCGGTACGCGGCTGGCTCGACCGGCTCGTCGGCGGGGTGGGGCTGCGGCGCGGCCGGCGGGACGCCCAGCGGCTGCGGGTGGGCGACTCGCTGGACTTCTGGCGGGTGGAGGAGATCGTGCCGGGCGAACTGCTGCGGCTGCGGGCCGAGATGCGGCTGCCGGGCCTGGCCTGGCTGGAGCTGTCGGTGCGCCGTGACGAACGCGGCCGCACGGTGTACGGGCAGCGCGCCCTGTTCCATCCGCGCGGGCTGCCCGGCCACGCGTACTGGTGGAGCGTGTGGCCCTTCCACTCGGTGGTGTTCGGCGGGATGGCGCGCAACATCACCGAGGCGGCCGCAGCCGAGGAGAAACGGCGCGGACCGGTGGCCGACAGTGGTACAGACAACTGACGGTCCGGCCGCTAGGGTGTGCCCCGCCCAGGTCCGCCGGACACGCCGTGGGCGTGCCCGGCACCACACGTCGCAGAGCACCGGGAGGTGCACGGGATGGCACGCCGACTCCGTACCGTGGGACGGGAGTTCGCCGACTCGGCGCCGCTACGTCTGGTGTTCGCCGCCGAGGTGTCCGCGCCGGCCGACGTGGTGTACCGCGCGCTCGCCGAGGATGTCGCGTCCTGGCCGTCCTGGTTCACCGCCGTCACCCGGGCCACGCCCACCGACGCGGGCGCGGCCCGTGAGGTGCGGCTGCGGGGCGGCGTCCGGTTCCGCGAGACGATCGTGGCCGCCGAACCGGACACCTGTTACGCCTACCGGGTCGACGAGTCCAACGCACCTGGTCTGCGGGCCCTGTTGGAGGAGTGGCGGCTCACTCCGGAGGGGGCCGGGACCCGGGTGCAGTGGACCTTCGCCGCCGACGGGACGGGGCTGTTCCGGCTGGTGCTGAGCCTGGGCCGGGCCGGGGTGGGCCGGTCCTTCCGGGACGCCGTGCGCCGGCTGGACGCACGGCTGGCGGCGCGGACGCCCTGATGGCTCCGGAGCACGGTGCTCAGCAGGGCCAGGTGCCGGTGGCGAGGAATTCGTCGATGGCGGCGGCGTACGGGGAGATGTCCAGGCTCTGCTCCTCCAGCCAGGCGTCGGAGTAGTACTTGTCCAGGTAGCGGTCGCCCGGGTCGCACAGCAGCGTGACGACGCTGCCCTGCTCGCCCCTCTCCACCATCTCGGCGATCAGTTTGAACGCGCTCCACAGTCCGGTGCCGGTGGACCCGCCCGCCTTGCGGCCGATGGCGCGCTCCAGGGCCCGGACGGCGGCGACGCTGGCGGCGTCGGGCACCTTCATCATGCGGTCGATGGCGCCGGGCACGAAGCTGGGTTCCATGCGCGGGCGGCCGATGCCCTCGATGCGTGAGCCGCGGTCGCTGGTGGCGTGCGGGTCGTGGTGGGTCCAGCCGTCGAAGAAACAGGAGTTCTCCGGGTCGGGCACACAGATGCGGGTGTCGTGCTGGAGGTAGTGGACGTAGCGGGCGATGGTCGCCGAGGTGCCGCCGGTCCCGGCGGTGGCGACGATCCAGGCGGGTTCCGGGTAGCGCTCCAGGCGCAGCTGCTGGTAGATCGACTCCGCGATGTTGTTGTTGCCGCGCCAGTCGGTGGCGCGCTCCGCGTAGGTGAACTGGTCCATGTAGTGCCCGCCGGTCTCGGCGGCGAGGGCGGCGGACTGCTCGTACATGGTGCGCGAGTCGTCGACGAAGTGACACCGGCCGCCGTGGAATTCGATGAGGCGGCACTTCTCCGGGCTGGTGGTGCGCGGCATCACGGCGATGAACGGGACGCCGATCAGCTTGGCGAAGTACGCCTCCGACACGGCGGTCGAACCGCTGGAGGCCTCGATGACCGGCTTGCCGGGCCGGATCCAGCCGTTGCAGAGCCCGTAGAGGAAGAGCGAGCGGGCGAGGCGGTGTTTGAGGCTGCCGGTGGGGTGCGTCGACTCGTCCTTGAGATAGAGGTCGATGCCCCATGCCTCGGGCAGCGGGAAGCGCAGCAGATGGGTGTCGGCGGAGCGGTTCGCGTCGGCCTGGACCTTGCGGACGGCCTCCTTCAGCCAGGCCCGGTACTCCGGGTCGCTGCGGTCGACGTCCACGGTCGCCGTGGCCCGGTGCCCGCGGGTGTGCTCACTGGTGTCCATGGGCCTGCTCCTGTTGTCGTCGATCGATGCCGTCGATCCGGTGTTCCTGCCTCCACGATATGCACCCCACCTGCACAAACGGTCACTTTGATGGTCCATAGCGCTGCCTTTGACCGGCGCCCGCGGGGCGGTTGTGGCAGGCGGTGCGGGCGGCCGTGCGGCCGGGCTCCGGGCCCTCTGGCGATCCGGCCCGTACCCGGGCACACTGCACAGCAGGAGTGGTGACGAAGGGGGGCGAATCCGCGATGGCGGACGTCGAGTTCAGTGCGTCGGGGGTCAGGATCGAGCGCTTCACCAGATCGCTGACCAGGGCTGGTCAGGTGGTCGTCAAGGACGGCCGGCTGTCCCTGCTCACGAGCAACGGCCGGGAGATCGACAGCGCCCCGGTGGGCACGGTCAGCGCCCGCAAGTGGTGGTTCATCGCGGCGGATTCCGTCATCGCCCGGGTGAACGGCGTGCGCTACCGGTTGACGATGGGGCAGCGCAGCCGCAGACGCGACGGGGCCGCCCCGCTGCGGCGTTTCCTGGAGACGCTGCGCAGTGCGGGCGGCCGCCGGGACTGACCTGACGTGACGGACACGGCCGACCGGTTTCGGGCCGGCCGGGCTCCGCCGCGAGTTGCGGAGCCGTACCCCCTGAGCCACGCTGGATCCATGTCACTGAAGGTGCACCCTCGGTGACAGAGCGATCCGCTCCATGGAGCCGGGTCGCGCGACACGAGCAGACACGACAAGAGCAGAGCGGATTCGGCAGTCAGTCGTCCGCCGGGCCCGTTCGCGTCTCTTCTCTTCTTCCGGACCTATTTCGGGGAGTCGCAGCCGTGATCAGCGAGCCAAGCAGGCACTGCACGGTGGAGCTCCAGGCCCTGCCGTCGCGGATCGGTCAGGTCCGCAGAATCATCTCGGCGCAACTGCGCTACTGGCATCTCGATCCTCTGATCGACCAGGCGGCCCTGGGCGTCACCGAGCTTCTCACCAACGTTCACCGGCACGCACAGCCGGACAAGTCATGCACCGTCGACATCGAGCTGCTGCTCGACCGTCTGACGGTCTCCGTCCACGACCACGATCCGCGGCTGCCCACGGTGAACGAGGCGGACTCGTTCGCCACGTCGGGCCGCGGCCTGGCCCTGATCGCCGCCGTCAGCGAGAGCTGGGGCGTGCGGCCGATCGGATCGGCCGGGAAGGCCGTCTGGTTCACGCTGCCCGCGGCCTCCGGCGCCTCGACCCTGCCACCGCTCGCGGTGTACGGGTCGATGACCGACGGGCCGTTCGGGGCCGTGACCATCACGCCCGACGACATCGTGTCCGCGCCCGCCCGGTCGGCCGTCGTCGGCTGACGGGCGGGGCCGCGACACGGTACGGGCATGACCGGGCTCGGCGGACCGGTGCGCGGCCGGGCCGGAACGTGAGGGCGGCGGAGCGGTTTCGCACCGCTCCGCCGCCCCGCGGTCCGGCCGTGCTCACACCGGTCCGCCGCCCGCGGTCCGGCCGAACTGTTCGTCCAGCACGGAGAGTCGACGCCAGTACTCGTCCTCGTCGATCTCGCCCGCGGCGAAGCGGCGGCCGAGCAGGGCGATCGGCGAGGACGGGCCGGGGCCGCCCTGCGGTCCACGGGCGGCCGCCCACGGACCTCGGCGCCCGCGCCACACCGTGCGGCGCAGCAGGGTGACGATCCCGATGACGACCGCCGCCCAGACGAGCGGGAAAAGCAGGACCCAGGGGCCGGGCCCGCCGGTGTGCGCCAGGGTGTTCATCTCGGTCAGCTCCCTCGTTCGCGGATGGCGTGGTGCCTTCCGGTCGCTTTCGAGCCTGCCCGCAGGAGGCGCCCCGGGGCGTCGTCCACCCGGCGGCCGTGTCCGTACTCCGGCGGGAGCAGCCGGAGCAGGCGCCTCCCCTCCCCTTCTGTACCTACTAGTATGTACACTCCTCGTATGAGCACCCCGGACCGACTGATCGAGGCCACCCAGGAGCTCCTGTGGGAGCGCGGCTATGTGGGCACCAGCCCCAAGGCCATCCAGCAGCGGGCCGGCGCCGGCCAGGGCAGCATGTACCACCACTTCGCCGGCAAGCCCGAGCTGGCGCTCGCCGCCATCACCCGCACCGCCGAGGAGATGCGCGGGACCGCGGGGCGGCTGCTGGACGGCCCCGGCAGCGCGTACGACCGGATCGCGGCGTATCTGCTGCGCGAGCGCGATGTGCTGCGCGGCTGCCCGGTGGGGCGGCTGACGATGGACCCGGACGTCATCACCGACGACGAGCTGCGCGCACCAGTGGACGCCACGTTCGACTGGCTGCGCGGCAGGATCACCGCGATCGTCCAGGAGGGCGTGGACGCGGGCGAGTTCACCCCGGGGACGGAGGCCGGACCGGTAGCGGCGGCCGTGGTCGCGACGGTGCAGGGCGGCTATGTGCTGGCCCGCGCCTCGGGCTCGTCCGCCGCCTTCGACGGCGCGGTGGAGGGACTGCTGTCGCTGCTCGCCGCCCGCACCCACCAGGACTGAGGAGTTCCGCGTGCACGCCCTGCAGTACGAGATCACGCTGCCCGCCGATTACGACATGGGGATCATCCGTACCCGGGTCGCGACCAAGGGCCATCTCCTCGACGACTTCCCCGGGCTCGGCCTCAAGGCCTATCTGATCCGGGAGCGCGAGGCGGGTTCGCCGGTGAACCAGTACGCCCCGTTCTACCTGTGGAACGCCCCCGAGGGGATGAACGCCTTCCTGTGGGGCGCGGGATTCCAGGGCCTGGTCGACGACTTCGGCCGCCCCGAGGTGCAGCACTGGACGGGCCTGGCGTACGAGGAGGGCCCGTCGTCCGGCGCGCTCCCCCGCGCCGCCGTCCGGCTGCGGCGGCCGGTGCCCGACGGCGTACGGCCCGCCGACGCGGTCGGAGCGGCCCTGGCGGAGACCCACCGGATGGCCGGACTGCCCGGGGTGGTCGCCACCGCGCTGGCGATGGATCCGCGCCACTGGGAGCTGGTGCACTTCACCCTGTGGGAGCGGCCGGAGCCCGGGGCGGCGGGCGAGGCCTACGAAGTGCTGCACCTGTCGTCGCCGGAGGCCGGCCGGCTGCGGCGAGGACGGCAGTGGTGAACAGTGCGTAGGCCCGGGCGCGCTTCAGGCCAGCGCGGCGAGCGGGTCGTCGAGGACCGGCTGCCAGGCCAGTTCGGCGGCGCCCACCAGGCTGTTGTGCGCCAGGGTGCACGGCAGGATCGGCACACTGCCGCTGCGCCCCCACAGGCTGCGGTCGGCGACGACGGCGCGCAGCCGCTCCGGGTCCGCCTCCAGCAGGTCGCGGTGGAGCCCGCCGAGGATGATCCGGTCGGGGTTGAGGATGTTGACCAGCCCGGCCAGCCCCAGGCCCAGGCGGTCGATCAGCGCCTCGGCGGCGTGACGTACGGCGGGGTCGTCGTACTCCGTGCGGAGCAGGTTTCCGGCCTGCTTGAGGAGGGACTCCTCGGGGCCGGGTTCGCGGCGGGCGGTGGTGAGGAAGGCCAGCGGGTCGGTCTCCACGTCGAGGCAGCCGCGTCCGCCGCAGTGGCAGGGCCGCCCCTCGGGGTTCACCGTGAGATGCCCCACCTCCAGCGCGAGGCCCGAACTCCCGCTGTGCAGGCGGCCGTCGAGCACCAGGGCGCCGCCGACGCCGCGGTGGCCGGTGGCGACGCAGAGCAGGTGCTGGGCGCCGCGCCCCGCGCCGTGCCGGTGCTCGGCCAGCGCGGTGAGGTTGACGTCGTTGCCGGTGAACGCGGGCCCGGTGATGCCCGCTTCGCGGACGCAGGCGGCGAAGATGTCGCGGACCGGGGAGCCCGCGGGCCAGGCGATGTGCAGCGGGTTGAGGGCGGTCCCCTCCGGTTCGGCGACCGCCGACGGCACCGCGAGCCCGGCCCCGACACAGCGCAGCCCGCTCGCCCGGAGCAGCTCCGCCCCCGCCTCCACGACCTCGCCGAGCACCTGTGCCGGGTCGGCCATCACCGCGACGCAGCCGGGCGATGTGGCGACGATCCGGCCGCCGAGCCCGACCAGCGCGGCCCGGAAGCCGTCGGCGTGCACCTGGGCGGCGAGGACGACCGGGCCGGTCTCCAGGACGGACAGCCGGTGCGAGGGGCGACCCTGGGATCCGGCCGCCGACCCGGGGCTGGAGTCGACCCGGATGAGCCCGAGCGCCTCCAGTTCCGCGGCGACCGCCCCGGCGGTGGCGCGGGTGACGCCGAGTTCGGAGGTGAGCACGGCCCGGGTGGGGGCCCGCCCGGTGTGGACCAGTTCCAGCGCGGGCCCGAGCGCGCTGCGGCCCCTCTCCAACTTCGTCCGGGTGGTGGTCGCCTTGCCGTTCATGGGGGCGAGTCTCCCATGATCCGGAGGCGTCCCGGACGCCCGGGCCCGGTCCCGGCATCCCGCCCCGGCCACCGCGGCGCCCCGCGAACACCCCGTACGCGGCGGTGTTGCGCCCGCCGCCGGAGCGCCCTTATGCTGAGTTTGTGCCGCAACTAAACAAACTGCGGACGGCCCTACCGGGGGGATCTGGCGGAGACACCGCCCCACCCTCGTCGGCCCGCCTCCGTACCGCGCTGACCGTGTTCTTCGCCCTCGACGGGTTCCTCTTCGCCGGCTGGGTGGTCCGTATCCCGGCCATCAAGCAGCAGACCGGAGCCTCTGCCTCCACCCTCGGCCTCGCCCTGCTCGGCGTCTCCGCCGGTGCGGTGATCACCATGATGCTCACCGGCCGGCTCTGCCGTCGTTACGGCAGCCATGCCGTGACCGTGGCCTGCGGCGTCCTGCTCCCCCTGAGCATCGCCCTGCCCGCCCAGACCCGCTCGGCGCTCTCGCTCGGCCTGGTGCTGCTGGTGTTCGGTGCGGCGTACGGCGGCATGAACGTGGCGATGAACAGCGCCGCCGTCGATCTGGTCGCCGCCCTGCGCCGGCCCGTGATGCCGAGCTTCCACGCGGCGTTCAGCCTGGGCGGCATGGTCGGCGCCGGGCTCGGCGGACTGGTCGCGGGAGGCCTCTCCGCCTCCACCCATCTCTTCCTGCTGGCCGGGATCGGCCTGCTCGTCACCGCCTTCGCCGGACCCGCCCTGCTGCGTCACCGTCCGGCCCCGGCCCCTGTCGACGCCGTCGGCCCGCGCGAGCCGAAGCAGCGGCTGTCGCCCCGGGCCCGCCGGATCGTCGCGCTCTTCGGCGTGATCGCCCTGTGCACGGCGTACGGAGAAGGGGCCCTGGCCGACTGGGGCGCGCTGCACCTGGAACAGGACCTGGGCGCGCACCCCGGGCTCGCCGCCGCCGGCTACGCGTTGTTCGCCCTGACCATGACGGTGGGCCGGCTGAGCGGGACGATGCTCCTGGAACGGCTCGGCCAGACCCGCACCCTCGTCCTCGGCGGGGCGACGGCGGCGGCCGGGATGCTGCTGGGCTCGCTGGCGCCGACCGCCTGGCTGGCGCTGGCCGGCTTCGCGGTCACCGGGCTCGGCCTCGCCAACATCTTCCCCGTGGCCGTGGGCCGGGCCGGCGAACTGGCGGGGCCGAGCGGCGTCGCCGCGGCCTCGACGCTCGGTTACGGCGGGATGCTGCTCGGCCCGCCCGCGATCGGCTTCCTGGCCGACTGGTTCTCGCTGCCGCTGGCGCTGACGACGGTCGCCCTGCTGGCCGCCGCGGCGGCCGCCCTGGGGTACGGGGCCCGCAACGCGGCCTCGGGTGCGCACACCTGATCACCCACACACCTGGTCGATTGAGTAGCGGTACTCAGGCGGCTTCCGCTCCCCCGGCGCACGATGGAAGCCCGAAGACCTTCCGCCGAGCAAGGGACCAGACCATGAAGCGGCTCACCGACCACCCGCACCTCACCACCCTGGTCCGGCTGACCTTCCGCAACCCCGCTTCCCTGATCTATCTCGGGCTGGTGCTCGCGGCGACGCTCTTCGTCGCCGTGGACACCCTGTTCGTCACCCACGAGGACGCCTCGTTCGCCGGTGTCTGGCTGTTCCTCCTCGCGGCCCCGACCGTCTTCCTGTTCTTCGTCGGCAGCTCCCTGGCGGGCGCGGGGGCGGGCGGGCCCACGTGGTTCCTGGTGCTGGCCCTGGTGGTCTCGGTCCTCGTCCAGTCGCTGGCCCTGGGCTGGTTCGTCCGCCTGGTGCGCCGGGTCGGTTCGGCCGGATCCGCGCACCCGCAGGGCATCTGACACCCGCGGGGCGCCCAACACTGCGGGGCATCCAACACCTGCGGGGCGGCCGACGGCCCCTGGCACAATCACCGCCATGCAGATCGCCGAGCACATCGCGTCGTTGTCCGGGGAAGGACGGCTGCTCGCGGCCGCCGCCGAGCGGGCCGGACCGGGGGCATCGGTCCCGACCTGCCCCGGCTGGCAGATACGCCACCTCCTGCGGCACACCGGCATGGTGCACCGATGGGCTGCGGCGTTCGTCACCGAGGGCCACACCGCCTACCAGCCCGACGGCGGTGAACCCGCTCTGGACGGCGCCGAACTACTGACCTGGTTCCGCGAGGGCCACGACCATCTGGTCCGGTCCCTGGAGGAGGCGCCCGCCGACCTGGACTGCTGGACCTTCCTCCCGGCCCCCTCGCCCCTGGCGTTCTGGTCCCGCCGCCAGCTGCACGAGACGGCCGTGCACCGCGTCGACGCGGAATCGGCGCTCGGCGGCCCTCTGGCCCCGGTGCCCGCGGAGCGGGCGGTCGACGGCATCGACGAACTCCTCACCGGCTTCCACGCCCGGCCCAGGAGCAAGGTCCGCTCCAGGAAGCCCCGCACCCTGCGGGTGCGCGCCGTGGACACGGAGGCGACCTGGACGGTACGGATCTCCGAGGACCCGCCGGAGGCCGTACGCACGGCGGCCCCCGACGCTCCCGAGGGCGGCGTCGACTGCGAGCTGAGCGGCACGGCCGAGGGGCTCTACCTCACCCTCTGGAACCGGCTCCCACTGGCCGCCCTCTCCCTGCGCGGCGACCGCTCGGTGGCCCGCCTCTGGACGGACAACTCCGCGGTCACCTGGTGAGAGGCGCCGGGCCGCCCGCCCCCGCTCAGCCCAGCCAACCGGGGCGCACCAACCCCGATTCATAGGCGAGGACGACGAGTTGGGCCCGGTCGCGAGCTCCGAGTTTGACCATCGTGCGGCTGACGTGGGTCTTCGCGGTGAGCGGGCTGACGACCAGTCTGCGGGCGATCTCCTCGTTCGACAGGCCGATGCCGACCAGCGCCATCACCTCCCGCTCCCGTTCGGTGAGCCGGGCGAGCGAGGCGGCGGCCGTCGGTTCCTTGGAGCGGGCAGCGAACTCCGCGATCAGCCGGCGCGTCACCCCCGGTGAGAGCAGCGCGTCGCCGCCGACCACCGCCCGTACCGCGCGCAGCAGTTCCTCCGGCTCGGTGTCCTTGACCAGAAAGCCCGAGGCTCCGTTGCGGATGGCCTCGAAGACGTACTCGTCGAGCTCGAAGGTGGTGAGCATGACCACCTTCACCTCGTCCAGTTCCGGGTCGCCGGTGATCCGCCGGGTGGCGGCCAGTCCGTCCAGGCGGGGCATCCGGATGTCCATCAGCACGATGTCGGGGCGCAGTTCGCGCACCAGGCGGACCGCCTCGTCCCCGTCGGCGGCCTCCCCGGCGACCTCGATGTCGGGCTGCGCGTCCAGCAGGGCCCGGAAGCCGGCCCGTACCAGCAGCTGGTCGTCGGCAAGCAGTACACGGATCACGGTGTCTCCTCGGCGGGCTCCGGCGGGTCCTGGCGGCGGTCGTGGTCCGGGGCGGTGAACGGGAGTTCCGCGCGGACCCGGAAGCCGCCGTCCGGGCGGGGCCCCGCCTCGATCGTGCCACCGAGAGCGGCGGCCCGCTCCCGCATCCCGACGAGTCCGTTGCCGCTGCCGCCCGCGTCGTCGCCGGTCGCCGGTCCCGCGTCGTCGATGCGGAGGCGGACGCGCCCGGAGCCGTGGACGATGTGCACCAGGGCGGTACGGGAGCCGGAGTGGCGGACGACGTTGGTCAGGGCCTCCTGGACGATGCGGAAGGCGGCGAGACCGGCGCCGGGCGGGACGGCGGCCGGGTCGCCCTCGCTCTCCACGGTGACGGCGAGCCCGGCGGCCGCCGCCTGGTCGACGAGTTCGGGGAGCCGGTCGAGGCCGGGGGCCGGGGCGGTGGGGGCGTCGCCGGGCGTACGGAGGTTGGCGAGCACCTGACGTACCTCGTCGAGCGCTTCCTTGCTGGCCCCCTTGATCGTGGTGAGGGCGGTCCTGGCCTGTTCCGGGTCGGAGTCGAGCAGCGCGAGGCCAACGCCGGCCTGCACGTTGATGACGGAGATGGAGTGGGCCAGCACGTCGTGGAGTTCGCGGGCCATGCGCAGCCGTTCCTCGTCGGCCCGGCGCCGCTCCGCCGCCGCGCGCTCCGCCCGGGCGGCCGCCCACTGCTCGCGGCGCACCCGCAGCAGTTCGGCGGCGGCCACCACGGCCACCACCCACGCGGTGATGAAGCCCTCCTGCGCCCAGGGCGCGGCCGGGTCGCCGTCCGGCGGCAGCCAGCGGTACAGCCAGTGGGCGACCAGAACGTGCCCGGCCCACAGACCGCCCAGCGACCACCAGGCGGCCTTCCGGTGCCCGGCCACGATCGCGCTGAAGCAGCCCACGGCGACGGCGACGAACACCGGTCCGTACGGGTAGCCCGCCGCGAGGTAGCCGAGGGTCACCGCACAGGTGGTGACCACGGCGAGCACGGGGCGGCGGTGGCGCAGGAGCAGCACGCCCACCGCGACGAACAGCAGCAGCCGGGCCACCAGGTCCAGCGGCCGGCGGTCCTGCCCGTGCTCGGCGAAGCCCGTACCGACCATGACGAACACCAGGAGCACGGCCGTCGACAGCCAGGGCAGCCCGGCGGCGGTCCGCGAGCGCGCGCCGGACAGCCACGGCGGCGGTCCGCCCCGCCCGCCCGGCCGTCCGGACCGTCCGGGGAGGCCGCACGGGGGGCCGCCGCCCCGGTGCGACGGTCGCTGTTCGTCCATGGCGGCCACGCTAGACGGCGGACGGGCGCGGATGCGTCCGCCGTGCGTGGTGATCACCCGTACTCCGCGGGGAGTACGCCACCGGGAGGGGCGGCTCCTCGTCGTCAGGCCGTGGTGACGCCGCGCGGGCCCACCGAGCGGACCGGACGCCCGTGTCTAGCGGTCCATCGCGGACAGCGCCCGCTGCGCCAGCGGGTGCGTACGGACCAGCTCGGCCAGCGACGTCGTGCCCCGGGTGATGCCCGCGAACGACTTCCACGCCGGGCGGAAACCGGTCAGCACCGCGTGCAGCAGGCCCGGCCTGCGCTCGAACAGCTTGAGCATGCGGCGGCCGACGCCCATCTCCACGCCGAGGCCGGCCTTGATGGCGAAGGCGTAGTTGAGAGCCTGCCGACGGGCGTCCACCGCATCGTGCGACTCGGCGATCCTGACCGCCCACTCCCCCGCGAGGCGACCCGAGCGCAGCGCGAAGGAGATGCCCTCGCGGGTCCACGGCTCCAGCAGTCCGGCCGCGTCGCCGCAGACCACGACCCGGCCGCGGGAGAGCGGTGAGTCGTCGCTGCGGCAGCGGGTCAGATGGCCCGAGGAGACGGCCGGCTCGAACCCGGCGAGGCCGAGGCGGGCGATGAAGTCCTCCAGATACCGCTTGGTGCCCGCGCCGTCGCCGCGCGCCGAGATGACGCCCACGGTGAGGGTGTCGCCCTTGGGGAAGACCCAGCCGTAACTGCCCGGCATCGGGCCCCAGTCGATGAGCACCCGGCCCGCCCAGTCCTCGGCCACGGTGGCCGGAACCGGGATCTCCGCCTCCAGTCCGAGGTCGACCTGGTCGAGCTTCACCCCGACATGGGCTCCTATCCGGCCCGCGCTGCCGTCCGCGCCGACGACCGCGCGCGCCAGCACCGTCTCGCCGCCGGCCAGCACCACGGCGACCGTTCGCCGGTCGGGCACGGCGGGACCGTGCTGTTCGACCCGCACCACCGATGCCCCGGTGCGCAGCTCGGCCCCGGCCTTCTGCGCCTCCTCGACCAGCCCGGCGTCGAACTCCGGGCGGTTGATGAGCCCGAAGAGCATGCGCCGGGAGCGGCGGGTGCGCGACAGCTTGCCGTTCAGCGAGAAGGTGACCGCGTGGATACGGTCCTTCAGGGGCAGTTCGAACCCCGGCGGCAGGGCGTCCCGCGAGAAGCCGATGATTCCCCCGCCGCAGGTCTTGTAGCGCGGCAGTTCCGCTTTCTCCAGCAGCAGGACTCTTCGGCCCGCCACGGCTGCCGCGTACGCCGCCGATGCGCCGGCCGGTCCGGCGCCGACCACGACGACGTCCCACACGGACGACTCTTCCGGCTCATGTCCGGCGTCTGCGTTCTCGCTGCTCACGATGTGCTTCTGCTCCCGATCCGACCAGTGGCCCCAAGCTGCTCACGGCATCCTACGGCGCGTTCCGGCCAAGCCCTCCTGTGGGAGGATCGGCCATGATTTCGTCGTACATGCGTCGCCGCACGAACGGCGTCGTACACGGTCGCGTACCTACCGCGCCCTACCCATAACGTCGCACCCACGAGGAGCGTGCCCATGACCGCCCGTCCGATTTCCGAGACCGTCGCCTCGTTGATGCCCCGCGCCCGGGAGGAGCTGGCCGAACTGGTGGCGTTCCAGTCGGTGGCGGACCCGGCGGTGTTCCCGAGGAGCGAGTGCGAGGGCGCGGCGAGGTGGGTGGCCGACGCGCTGCGCACCGAGGGGTTCACCGACGTCGCGCTCCTGGACACCCCCGACGGTACGCAGTCCGTCTACGGTTTCCTGCCGGGGCCGGCCGGTGCGCCGACCGTGCTGCTCTACGCCCACTACGACGTGCAGCCGCCGCTGGACGAGTCGGCCTGGATCTCCCCGCCGTTCGAGCTGACCGAGCGGGACGGCCGCTGGTTCGGCCGGGGTGCGGCCGACTGCAAGGGCGGGTTCATCATGCACCTGCTCGCGCTGCGCGCCCTCAAGGCGAACGGCGGTGTTCCGGTCTCGGTGAAGGTGATCGCCGAGGGCTCGGAGGAGCAGGGCACCGGCGGTCTGGAACGGTACGCGGAGGCACACCCGGAGCTGCTGGCGGCCGACACGATCGTCATCGGCGACACGGGGAACTTCCGGGTCGGGCTGCCGACGGTCACGGCGACGCTGCGCGGGATGACGATGCTGCGGGTGCAGTTGGACACCCTGGAGGGGAACCTGCACTCGGGGCAGTTCGGCGGCGCGGCCCCGGACGCGCTGGCCGCGATGATCCAGCTGTTGGCCTCGCTGCGCGCCGAGGACGGCACGACCACGGTCGACGGTCTGACCGGTGACGCCGACTGGGACGGCCTGCAGTATCCGGAGGCGGAGTTCCGGCAGGACGCCAAGGTGCTGGACGGGGTGGAGCTGATCGGCGCCGGCACGGTCGCGGACCGGATCTGGGCCCGGCCCGCCGTCACCGTCATCGGCATCGACTGCCCGCCGGTGGTCGGCGCGACGCCGTCCGTGCAGGCGAGCGCGCGGGCGCAGGTCAGCCTGCGGGTGCCGCCGGGCCAGGACGCCGCCGAGGCGACGAAGCTGCTCACCGCGCACCTGGAGTCGCGTGCCCCGTGGGGTGCGCGGGTGAAGGTGGAACAGGTGGGCCAGGGCCAGCCGTTCCGCGCGGACATGACCAGCCCGGCGTACACGGCGATGGCGGACGCGATGCGGGACGCCTACCCGGGCCAGGAGATGCAGTCCTCCGGGATGGGCGGCTCCATCCCGCTGTGCAACACGCTGGCGGGCCTCTACCCGGAGGCGGAGATCCTGCTGATCGGGCTGAGCGAGCCCGAGGCGCAGATCCACGCGGTGAACGAGAGCGTGTCGCCGGAGGAGCTGGAGCGGATGTCGGTGGCCGAGGCGCTGTTCCTGCGGAACTACGCGGAGTCGAAGAAGGCCTGATCGCCACGGTGCCGGCGGCCCGAGGCCGACCTGCTGCCCGAGGGCCCTACGCCGTCGGCGAAGTCGCCCTGGGCGTAGATCCGTGCGGCGGACGTCCGCCGCTGCGTACGTTCGCCGCATGGATCTCGTCGAGGTACTCCCCCAGCTGCACATGTTCCGCTTCCGGATCGGTCAGGCCTATCTCTGGCGCGACGGACCGGAGCTGACGCTGATCGACGCGGGCGACGTCGAGTCGGCCGCCGCGATCGAGGACGCGATCCGCTCGCTCGGCCACGCCCCGGCCCGGATCCGCCGGATCGTCCTCACCCACGGGCACCGCGACCACTTCGGTGCCGCGCGGGAGCTGGCGGACCGGTACGGCGCCGAGATCATCGCCCACACGCTGGACGCACCGGTGATCCGGGGCGAGCGCCCCGTACCGGAGCCGGACCTGCTGGACTGGGAACGGCCCCTGTACGCACACGGGCTGACCTGCCCCGAGGCCCCGCCGACCCGGGTCGACCGCGAGGTGACGGGCGGCGAGGAGCTGCCGTTCGGGGACGGCGCGCGGGTGGTCCACGCCCGCGGTCACACACCGGGCTCCATCGCCCTCCATCTGCCGCGCCACGGCGTGCTGTTCACCGGGGACACGGTCGCCTCCGTGGAGCGGGTGATGCTCGGCGTCTTCAACGTCGACCGGGCCGGGGCGGCGGCCACGTTCCGGCGGCTGGCCGCGCTCGCGCCCCGTACGGTCTGCTTCGGCCACGGCGACCCGCTCACCGAGAACGCGGCCGCGCTGATGGAGGCCGCGGCCAACGGCGCGTGAGCGACGTGTGTCGCCGCTCAGCCCACCGGCACCCCCGCCTCCAGGTTGAGCACCGTCGACCGCTCGCGCGCCCGCAGGGCCCAGCGCAGCCGTTCGTACCGGGTGGGCGGCAGCATCCCCGCGGCCTCCTCCTCGGTGACGAAGCGCCAGCCGCGCAGCTCGGAGCCGGGCAGCAGCAGCCGGCCCGCGTCCTCGGAGCGCAACAGGCCGCCGTCGAAGAGGAACCGCAGTCCGCCGTAGCCGGGCGGCCGGGGCGACTCCCAGTCGACGAGCAGCAGTTCGGGCACCCGGTCGAGGCGGAGGCCTATCTCCTCGGCCACCTCACGGATCCCGGCCTGCGCCGGGGCCTCGCCCGCCTCCACGACCCCGCCGGGGAACTCCCACCCCGGTTTGTACGTGGGGTCGACGAGCAGCACCCGGTCCTGCTCGTCGAAGAGCAGCACCCCGGCGGCCACCGTCTCGCCGGTCGGCTCGGGGCTCTGGACGATCGGGCAGGGCGCGGCGCTCCCGGTGCGCACGGCGTCCGCGATCCGCTCGGCGGTCTCGCGGGGCGTGAGAGCGCTGTTGTCGACCACATGCGCGTCCTCGGTGATCCAGCCGAGGGCGTCGCGGTACGGGCCGATGTGCTCGTACGCCCACCGGCGCACCCGTTCGCTCTGTTCCTCGTCGCCGGGAAACTCCTCGCGGCCCGCGATCCGGCTACGCAGGATCGTTTCCTCAGGTGAGAGCGCCACATGCCGGACCGGGATGCGCCGGGAAGCGAGCCCGCCGAAGATCTCGTCGCGGTACTCCTGTCGCAGCAGGGTCATCGGCACCACCAGTACCCCGGGCACCTCGGCGAGCAGCGCCGCCGCCGTGTCCACCACGAGCCGCCGCCAGATCGGCAGGTCCTGGAAGTCGGTGACCTCGGCGAGTCGCTTCTGCGGCAGCAGACTGCGCAGCCCCGCTCCGGTGATCTCCGGGTCGTACAGCGTGCTGTTCGGGATCAGATCGATCAGTTCGCCCGCGGCGCTGGTCTTGCCCGCACTGAACGCACCGTTGATCCAGACGATCACGGTTCCCCCTCTTCCGTAGCCCCCTGTGGCTTGCCCGCAACACCCTGCCGCGGAAACCCCGCGACGGCGACGGCGTTGACCGGATGCGGTCGCCCGGGGCGATCGAAGGCCGAAAAGACCCGGGGCGCGCCGTGCGACGGAGGCCGCGCGGGACCCTGCGGCGGGGGCGCGCGCGGTGGACGGGAGCGTGCCCGGGAGATGCCCCAGGGGGCGCCCGGCCTGACGAACCGGGCGTCCCCTGGAAACCGTTGCGGCCCCGGCGGCTAGCGCAGCGCGATGGCCGCCGCGGCGGCCCCGACCAGACCCGCGTCGGTTCCCATCACGGCGGGCGCCACGGTCAGCCGCCGGAGGTAGGAGAGCGTGGCGTACTCGCGCAGACTGCGGCGCAGCGGCACGAAGAGCACGTCGCCGGCTCCGGCCACGCCGCCGCCGACCACCGCGATGTCGAGGTCCGCCAGGGTGGCGGTGGCGGCGATACCGGCGGCCAGCGCCTGGGCCGCGCGCTCGTAGGAGGCGACGGCGACCGGATCCCCGGCGCGGGCGGCGACGGCCACCGCGGCAGCCGTCGCGTCGCCGTCCGGTCCGGGCCGCCAGCCGTTCTCCAGGGCGCGGCGGGCGATGTTGGGGCCGCTGGCGATGCCCTCGACGCAGCCGCGCGCGCCGCAGGGGCACGGGTCGCCGTCCAGGTCGACGCTGATATGGCCGATGTGGCCGGCGTTGCCCGAGGGGCCCGGCCGCAGGGTGCCGCCGAGGACGAGGCCGCCGCCGACGCCCGTCGACACGACGAGGCAGAGCGCGTTGTCGTAGCCACGGGCGGCGCCGAGCCAGTGCTCGGCGGCCGTCATCGCGACCCCGTCTCCCACCAGCGCGACCGACAGCCCGCCCGCCGTCTTGCGCACCCGCTCCACCAGCGGGAAGTCCCGCCAGCCGGGGACGTTGACCGGGCTGACGGTGCCGGCGGCGGCGTCCACCGGACCGGCGCTGCCGATGCCCACGGAACCGGCTCTGCCCCACAGCGGCGAGGCCATCAGCTCGCCCAGCACCTCGTCCACCGCCCCCATGACCGCCTCGGCGCCCTCCCGGGCGGGCGTCGGCCGCTGCGCCCGTACGAGGAGGGATCCGTCGCCGTCCACCAGCGCTCCGGCGATCTTGGTGCCGCCGATGTCGAGCGCGGCGACGAGGTCGGTATGCATCGGTGTGGGCTCTCCGGATCGGTGAAGGGGCGGGACCTGCGGGTTCCGTCCATAGTCTGCACAGTCTCCATTCTGTTGACAACGTTGTCCAGGGCCTATGCTCGACGCCACAGCCTCCGATCGCCCCCGCGGCGCCCCCAGTCGGGCCCCGCCCGGCCCGGCCGGAGCACCCGCAGCCCCGCCCGTATCCGACGACAGGACAGCGCACGTGGACCGGACCGCCCGTCATTCCGAGACCCGTTACGGCAACCGGCCGACCATGAAGGACGTGGCGGCCCGCGCCGGAGTCGGCCTGAAGACGGTCTCCCGGGTGGTGAACAGCGAGCCCGGCGTCACGCCCGACACCGAGCGGCGCGTGCAGGAGGCGATCGACGCGCTCGGCTTCCGCCGCAACGACAGCGCCCGCGTGCTGCGCAAGGGCCGTACGGCATCCATCGGACTGGTCCTGGAGGATCTGGCGGACCCGTTCTACGGTCCGCTGAGCCGCGCGGTGGAAGAAGTCGCCCGCGCGCACGGCGCACTGCTGATCAACGGTTCCAGCGCCGAGGATCCGGAGCGGGAGCAGGAGTTGGTGCTGGCGCTGTGCGCCCGCCGCGTGGACGGACTGATCGTGATCCCGGCGGGCGACGACCACCGCTATCTGGAGCCGGAGATCAAGGCGGGCATCGCCACGGTCTTCGTGGACCGCCCGGCGGGCCATGTGGACGTCGACATGGTGCTCTCCGACAGCTTCGGCGGGTCCCGGGAGGGCGTGGCGCACCTCATCGCGCACGGTCACCGCAGGATCGGCTTCATCGGCGACCAGCCGCGGATCCATACGGCCACCGAGCGACTGCGCGGCTATCACACCGCCATGCGGGAGGCGGGCATCACCGTCGAGGACGACTGGGTCTCCCTCGGCTCCACCGAGCCGGAGCGCGTGCGGGCCGCCGTGGAGGAGATGCTCGCCGGGCCCGAGCCGGTCACCGCCCTGTTCGCGGGCAACAACCGGGTGACGGTGACGGCGGTCCGGGTGATCGCGGAGCGGGAACGGCCGGTGGCGCTGGTCGGGTTCGACGACATCGAGCTGGCCGATCTGCTCGGCATCACCGTGATCTCGCAGGACGCGGCGGCGGTCGGCAGGACCGCGGCCGAGCATCTGTTCCGCCGCCTCGACGGGGCGGACCACGCCACGGCACGGGTGGAGCTGCCGACGACGCTGATCCCGCGCGGCTCGGGCGAACTGCCCCCCGCCTGAGCCCCGTCGGGGCCGCTACGGCCCCTTTCAGCCCCGTCAGCCCCCTCGCCGGCCTCCGTCAGACCCGTCAGGCCTCTGCGCCGACCGGCCGGAACTCCCGGGTCAGCAGGGCCAGCAGCTGCGCGGGGGCGTCCTCCTGCACGGTGTGGCCCGCGCCCTCGATCCAGTGCAGTTCGGAGTGCGGGATCAGGGCGTGCAGCTGCTCGGCGAAGGGCGCCGGCAGGAACCGGTCCTCGCGGCCCCAGATGATCCGGGTCGGCACCGGCACGGTCCCCAGCAGATGCTGGAACGCGTCGGTGTCGGCCTGTTCGGCCTGCCGGTACTGGCGGTAGTACGCGGCCCGGCCGCGCTCGCCGCGCCAGGGTTCGAGATGGGCGGCCAGCACGTCGGGCCGGTAGCCGGTGTGGGTGGCGTGGCGCAGATGGCTCTCGACCAGCGCCTCGTGGGCGTAGCCGGGGAGTTGCTCGAAGAGCCGCGCGTTCTCCCGGATGAGCCGGAAGAGTCCGGTGCCCCACTCACCGCAGGCCACCGCGTCCACCAGGGTGAGGTCCGCGTACCGCGCCCCCTCCAGGAGCAGCGCCCGCAGGGCCACGGTCCCGCCGATGTCGTGGGCGATGACGCGCGGGCGCTCCAGGCCCCAGTGCTCCAGCAGCCGGGTGAACACCTTGGCCTGCGCCGCCGGGCCGACGTCCTGCCCGTCGCGCTGTTCCGACTGCCCGAACCCGAGCAGGTCGAAGAGGTGGACACGGTGGTCGCGGGCGAGCGCCGGTGCGATGTCGCGCCAGATGATCGAGGAGAACGGGGTGCCGTGCAGCAGGACGAGCGGCTCCCCCTTCCCCGTCACGTCCCAGCGCACCGCCCCGTCCGGAGTCTCGAACGTCCTGGTCAGCTGCCCGTTCATGGTGTGCCTCCTGAGCTGCGGGTGGGAGGGGCGGACCCCCTCGGACTTTCGACGTTACCAGCACAAGCCGTTTGTCGGTAACGTTGGTAAAGTGGTGATCATGCGAAGGAACCCTGCACCCGCGGAGCTCGGACTCGTCGAGGAGTTCTGCAACACCGCCACCCACCTCCATGGCGAGGACGACCTCGCCCGGCCGGAGTCGGCGGCCCGGTGGCTCGGTGCACACGGCTTCCCGGCCCTGAGCGACCCCGGAGACCTGACGTCGCTCGCGGAGGCCCGGGAGACCGTGCGGGCCTTCCTGGTCGAGCGGACCTCACCGGAGGCGGTCGACGCCCTCAACCGGCTCGTCGCCACGGTCGCGGGCGCTCCGGCCGTACGCCCCGACGGCGCCCTCACCCTGCGGCCGGCCTCCGGCGGGGCGGTGGCGCAGGTGATGCGCCCGGTGCTCGAAGCCCTCCTGTTCCACGGCCTGACCGGGCGTCACGCCACCCGCCTCAAGGCCTGCGCGGCTCCGGAGTGCCGCTGGGTCTTCTACGACCGGGCGCCGTCGTCGAACGGCCTGTGGTGCGACATGGACGTGTGCGGCGCGCGGCACAAGATGCGCGCCTACCGCGCCCGTGGCGGCGCGGCCGCCCGCCGGGACGCCTGAGGACCTTCGCGGGGTACGACGAGGGCGTCCGGGGCCGTTGGTGTGGCCGCCCGGCCCGCCGTGGCGTGGTGCCTCCGCATCGGCGCGGGCGATTCCTGACGTCGGCGGGCGGCGCCTGAGAGGGCGTGTCCGCCGAATCAGGGCCGGGGGCGGACGTCCCGAAGCCGGTCCACGGGCGGCCGCGCCGGCGGCTCCCGGTGCTGGCGGCGGCGCTGCTGCTGTGCGCGGCGCCGATCGCCTCGCCACGCCCCGGACGGCGGAAGGGCACCCTCCGGCGCACGGCGCGGCGCCCCTGTACATCTCCGACCACACCGACAACACCGTGCTGCGGCTGCCGCCCGGCAGCGGCGATCCGGTCACGGTCCCGGCCGACGGCCTGACCCGCCCGACCGGGACGGCGCTCGACGCCTCCGGGGACCTCTACATCGCCGACACGGGCGACAACCGGTCGCACGGCTGCCGGGGGACGGAGATCCGCAGGTCACCGTGGACACCATCGGCCTCTCCCGCCCCATCGGGCTGGCCCTGACGGCGAACGGCGACCTCTACATCGCCGACAGCTTCAACGACCGGGTGGTGGAGCTGCCGGCGGGCGGCGGGCCGCAGCGGACCGTTCCGGCGACCGGGCTCAACTCCCCGTACGGCCTGGCCTTCGACCCGGCGGGCGCGCTGTACATCGCGGACTTCGACAATGACCGCGTGGTGAAGCTGCCGGTACGCGGCGGGCAGCGCACACTGCCCGTCGCCGGCCTGCACACCCCGGCGGGACCGGCCGTACCGCCGGGGCGCGACGCCTACTGGCGCCGTCCTACGGAGCGGTGACCGTCAGGTCCCCCCGGCGCGGCGAGGCGAAGGCGTCCAGGTCCGCGCGGGTCAGGCCGGTCAGCCGGGCGACCTCGGCGGTGTCCAGCGCGCCGCAGTCGATGCCGCGCAGCAGGTAGCCGCTGAGCGCCTTGGCGGTGGCGGGCTCGTCCATGACGTCGCCGCCCGCCTTGGCCACGTAGGCGGCGAGGCGCGCGGCGGCGGGCTCCAGGCCCTCGCGGTAGAAGGCGTAGACGGCCGCGTAGCGGGTCGGCAGGTGGCCGGGGTGCATGTCCCAGCCCTGGTAGTAGGCGCGGGCCAGAGCGCGGCGGGTGAGGCCGTAGTGGAGCCGCCAGGCCTCGTGGACCTGCTCGGTCGGGCCGACGGGCAGGACGTTGGTCGAGCCGTCGGAGACGCGTACGCCGGTGCCCGCGGCGGCGACCTGCATGACGGCCTTGGCGTGGTCGGCGGCCGGGTGGTCGCTGGCCTGGTAGGCGGCGCTGACGCCGACGCAGGCGCTGTAGTCGAAGGTGCCGTAGTGCAGTCCGGTGGCCCGGCCCCGCGCGGCGTCGATCATGCGGGCGACGGCGGCGGTCCCGTCGGCGGCGAGGATCGACTGGCTGGTCTCGATCTGGATCTCGAAGCCGATCCGTCCGGCGTCCAGGCCGTGGGCTTTCTCGAAGGCTTCGAGGAGTTGGACGAAGGCGGTGACCTGCTCGGGGTACGTGACCTTCGGCAGGGTCAGCACGAGCCCTTCGGGGAGCCCGCCCGCCGCCATGAGGCCGGTGAGAAAGACGTCGGTGGTACGGATGCCCCGGTCGCGGACACCGGCCTCCATGCACTTCATGCGGATGCCCATGTACGGGGCGGCGGTGCCGTTCGCGTACGCCTCCGAGACCAGCCGGGCGGCGCGGGCGGCGGCCTCGTCCTCCTCGGCGTCCGGGCGGGGGCCGTAGCCGTCCTCGAAGTCGATGCGCAGGTCCTCCACGGGCTCGCGCTCCAGCTTGGCGCGTACGCGGTCGTGGACCGGCCCGGCCAGTTCCTCGGGGATGCCGAGGACGGCGGCGAACGCGGCGGCGTCGGGGGCGTGTTCGTCGAGGGCGGCCAACGCCTGGTCGCCCCAGGAGCGCAGGGTGCCGGGCTCGAAGACGTCACCGGGCACATAGACGGTGTGCACGGGCTGACGGGTGCCGGGATCGCCCGGGTAGCGACGGGCGAGCTCCGCGTCGACCGCCGTGAGGGAGGCGCTGATCTCCTCGCTGACCGCACCGGCGAGGCTCGTTGCCACCTTCTCCTGCTGACCCATGACCGTACCCTCCACGCTCTCGCTGTTTCCGCTTCCCGGAATCAACAATCCGTATAGTGAAGTTATAAGGCCGCTCGACCTGCGTCAATGGTCGCCCGGAACGGCCCTGGGCCGCACGGTGGGTTCACCGTGCGGCCCAGGACGGGGTGGTACGAGCGATCAGCCCTTGCGGGTGTTGATCTCTTCGGTGAGCTGGGGAACGACGGCGAAGAGGTCACCGACGACGCCGTAGTCGACGAGTTCGAAGATCGGGGCCTCGGCGTCCTTGTTGATCGCGACGATCGTCTTCGAGGTCTGCATACCCGCCCGGTGCTGGATCGCCCCCGAGATACCCGAAGCGATGTACAGCTGCGGCGAGACCGACTTGCCCGTCTGCCCGACCTGCGAGGTGTGCGGATACCAGCCCGCGTCCACCGCCGCACGCGACGCACCCACCGCGGCACCCAGGGAGTCCGCGAGCGCCTCGATCACGGGGAAGTTCTCCGCCCCGTTGACCCCACGGCCACCCGAGACCACGATCGCCGCCTCCGTCAGCTCCGGACGACCCGTCGACTCACGCGCCGTACGCGAGGTCACCTTCGTACCCGTCGCGCTCGCACCGAACGACACCGACAGAGCCTCCACAGCACCCGCGGCCGCAGCCGGCTCGACCGGGGCGGAGTTCGGCTTCACCGTGATCACCGGAACACCCCTGGAGACCCGCGACTTCGTCGTGTACGAAGCGGCGAACGCCGCCTGCGTCGCCAC